>NZ_JBEAHS010000051.1:0-338121 GCF_040062505.1 Klebsiella sp. JN_Kp127
GGCTGGCGCCTTACCGGGCCTACTGTCTTACTGAGCCTGGGATGAGCGGTTTCCCCCGCGGCGTGATCCCCCCTGTAGGCCCGCGCAAGCGCAGCGCCGCCGGGCGGGATAGTCGGCTTCGCAGCAGCTTTACTGCCCGGTGGCGGCTGGCGCCTTACCGGGCCTACTGTCTTACTGAGCCTGGGATGAGCGGTTTCCCACGTGGCGCGATCTCCCCGTAGGCCCGCGCAAGCGCAGCGCCGCCGGGCAGGATGGTCGACCCGGACCGGCTGCGGTTAGGCGCTTTCCGCCCGGGGGCGCGCCGCGCCTGGGACGGATTTCATCCGGCTGGCGCAGAATATCGCCAGCAGCGAAATCGCCACCGTAACGCCCAGGTAGATGGCCACCGGTCGCCAGTCACCATCGTATTTCGCCAGCAGACCGGTGGCGATAAGCGGCGCGGTGCCCCCGGCCAGCGCGGCACCCAGCTGGTAACCCAGGGTGATCCCGGTGTAGCGCACATTGGCGCTGAAAATCTCTGAGCACAGGGTACCCAGCACCGCGGTCACCGGCGCCCACAGGATGCCGAAGGCAACGATCGTCGCCAGCATAATGCCCCAGCTGGTGCCGGTGTCGAGCAGCAGGAACCACGGAACGATAAACAGCCCCAGCAGCACCACGCTCAGGGTGTACATCTTTTGCCGGCCCACCTTGTCGGACAGCAGCCCCATCAGCGGGATCATCACGGTGGCCACCAGCGCGCCGAGGGTGACGGATTCCAGCGCCTGCGACTTCTGATAGCTCAGGGTGGTAGTGGCGTAGCTGACCACAAAGGTAGAGAAGATATAGAAGGGGGCGGTCTCCACCACTTTCAGACCCGCGGCGATCAGCACCTCCCGCCAGTGGTGTTTGAGCGTCACGCGCAGCGGAGCCTTCGCCACCTGGCCAGACTGTTTCACCTGCTTAAAGGCGGGCGTTTCGTCGATATCTTTGCGGATCCACAGGCCGAGGAAAACGAGGACGGAGCTGAGCAGGAACGGAATGCGCCAGCCCCAGGCAAGAAACTGCGCCTCATCGAACAGGGTCATCAGCGAGACGATAAAGGTCGCCATCAGCATGCCGATAGTCACGCCGGCCTGAGGAATACTGCCGAAAAAGCCTTTCCGCTTTTCCGGGGCGTATTCGTAGGCCAGCAGCAGCGCGCCGCCCCATTCGCCGCCGATACCCATGCCCTGAATAATGCGCAGGGTAATCAGCAGGGCGGGCGCCCACAGGCCCACCATTTCGTAGGTGGGCAGCAGGCCAATGGCCACCGTGGCGCTGCCCATCAGCGACAGGGTCAGCACCAGCGTCTTCTTGCGACCGATGCGATCGCCGATGTGGGCGAAAATGACCCCGCCGATGGGGCGGATAAAAAAGGTGAGCGAAAAGGAGAGCCAGGAGAGGATCAGGCCGATGACCGGGTCGACCATCGGAAAGAAGATTTTGTTAAACACCAGCGCGGCGGCGGTGCCATAGAGAAAATAATCAAACCATTCGATGGCGCTGCCGGTCAGGCTCGCGATCAGGACCTTCTTGTTTTTCTGCAGAATGGATGCAGTGTTGCTTTCTGGATTGCTCATTACGAAACGTTCTCCCGCCACGGTAAAAGGTCAGGTGTCACTCTGTGCGTGCAGGGTGCAACCTGATGTGAAAAAGGTTGTGTAATTGTTAAGCAACTTAGAGTTGATGGTTACAATTGGCAAGTTATCCCTCGGCAACGCGGGCGAGAAAACGCGCTTTTGTCTGGTGTAACCGCGAGGTAAATTTTTATTTTCCACCTGTTTTTGCTGTTTTTTGTTATTTTCATGGTCAGTTATTCAGGTGCAACCTGTGTGTTTTTAGATGTTTCTTGTTATTTCTAAATGGTTACAAATCAACGTCGCTTTGCGCCCCGGCAGGCGGCGTTTATGATGGCCGGACTATCCTCTCTGCGCGGCTGAGAGGTGATTAAGGAGATCAGAATGGCAGAACAATTTCCCCCGCTGTCGGCGACGACGCTGGCGGCGGCAAACCTGACTGGCGGCTGGCTGGCGCAGAACGATCTGGCGACGCTGACCGCGCCGCCGGCAGTGGATGTGGTGGTGCTGGCTGGCAATGCCGTGATCCCCACCATCGACGCCGCCTGCCGGTTGGCGGCGGAGCAGGAGGTTCCGCTGCTGATCAGCGGCGGCATAGGACACTCCACCGGTTTTCTGTATGAGGCGGTGCGCGAGGATCCCCGCTACCGTTCGCTCGCGGTGGAGGGCCGCCCGGAAGCGCATATTCTGGCGGATATTGCGCATGACTTCTGGCACATTCCTCGCCAGCGGCTGGTGGTGGAGGATCGGTCGACCAACTGCGGGGAAAACGCGCGCTTTACCCGCACGATGCTGGAGAGCCGGGGGATCCCCCATCGCCGCGGGATCGTCATTCAGGACCCCACCATGCAGCGGCGGACGATGGCCACCTTCGCCCGCGTCTGGCAGGGGGCGACGACGCCGCCGCAGTGGCTGAGCTTTCCCGGCTGCTCGCCGGTGCTGGAGCAGACCGACGGCCAGCTGGGGTTCGCGGGCGGCGGGGCGGGGCTGTGGCCGGTGACCCGCTACCTCGCGCTGCTGCTGGGCGAGCTGCCGCGCCTGCAGGATTCCCCTGAAGGGTACGGTCCGCGGGGGAAAGACTTTATCAGCCACGTGACCTTCCCGCCGGCGATCCTCGACGCCTGGCGACAGCTGCGGGAGGATGACCGGCTTGCCGGGGCGCTGCAGGCCCGCCTCCTCGGCTGAAAAATGCCCGTTTGCGGCAGATTTATCGCAAACGGGCAATTTGTGTTATTGAAATGTAACCTCAACCGGGCATTTTTGGCCCGGTTTTATGAATCAGCTCACAGAAATGCGCCAACGTGCTGCGAAGCCACGGCTTATCCGCCCGATATTTAACAAAAAAATCACTTGTTAAATACAAATGCACCACAGGAGCAGCCATGACAGCACCCGTTCAACACCCAATGTATATTGATGGCCAGTTCGTTACCGGTCGCGGCGACGGCTGGATCGACGTGCTTAACCCGGCGACTGAAGCGCTGCTGTCGCGGATCCCGGACGGGACCGCGGAAGAGGCGCGGCTGGCGATTGACGCCGCAGAGCGCGCCCAGCCGGCCTGGGAGGCGCTGCCGGCCATTGAGCGCGCGGGCTGGCTGCGCAAAATTGCCGCCGGCATTCGTCAGCGTGCCGACGACATCGCCGGGCTGATCGTCGCTGAAGGGGGCAAGATCCAGCAGCTGGCGGCGGTGGAGGTTGCGTTTACCGCCGACTATCTCGACTACATGGCCGAATGGGCGCGGCGGTATGAAGGGGAGATCGTGCAGAGCGACCGTCCCGGGGAGAATATACTCGTCTTCAAACGCGCGCTGGGGGTGACCACCGGGATCCTGCCGTGGAACTTCCCGTTCTTTCTTATCGCCCGCAAGCTGGCGCCGGCGCTGATCACCGGCAACACTATCGTCATTAAGCCCAGCGAATTCACGCCCAACAACGCCATCGCTTTCGCCGAGATCGTCCACCAGGTTGGGCTGCCGAAAGGGGTCTTTAACCTGGTGCTCGGCCGTGGGGAAACCGTCGGCCAGGAGCTGGCCGGCAATCCGAAGGTGGCGATGGTCAGCATGACCGGCAGCGTAGCGGCGGGGGAGAAAATCATGGCCGCCGCGGCGAAAAATATCACCAAAGTGTGCCTCGAGCTCGGCGGCAAAGCGCCGGCCATCGTCATGGACGATGCGGATCTGGAGCTGGCGGTGAAGGCGGTGGTGGACTCGCGGGTGATCAATACCGGGCAGGTGTGCAACTGCGTCGAGCGGGTCTATGTTCAGCAGGGGATTTACGATCGCTTCGTCAACCGCCTCGGCGAGGCGATGAAGGCTGTGCAGTTTGGCGACCCGGCGGCGCGCGATGACATCGCCATGGGGCCGCTGATTAACGCCGCCGCGCGGGATCAGGTGGCGCGCAAAGTGGCAAAGGCGGTGGCGCAGGGGGCACGTGTCGCGCTGGGCGGTCAGCCGCAGGAGGGGAAAGGCTATTTTTATCCGCCGACCCTGCTGCTGGATGTGCGTCAGGAGATGGATATTATCCATGAGGAAACCTTCGGGCCGGTGCTGCCGGTGGTGGCGTTTTCGACGCTTGATGAAGCGCTGGCGATGGCCAATGACAGCGATTATGGCCTGACCTCCTCGATCTATACCCGCGATCTTAATGTGGCGATGAAGGCGATTAAGGGGCTGAAATTCGGCGAAACCTATATCAACCGCGAGAACTTTGAGGCGATGCAGGGATTCCACGCCGGCTGGCGTAAATCGGGGATCGGCGGCGCAGATGGCCGCCATGGCCTGAATGAGTACCTGCAGACTCAGGTGGTCTATCTGCAGGCCTGAGGCGCTCAATGCAGAATCGGCGGGCAGCGCAGGCTGTCCGCCGTTCACTTAGCGGGCAAATTTCTCCAGCACGCGGATCAGCTGGGTGACAAAGCCGTATTCGTTATCGTACCAGGCGACGGTTTTCACCAGCTGTACGCCGCCGGCCTCCACAATCTCCAGCTGGGTGGCATCGTAGATTGAACCGAAATGGCTGCCGATGATATCGGAAGAGACAATCTCTTCTTCGGTGTAGCCAAAGGATTCATTGCCCTCTGCCGCCTGCTTCATCGCCTGATTGACCTCATCCGCAGTCACTTTTTTCTCCAGCACCGACACCAGCTCCGTCACTGAGCCGGTTTTGGTCGGTACGCGCTGGGCATGGCCTTTCAGCTTCCCGCTCAGGGCGGGGATCACCAGGCCGATAGCTTTGGCCGCGCCGGTAGTGTGCGGGATGACGTTTTCCGCCGCCGCCCTGGAGGCGCGCAAATCTTTACCGCGCGGCCCGTCCACCAGCGACTGGGTGCCGGTATAGGCGTGGATAGTGGTCATGGTGCCAACGGTGATGCCGAAGGCATCCTGCAGGACTTTGGCCATCGGCGCCAGGCAGTTGGTGGTGCAGGAGGCGACGGAGATGATGGTGTCATCCGGCGTCAGGGTGTCATCGTTGACGTTATAGACGATAGTTTTCATCTCGCCGGCGGGGGCGGAAATCAGCACCTTGCGCGCGCCGGCCTGGAGATGGGCCTGCGATTTCTCTGCCGAGGTGTAGAACCCGGTACACTCCACAATCACTTCCGCGCCCGCCGCCTGCCACGGAATATGCTGCGCCTCTTTTTCGGCATACACGGTGATGGTCTTACCGTTGACGATCAGCGCATCTTCCGTGAAGTCGACGCTCCACGGGAAGGGGCCGTAGTTTGAATCATGCTTTAGCAAGTAGGCCAGTACTTTTGGCGAGGTGAGGTCGTTGATAGCCACCACCTCGAGGCTGCTGTCGACTTCTAATAAACGGCGTAACACCAGACGTCCGATACGACCAAATCCATTAATCCCAAGTTTACTCATGGATATTCTCCGGTTGGTAAAACGACTCGATGTGATAAAACTCCTCCAGGCTTAGTCCTGACTCGCAGCCAGGTCAACTGACAATCTGTGCGGTTCGCTGCCGGGCCCGCAGCATGAGCCAGAAAAGTGGATGTTTTGGCGGGCTTTTTTATCCGTGACGGCAGGGAATAATTTTTGTTACCGGAGATGAGGGTGCCGCCTGCTGGCGAAGCGGTGAAAAGCGTCTATGCTTAACTATTGAATAACTTAGTAAAATATTGCCGTTAGATGAAGGGAGAGCTTATGGGATTCTGGAGAATCGTTTTAACTATCATTCTGCCGCCGCTGGGAGTACTGCTGGGGAAAGGTTTCGGCTGGGCGTTTATTCTCAACATTATTCTGACCCTGCTGGGCTATATTCCAGGCCTGATCCACGCCTTCTGGGTGCAGACCCGCGATTAAGGACTGGCCCCTCAGGCCAGGCTTCCCCCTGGGACCCGCTCAGGGGGGAATCAGGCTCTCTTTGTACAGCAGCCTGTTTTCCTTTGACCAGTAGTGGCGAGTCTCCTCGTCCAGGTCGACGCTCCACTTAAACACCCCGGCGCTGGCGAGATCCCTGCAGTACTGTTCAAAGTTGATGGCGCCGGCAAAATGGCGGATGACCGCGGCCGAGGTCAGTCGATGGCTGGGGGCGCTGCGCACGCGCAGCAGGCCGCGGGCGCTTTTTATCGTGATCACCTCGTCGTTGGCCATCACAAAATTCATATTGCCGGTAGAGATAAAGTAGATATAACTCGAGACCTGATGCCGACGCAGTTCACTGGCGAAGGTGGCAAAATCGGCATCTGAACGCACTTGCTCAAAAAAATGACCCAGCCTGGCCAGCAGTTCCATTTCTATCCTTATTGTGTTGCGGTGTGCGGCTTTGGCCGGTAGCGGCAGAAACCATTCATGAAGTTACTTATTCGTATTTTAATAATATAGCCGCGTTATATTAATGGTTATTGGATAACTGGAACATCGTTTCAAGTGTTACAATGTATTGCAATCGTTTGCCTGCGCGGCCTCTCTGGTGTTGAGGAAATGGCGTGACGGGAGACGGGGAAACCCATGCCGGCGATGAAGGTCGCCGGCGGGGAAACGGGGTTACTTCTGGATCAGATAGCGAATGGTCGGGCCATCCTGCTGAATATCCAGCACCGTATAGCCATGGTTCCGGGCATCAAGCGGAATGTTATTAATCGACTGCGGACAGTCGCTAATCACTTCGAGGATCTCGCCTTTTTGCAGGGAGGGCATCGCCTCCAGGGTGGCGACCGCCGGATAGGGGCAGGGCTCACCGACCATGTCCAGGCGATAATCAGGGATGATGTTTTTCATGCGCTCTCCTTCGCGGTCCGGACCGCTGCCGACTGGCGGCGGAAAAAATGTCTCTCCCAGGCGATCACCAGCAGCAGGGCGATCAGCAGCAGCAGATAGGTCGCCAGCAGTCCGCCGAAGGGACCAAAAGCGTTCAGCAGGTTGACCTTTTGCCAGTGGGTGGCGAGCGGGGCGGCGATATCGTCCCAGCACCAGGCGAGCAGCGTGGAGCCGATAACGTTGCCCAGCCCCACCCACCAGTAGTGAACCTGGCCTTCCACCGCCCGGTACATCCAGCCGGTTTCACAGCCGCCGGCCAGCACGATGCCAAAGCCAAACAGCAGCCCGCCAATCGCCGCGTTGGGACCGGCCCACATGATTTTCGGCGCCATCCCCAGTTGCACATAGCTGAAGATGCCGATGGCGCTCGCCGCCATGCCGAAGATTATCGCCTTCGCCATCACCGTCCGGCCGGTGATCCACATATCGCGAAAGGCGGAGGTGAAGCAGATCTGCGCGCGCTCGATAAGCAGACCGAAGCCGATGCCGAACAGCATCGCCAGGCCGAGCGCAGGGTGGTCTGCGGCGGTGAGCAGGCCCCAGCCGATCATGGCGAAAAAGATCACCATGCCCAGGCGGAAACGGCGGCGCGCCTGCTGCGGTTTTTGGGTTAACGGCGAAGCAGCGGATACCTTTTGCATTTTTACCGGTATGCGAAAAAGAGGCAGCAGGGTGAAGCGAGCGCCAAACCAGGAGCCGATGGCGGTGGCGATGGCAAACAGCCAGGCGTGCAGGGAGAACTGCGGAATGCCGGTGAAAAAGGCCGCCAGGTTGCAGCCCATCGCCAGCCGCGCGCCGAACCCGGCGATGATACCCCCGGCTACGGCTTGCACAATGCGGATCCGGCTGCGTGGCAAGCGCAATTTGACGTTATTGGCCCACAGCGCCGCCGCCAGGCAGCCGCCGAACATGCCGATGATCATCCTGCCGTCGATGCGGGTCAGCGGCGTCCCGTCGAGATGGATCAGCTGATAATAGCCCCACTGTTCGCTGTGGACCCCCAGCAGCTGCAGCAGCTGGCCACCCCAGCGGGTAAATTCGCCGGTCACCGCCCAGAAGGTGCCGGTGATGCCAAAATAGTAGGTAGAGAGAATGCCCGCGGCGATGACCGCCGGGACGGGGGACCAGAACCGGATAAGCCAGGCCTGTTTGAAGGATTGCCATGTCATAAAAATGCCTCTGAACTCAGAAGGTATTAAAGGTCGATGACCGACCGAAGGGGGCACATAGTATCCGCCTTACCGCCTGTTTTCTCTGTTTTAGATCAAGGCCCTACCCTTGCGTCAGCACCGCCAGCAGCGCCAGCAGCGCGGGCAGCGCCTGAATATAGAGAATTTTGCGGCTGGCGGTCAGCGCGCCGAATATCCCGGCGGCCAGCACGAAGGCGAGGAAAAAGATCACCACCGGCTCGCCGGACTCCCCCAGCCACAGCCCCCACGCCAGGCCGGCGGCCAGGAAACCGTTATACAACCCCTGGTTGGCCGCCAGCACCCGGGTTTCCCGGGCGAAATCGGCGCTGAGGTTAAAGGCCCGGCGCCCGGCGGGCGCTTCCCAGAAAAACATCTCCAGCACCAGGATGGCGAGATGAATAATAGCGACCAGCGCAACGAGGAGAGTGGCTAACACAGCAGTCCTTAATCGATGAGATGAATGTGTCTGCAGTATAGCCGCTGGCGCTCACCAGGCGAGAGGGCGACTGCTATAGTGCATATAGCGTCATGTTTGCCTGCCGCGACGAGCGCCGGTTTATCTGATTGCCCTTTGGTTTAGCTTAGCGGTGATAGTATGCCGGGTTCTTTTTTTACGGGTGTGGCGTAGGTTACTGAATGTTAAATAAATTATGGGTTGTGTTATCCGGGCTGCTGTTGGTTGCCATGCCGTCGGCGCAGGCCGGGGAATTAAATCTCTATTCGATGAATACCGGTTCCTATGTTTATCACATGACCGGCAACCACGGACAATATAACGAGCATTTCAACAACAACTTTTTCTCGGTGGAGCGCAAGTTTTCAGCGGATTCAAAATACAGCGCGCTGGTCGGCACCATGAAAAACAGCTTCGACGATCGCTGCCTGACCCTCGGCGTGCGCCGCGACTGGCTGAAAAACGACACCGGCTGGCTGCTGAAAGGGGTGTATGCCTATACCGGGGAATTTTTCTTTGACGCTTTCAGCCACTGCGGCGACTCAGGCACCTACCGCACCGCCAAAAAAATCACCGGCGTCGGTTTTTCGCCCTATATCTATCATGGTCTGCAGTATAACTTTACCGATTATTTCGGCGTCGAGGGCGGGATTATTCTCCCGGCGATCTTTGTGATGAGTATTCAGTGGAGCTTTCGCTAAGCGCCTGTAACAGGCCGGTAAAGAGAGGCCACCCTGGGTGGCCTGCTCATGTTGCCCTGGCGGCAGGGATTAATGGAAACCGAGACGGATCAGATCTAACGGACAGAAGCGGCCCTCGCAGCCGTCGATTTCCACGCAGTCCGCCCGACGCAGCTGCTCGGCGGTTTTCCCCTCGCCATGGATCGCTTTAATCACGCCCGTCGTACCGTTACCGGCGATCATGACCATACTGCCGGTGGCAATAGCGTTACGATTACGGTCATAGGTTTTCATGCTCTCCTCCTCAATAAACCAGTGTAAGCAATGATTAAGCGGCCAAATTAATACCGCTTCCTGCCTAAAAAAGTTTTGAGAAATATCAAAATTATTTTAATAATGCCGACATCAGCCGGGCGCGAGAGTCATTCATGGCCGCTACAGGGTTTGCCTGCGCCAGGGGAAAAGCCTCGATCATCCTGCCAGCCATCTGGCAGGCAGGATAGGGTTTGACAACCAGATAATTCACTTTGCCGGCGCATCAGATAAGGCTGCGCAGGGCGGCTATTAGCCCTGCGACACCGCGCTCCAGCTTCTCGCGTGGACAGCCGACATTGAGGCGCAGAAAGCCATTGCCTTCGGGACCATAGGTATACCCCGGCATAATCGCCACCTTCTGCCCGGCGATCAGCGCCTGCTGCAGCGCGCGGTCGTCAATGTTAAGGGGGCGGAGGTCGATCCACGCCAGGTAGGTGGCCTCCGGCGGCTGCCAGCGCAGCGCGGGAAAGGCGCGATTGAGCGTATCAGCCACATAGCGCAGGTTCTCCTGCAGGTAGTCGCGCAGAGCGTCGAGCCAGGGCGCCCCGTCGCGGTAGGCGGCGACATGAGCCACCAGCGCCGGGACCGAGGGCGACGAGAGCCCGTCGCGCGCTTTCAGCGCCTGCAGATAGCTGTCGCGGCAGTTTGCCTCCGGGATAAAGCCATAGGCTCCGGTAAAGGCCGGGATATTGAAGCTCTTCGACCCGGAGGTGAACAGCGCCCACGGCCCCTGAGCCACCTCGCTCCACGGGATATGACGGTGGTCGCCCCAGGTCATGTCCATATGAATTTCATCGCTAATCACCCTCACGCCATGCTTTTGGCACAGGGCCGCCATGGTCTCGAGCTCCTCGCGGCGCCACACTTTCCCCGTTGGATTGTGCGGGCTGCACAGCAGCAGCAGGGTATTCTTCGGCTCCGCCAGCGCCGCTTCCAGGCGCGCCATATCGCAGTGCCACTGATTGTTCGTCAGGGTCAATGGCACCGGGGCAATCTGTCGGCGGTTAGCGGTGATGGTGTTATAGAACGCATCGTAGGCGGGAGTATGGACGACGACGCCGTCGCCTTCTTGCGACCACTGACGGATGGTTTCCGCCACCATATAGATAACCGACGGTCCGTAGACCACCGTTTGCGGATCGATGACGCTGTGAAAGCGGCTGGCGTACCAGTGGGCAATCGCCCCGAGAAACGCCTCGTTCTGCCAGCGGCTGTAGCCGAACACGCCGTGGGCCAGCCGCCGGCTGACGGCGTCGAGAATGCAGGGCGCGGTGGCGAAATCCATATCGGAGATGGTGAACGGCAACAGGTCGGGGACGCCAAATCGGTCAGCGACATAGTCCCACTGCGTGCACCAGGTGCCGTGGCGGTCGATGGGGGTGGAAAAATCAAACATCGGAACTTCCTTAGCGAGGGTCCCCCTCCGTGCCGGAAGGGGACCGGTGGGATCAGGCCTGAACGGTATTCATCAGCGTGGCCATCTCATCTTTTACCGACTGCACCTGCGGGCCAATAACCACCTGCAGATTATGCTGGTTGAGCTGAACCACCCCAATGGCGCGATGGGCTTTCAGCGCGGCGGCGTCCACTTTGCTCATATCGTGTACCGACAGTCGCAGACGGGTAATGCAGTTATCCAGCGAGACAATGTTGTCGGCGCCGCCGAGGGCCGCCAGAATCGCCGGCACGTTATACCCGGATTTACCAATGGTGCCAGCGACCGCTTTCTCCACGCTGGCGGCGGTGTCGATATCGCGGCCCGGCGTTTTCAGATTGAAGCGGGTGATGGCGAAGCGGAAGATGGCATAGTAGGCCGCAAACCAGATTGCCGCCACCACCGGCACCAGGTACCACTTGGTCGCCAGACCATGCAGGATGCCAAACACCACGAAGTCGATGATATTGCCGTCGGTGTTGCCGATGGTGACGCCGAGCACCGCCATGAGGGTAAAGCCGAGACCGGTCAGCAGGGCGTGGATGACATACAGCACCGGCGCCACGAACAGGAACAGGAACTCCAGCGGCTCGGTGGTGCCACCCACCACGCAGGCGATCACCCCGGAGATCAGCAGACCTTTAATTTTATGCCGGTTTTCCGGGCGGGCGCAGTGGTACATCGCCAGCGCGGCGCCCGGCAGGCCGCCGAGGAAGGCCGGCATCTTACCCTGCGACAGGAAGCGGGTGGCGCTTTCGGCGAAGCCGTGGGTGGTCGGGCAGCTTAGCTGCGCCTGGAAGATGGTCAGCGCGCCGCTGACGCTGTGACCGCAGACGTCAAGGGTACCGCCGGCTTCCGTGAAGCGGATCAGCGCCACCAGGATGTGGTGCAGGCCAAACGGCAGCAGCAGTCGCTCGCCGGTGCCGAAGATCATCGGCCCAAAATCGCCGGCGCTGTTGATCATCTTTCCGAGTGCATTGATCCCCATAGCGAAGACCGGCCACACCAGCGGGATCGCCAGCCCGACCAGACCCAGCACCACGGTGGTGACGATCGGCACAAAGCGGGTGCCGCCGAAGAAGGCCAGGGCGTCCGGCAGGCGAATGTTGTGGAAGCGCTCATGCAGCAGCCAGACGATAATCCCGGCGATAACCGCCCCGAGGATCCCGGTATCGATCGACGGAATACCGATGATGTTCTGGATATTGTTGGCCTTGAGAATAGCGGCGTCGGTGGTGGGCAGAATGCCTTTCGCCGTCAGCCAGAAGTTGACCGCCAGGTTCATGACCGCGTAGCCGACAAAACCGGCGAAGGCGGCGACGCCTTTGTTCTCCCGCGCCAGCCCCAACGGGATGGCGATACAGAACATCACCGGCAGGAAGCTGAAGGCAAAGGAGCCGACTTTGCTCATCCAGATAAAGATGGCCTGTAGCAGCGGTATATCCAGCCACGGCAGCAGGGTCAAAACATCGTGACTGCTTAACGAGCTGCCGATCCCCAGCATGATCCCGCAAAACGAGAGCAACGCCACGGGCAGCATAAAGGTTTTTCCCAGCTGCTGGAAAAATTCCCACAAGGTGATTTTTGGTGCGGTTTTCGCCGTCATAACGCGGTTCCTGATTCTCAAGTGGTCGGGAAGAACTAACGCCACGGCAAGATAAAACGTTTTACCACTTTTTAGTGCGATAAAAATCACATATTCAAGCGATAATAAGGTTTATAAAGATCGCACAATGATAAAACGTTTTATCGACAGGCAAGGGAGTCAGCCGGCACGCTATGGCTATCGCAAAAAAGATCACCATCAATGATGTGGCGCTGGCCGCCGGCGTCTCCGTGAGCACCGTTTCGCTGGTGCTGAGCGGGAAAGGGCGTATCTCCAGCGCCACCGGCGAGCGGGTTAATCAGGCCATCGAGCAGCTGGGATTTGTGCGCAACCGTCAGGCCGCCTCGCTGCGCGGCGGACAGAGCGGGGTGATTGGCCTTATCGTCAGCGATCTCTCTAAACCGTTCTATGCCGAGTTAACCGCCGGCCTCACCGATGCCCTGGAGAGGCAGGGGAAAATGGTGTTTCTCACCCAGGGAGGGCGCAGCGGCGAGAAGATGGCGCAGCGGTTTGACACGCTGGCGGCGCAGGGGGTGGATGGGGTGATCATCGCCGGGGCCATCGACCGCGGGAGCGAGCTGCGCGAGCGGGCGGCGGAGGCGGGTGTGCCGCTGGTGTTCGCTTCCCGCGCCAGCTACCTCGACGATGTCGACCTGATCCGTCCGGACAACATGCAGGCGGCGCAGCTGGTGACCGAGCATCTGATCCGCCGCGGCCATCAGCGGATCGCCTGGCTAGGCGGCCAGAGCTCGTCGCTGACCCGCGCCGAGCGAGTCGGCGGCTATTGCGCCACCTTGCTGAAATACGGTCTGCCGTTTCACAGCGAATGGGTACTGGAGTGCGAATCGAGCCAGAAGCAGGCGGCGGAGGCGATGACCGCGCTGCTGGGGCAAAATCCGACCATCACCGCGGTGCTGTGCTACAACAACGTGGTGGCGACCGGCGCGTGGTTCGGTCTGCTGCGCGCCGGAAGGCAGAGCGGGGAAGATGGCGTCGACAGCTACTTCGAGCAGCGGGTGGCGCTGGCGGCGTTCGCCGATGTGCCTGAGGCCGCGCTTGACGACCTGCCGCTCACCTGGGTCACCACCCCGGCGCGCGAGATGGGAAAAACGCTGGCGGAGTCGATGCTGCGGCGGCTGGAGGAGGGCGCGGGCGAGACGCGAAATCAGATCATGCCCCCGCGGCTGGTGACGAGAAAATGACGGAGACGGCGCGCGGTGGCCGTCTCCTGAGCCGATAAGTTACGGCTGCGGGGCGGCGTCGTCCTGCTGAGGCGCGGCGTCATCCTGCTGCGGCTGGCCCTCCTGCGGCGCGCTGCCCGGTAACGAAGGCGCTTCGAGACCAAACATCGCGGCAAAATCCTCCAGCGGCATTTTCTGGCCGTTCAGCGTCACCTGGCCGTTCGCGTACTGCAGGCTGCTGCTGATGGCGTTATCTTCCATGGTGGTGATGCGGAACATCTGGCCCATCGCCGCCAGGCCTTTGACCTGCTGATCGGCGAGTTTGGCGGCGTCGGCTGGCTGGTAGCCTTCCAGACCGGCGATCTTAGTCATAAACTCCGTCGCCATATCCACCGGGATCACCACTTTGCCGTCAAGGGACTGCACCACGCGATCCAGGCTGTCCGCCAGGGTCTGCGGCGGGGCGGTCACCTGGGCCGGATCTTTCAGCAGCACCGAGAGGTTGAGGCTGCTTTCGCCTTTGGCATTGCGCCAGCTCAGCGGTGAGATAGTCACCGACGGATTGCCCTTAAGCAGGATCGGCAGCGCATTGAACAGGGTTTCGGTAAGCGCCTGCTGGTACAGCTCCGGGTTCTGCGCCAGCTCTGGTTTCGCCAGCAGCGCCTGAGACTGCGCGCTGTACTGCTGGCTGAACTGGTGCCACGCCTGACCGTCGACGTTATCCACTTTCAGCGTCAGTTTGCCGCTACCCATATCCTGACCCTGCAGCTTCAGGCTGTTGACGGTGTAGTTCACCTGGCTGTTCACGCCTTTGCCGTCCTTGGTCAGTGTGGAGCCGCCGTCCAGCGCCATGCCTTCAACCAGCGCCAGCTCTTTGCCTTCGACGCTGATGGCCAGTTTATCGAGGGTCATTTTTTGCTGGCCGATACGCTCGTTGAAGCTGGCCAGCTCGGTGGCGCCGTCGGTGGTCAGGTTGACGAAGCGCAGCTGCACCTTCTGGTTATATTCGTTGAGAGCATCGATCTGTCCGCTGCCGGCCTGGCCCTTCAGGCTGATGTTTTTGCCGTCGCGGTCGGCGTCGAGCTGGAACTCGCCGCCGCTGAAGGTGACTTTCTCATCCCCTTTGGCGTAGTCGAGGGCATTGAGGACGATCGCCGACTGGCTGTCGCCGCTGTAGGCGATGCGCGTATCGACGGTAAAGGGGGTATTGCCTTTGGCTATTTCGAACAGCGCCTGGCTGGCGTCGTTTTTCACCAGCGTGGTGTGGACCGAGGCCATCGCCGGGGCCAGATTAAAGGTTTTTAACGAGGCCAGCGGGAAGGGGCCGTGATCGACCACCTCGTCAAGCACCACGCTCTGCCCGGCGGCCAGCCAGCCGTTAGCCTGACCGGCGATCGGCTTCACCACCAGCTGCAGATGGCTGCTGAACAGCCCGCGCTGGTAGTCCTGATAGCTCAGCTCCAGACCTGACTCCGGCGCGCTGCTGCGTAACTGCGCGTTAGCCTGCTGCACCATATCGGCAATCCGGCCTTCCAGCTGTTTGCCGGTGTACCAGGCGCCGCCTGTCCATACCACGCCCAGCGCCACGATGATTCCTGCTGCGACCAGCGATTTTTTCATAGCATTTGTCCATAAATGAAGCCAGGCGGAGAGACCGCCTGGCTGAGTTGTCATAATCAGTAAGCGCGACCTGAAAGGTCTGTCGTTTACTGGAGCTTATTGAACACGCGCGCCACGCGGCCATGGCCGCTGACCTGCACCGGCGATTCATTGGCGGCCACAAAGGCCGATTCGCCCGGCTTGAGGGTCAGGCTCTGGTCGCCTTTGCGCAGCAGGGCTTCGCCGTCGACGCAGAAAACGATCGCCGCGCTCGCCTGGGCCAGATCGCTGGCCTCGGCGGAGAGATCGTGCAGCGAGAAGGCAAAATCTTCCACCGGGATCGGGAAGTCCAGCTCCGCGCCGTGCCGCTGCGGCTGGGTCAGCAGCTCACCCGCCGGTTTGGCCTCGAACTTGACGTTGGCCACCAGCTCAGGGATATCAATGTACTTCGGCGTCAGGCCGGCGCGCAGCACGTTATCCGAGTTGGCCATCACCTCCAGCGCCACCCCCTGCAGATACGCGTGCGGCGTTTCGGCAAACAGGAACATCGCTTCGCCCGGATTCAGCTTCACCACGTTCAGCAGCAGCGGGGAGAAAAGGCCGCTGTCGTCGGGATAAAATTCGGCGATCAGGCGGATGGTCTGCCACGGTTCGCCCTGTTCGCGGTCCAGCACCTCGCGCAGCGCCTGCAGCGCCTGCGCTTTTTCCTCGCCCTGCAGATTCAGCAGGCTGGCAAACAGCTGGCTCAGGCGAGCCGCGTCCGGCTGCTGCAGGAAGGCGCCGATCGCCGGGTGCGCGTTAGCCACCGGCTGCAGCAGGCTGACAATCTCGCTGAACTCGCGAAACGCGTTCATCGCCAGGAACGGGGTCAGGGCGAAGACCAGCTCCGGCTTGTGGTTCGGATCTTTGTAGTTACGTTCGGCGGCGGAGAGGGGGATGCCGGCGGCGTTCTCGCGGGCGAAACCCTCTTCGGAGGCCTGCTTGTTAGGATGGACCTGAATGGAGAGGGGCTGCGCGGCGCACAGCACTTTAAACAGGAACGGCAATTCACCGAAGCGTTGCGCCACTTTGTCGCCGAGCAGGGCGGCTTTGTCCGCGTCAATCACTTCGCGCAGCGAACGCGGCTGGCCGTCTGCCGCCAGGATCTGCGAGCTGCTCTTCGGATGCGCCCCCATCCACAGCTCTGCCATTGGCAGGTTGTCCGGGTTGGCGATGCCATACAGTTCAGTTAAGGCGGTGTGGCTTCCCCATGCATAGTTCTGCACGGCGTTAATCAGCTTTTGCATTCTCAATCCCTGTTTCAATCAAAGTAAAATTTATCGCCCTATTAAACCAGCAAACGCTGGAGAAGCAACTGCTGAAAGAAAAAGTCGTCCCTGTCTCAGTTTTTGTTAAAAAATTGTGTAAAATTGATCGACTCGCTTTTCTACAGGCACATGGAGTCCCTGCCTGAAACATAATCAGCCAAAGCAGTAAGTGAGAGTACAATGTCGAATAAACCGTTTGTTTACCAGGATCCTTTTCCCCTCAAAAAGGATGACACCGAGTATTATCTCCTCAGCAGTGATTACGTCTCCGTCGCCGAATTTGCCGGCCAGGAAGTGCTAAAAGTTGACCCTCAGGCGCTGACCCTTCTGGCGCAACATGCCTTCCACGACGCCTCCTTTATGCTTCGCCCGGCCCATCAGCAGCAGGTAGCGGATATCCTTAACGACCCGGAAGCCAGCGAAAACGACAAATACGTCGCCCTGCAGTTCCTGCGCAACTCCGATATCGCCGCCAAAGGCATTCTACCTACCTGCCAGGACACCGGCACCGCCATCATCATGGGTAAAAAAGGCCAGCGCGTCTGGACCGGCGGCGGCGACGAAGCCGCGCTGGCGCAGGGGGTATACAACACCTACATCCAGGACAACCTGCGCTATTCGCAGAACGCCCCGCTGGATATGTATAAAGAGGTCAACACCGGCACCAACCTGCCGGCGCAGATCGACCTCTATGCTACCGATGGCGATGAGTACAAATTCCTCTGTATCGCCAAAGGCGGCGGCTCGGCGAACAAAACCTATCTCTACCAGGAAACCAAAGCGCTGATCACCCCGGCGAAGCTGAAAAACTATCTGGTGGAGAAGATGCGTACCCTCGGTACCGCTGCCTGCCCGCCGTACCACATCGCCTTTGTCATCGGCGGTACCTCGGCGGAAGCGACGCTGAAGACCGTCAAGCTGGCATCCACCAAATATTACGACGGTCTGCCGACCGAAGGTAATGAGCACGGCCAGGCGTTCCGCGACATTCAGCTGGAGCAGGAGCTGCTGGTGGAGGCGCAAAACCTCGGCCTCGGCGCGCAGTTCGGCGGCAAATACTTCGCCCACGATATCCGGGTGATCCGCCTGCCGCGCCACGGCGCCTCCTGTCCGGTAGGGATGGGCGTCTCCTGTTCCGCCGACCGCAACATCAAAGCCAAAATCAACCGCGACGGCATCTGGATCGAGAAGCTGGAGAGCAATCCGGGGAAATATATCCCTGAGCATTTGCGCCAGGCCGGCGAAGGCGAAGCGGTGAAGGTGAACCTTAACCAGCCGATGAGCGAGATCCTGGCGCTGCTGTCGCAGTACCCGGTCTCCACCCGTCTGTCGCTGAGCGGCACCATTATCGTCGCCCGCGACATCGCCCACGCCAAGCTGAAAGAGCTTATCGATAATGGCGAGGAACTGCCGCAGTACGTGAAAGATCACCCGATCTACTACGCCGGCCCGGCCAAGACGCCGGACGGTTACGCCTCCGGCTCCCTCGGCCCGACCACCGCAGGCCGCATGGACTCTTACGTCGATCTGCTGCAGTCTCACGGCGCGAGTAAGATCATGCTGGCGAAAGGCAACCGCAGCCAGCAGGTCACCGACGCCTGCCACAAGCACGGCGGTTTCTACCTCGGCAGCATTGGCGGCCCGGCGGCGGTACTGGCTCAGCAGAGCATCCGCAGCCTGGAGTGCGTGGCGTATCCGGAGCTGGGGATGGAGGCGATCTGGAAAATCGAAGTGGAAGACTTCCCGGCGTTTATCCTCGTCGATGATAAAGGCAACGACTTCTTCCAGCAGATCCAGACGTCGCAGTGCGCCCGCTGCGTGAAATAAACCTGGCCGCCCTTCGGGGCGGCTCTGGCCGATGACAAACCTGTTTTCGTTATCGTGCGCGCCTTCTGCCGGGTGGCGGCTTTCGCCTTACCCGGCCTACGAAAACAGCACTATCAACCGGGTATGCCATTCCCTGTCGGCCCGCGCAACCGCATCGCCGCCGGGCAATCGCTGAAGATGGCACGTTGTCAGCCGTCCGGGCCGCCCTTCGGGGCGGCTTTTTTATGCCGCTTTGCGGCACGAACCACCAAAACAACTTATCAATCTGGCCAATACTTACTCTTTTAAGCAGGTGAGCTTTGTCGCTATGACGCACTTTTCATCCAAGGAGAAAGTAATGACAACGCATCGCAGTGAAAAAGACTCGATGGGCGCCATCGACGTCCCGGCCGATAAACTCTGGGGCGCCCAGACCCAGCGCTCGCTGGAGCATTTCCGCATCTCGACCGAAAAAATGCCCGGGGAACTGATATATGCCCTCGCGCTGACCAAGCGGGCGGCGGCGAAGGTCAATCAGGATCTTGGCCTGCTGACGGCGGAGAAAGCCGGGGCGATCGTCGCCGCCGCTGACGAAGTGCTGGCCGGAAAACATCCCCAGGAGTTCCCGCTGGCTATCTGGCAGACCGGTTCCGGCACCCAGAGCAATATGAATATGAACGAGGTGCTGGCTAACCGCGCCAGTGAACTGCTCGGCGGTGAGCGGGGGATGGCGCGAAAAATCCACCCCAATGACGATGTCAATAAAAGCCAGAGCTCGAACGATGTGTTTCCCACCGCCATGCACGTCGCGGCGCTGGTCGCCCTGCGGGAAAAATTGCTCCCGTCGCTGCAGGCGCTGCGGGCCACGCTCAACGAAAAAGCGGTGGCCTTCAGGGATATCGTGAAGATCGGTCGCACCCATCTGCAGGACGCCACGCCGCTCACCTTAGGCCAGGAAATCTCCGGCTGGGTGGCGATGCTGGACCATAGCCTGAAGCATCTTGAAGCCAGCCAGCCGCACCTTGCCGAGCTGGCGCTGGGCGGGACGGCGGTGGGGACCGGGCTGAATACGCATCCGGAATATGCCGTGCGGGTGGCGGCCGAGCTGGCCTCGCTCAGCGGACAGCCGTTTGTCACCGCGCCGAATAAATTCGAAGCGCTGGCCACTGTCGATGCCCTGGTCCATGCCCACGGCGCGCTGAAAGGTCTGGCGGCCTCGCTGATGAAAATCGCTAACGATGTCCGCTGGCTGGCCTCCGGGCCGCGCTGCGGGATTGGCGAAATCGCCATCCCGGAAAACGAGCCTGGGTCATCGATTATGCCCGGTAAGGTCAACCCGACGCAGTGCGAGGCCCTGACCATGGTCTGCTGCCAGGTGATGGGTAACGACGTGGCGGTGAATATCGGCGGCGCCTCGGGTAACTTTGAGCTCAACGTCTATCGGCCGATGGTCATTCACAACTTCCTGCAGTCGGTGCGTCTGCTGGCGGACGGCATGGCGAGCTTTAACGAGCACTGTGCGGTGGGGATTGAGCCGAATCGTGAGCGGATCACCCAGCTGCTCAACGAGTCGCTGATGCTGGTGACCGCGCTGAATACCCATATCGGCTATGATAAAGCGGCGGAGATCGCCAAAAAAGCGCACCATGAGGGGCTGACCCTGAAGGCTTCGGCGCTGGCGCTGGGCTACCTGACGGAAGCCGAATTCGATAGCTGGGTGCGCCCGGAACAGATGGTCGGCAGCCTGGCTACTCGCTAGCCAGCCAGAGGTGCAGACGAGGGATCAGTAATCTCAGCGCCTGCGCCTCCGGTTTGTAGCGGTATTGCACATTGTCGGCGTCGTAGTTGAGCAATTCGCCAATATCCGGCACGCTGACCCCCTGGCTGCCGGACATCAGGGCGATCAGCGGGCTGGGGCAGGCGTACTGCACCTGTTTCTGCTCGCTGGCATACCAGACACGGGCAATCGGCTGCACTTTCACCGGCCGTTTGATTTTTAGCCGCGCCCGCTGCGGCAGGGCGGCGATATCCTGATACTCCCTTTCCAGTTTGCTCTGCCACTGCTCGCGGGTCCAGGGCGGCACCGCCCGCGGCGATTGCAGGCTTTTTTCCAGCATCATCAACACCTGGTCGCGGGTCAGATTTTTGATCACGTGCTTATTGGCCCAGCCGAAGCGGATAGTGCTCGGGTCGAGGAGGGGCGTTAGCGTGCGATAGGCGCTGAGGGTGATTAACCCAGGCAGATGGCGATGCACCCACTCAAAGCGGGCGGTGGGGGGCAGGCCAGCGTCGACAGTGACGATTTTCTCGAAGGTGGCCTTCAGGGCGTTAATCTGCTGAATGCGCGCCAGCAGCACCTGCTGTTCCGCGGCGGTGACCTGGAGACAGATAGCGCCCGGCAGGCGGACGGCGGCTTTGCTGCTGCGGGTTTCCGACTGCTGCTGGATAAACAGATGGCCGTAGTGGCGCAGGGCGAGATCCAGCGCCGCCTCACCGGTGTGCTGGACGACCGTAATGTTCGCCAGCGGGTCGTGCTCGGCATCCTTACTGATCGCCGGCAGCTCAAACACCCGGCCCGCCAGCAGCCGGCAGGTCGCTAACGCCTGGCGCAGCGCCTGCAGCTCCAGCTCGATCTGGCGAAAGGTATCATTCAGACGTTCAACGAGGTCGTAGCTGGCCATCGCCTTCACCTTAGTTACAACATACTATTCGATTTTTGCAGCATACCCAGCCCGCGGCCTCTGCGCAAGTTTTATTCAGGCAGAGGTAAAATCGGGCAACTGATGATAGACCGGCCAGCTAAAGCAGAAGCGGGCGCCGCCGAGTGGACTGGCCTCGCAGCGAACGTCGCCCCCCATCGCCTGGGCGATACTGTGGACAATGGCCAGGCCGAGGCCGCAGCCTCCGGTCGCCCGATCGCGGCTGGGGTCAAGACGAACAAAAGGTTCGAACACCCGCTCGCGCTCCTCGGGGGCAATGCCCGGGCCGTCATCGTCGACCTGCAACGACGCGCGGGAACCCTGCAGGGTCAGGCTGACCGCCACCCGCTGACCGCTGTAGCGCAGGGCGTTGTTCACCAGATTATCCAGCACCCGCTCCATCAACCGCATATCCAGCGCGCCATAGTTGCCGCGGGTCAGCGTCGCCAGGCCGACTTCGCGCTGCGGGTTGACCATCTGGATATCCTCGACGTGGTCGCTGATCCAGGCGGGGAAATCGGGGGTGGTCAGGCTGAGCTCCGTCTGCGGGCGGTCGAGACGGGCGTAGGTCAGGAGCTCTTCTATGAGCGCCTCCAGCTGGCCGATATCGCGGTTCAGCGCCTGCGATTCCGCCTCGGTGAGGTTTTCGCTCATCTCCAGACGGTAGCGCAGGCGCACCAGCGGCGTCCTGAGCTCATGGGCGATGCCGTCAATCAGCTGCTTTTTACTGGCAATGAGGGCGTTAATGTTGTCGGCCATCTGGTTGAAGGCCACCCCGAGCCGCTCAAAGCTGGACATGCTGTCAAAATGAATACGCTCGCTGAGGTGGCCTTCGCCAAAGCGCTGGGCGGCGGTCTCAATGCGCAGCATGTCCTGCCAGTGCGGACGCATCCAGATAAACACCGGGAAGGCCAGCGAGATAGCGATAAACGCCATCAGCGCTACGTCCAGGAGACGCATTTCATGCAGAAAATAGAGATAGGGCACCGGGCCCACGGATAACACATAGTGGCTGCGGGGGATGCGCTGGATAAAGGTGTACTGGTCGTCGAGCGCGACGATATCCCCGGCGCGCAGGTGCTGCATCGAGCTTTCCGACAATTTGAATTTGCTCATCGGCTCGATGTGCAGGTCGAACGACAGATTAAGGTCCAGTTCTTTCAGCGTTTTGCTCCAGTCGCGAGGCGGAATTTCCCGCAGCTCGCTGCGCATCAGATACAGTGAGCTTTTCATCAGATCGTCAAGCGACTGCCGGCCGGCGCGTTCAGCGGTAAATTTATAGACCAGGCCCACCAGCATGGTCATCACCAGAAAGCAGACGAAGAGCAGAAGGTAGAACTGCACGAACAGCTTTTTCATTACATTACCGCATAGTCAAAAAGAGAAACCTGCCGGCGCCTCGGGACCATCTGCCCGGCGAGGCGGAAACGTCTCGGGTTTACCGGGGCGAGCCGAGGCCCGCGCGGGAGTAACCGATACGCTATCAAAGCAGGGTTTATGTCCCCTGACAATAGCCAGCCGGGGGGAGCGACGTCGTTAAAAATGTGACAGTGTCACTTATTGCGAGCTTACCTCTGCATTAGGCAAGGATTGTGTCCAGTGTCATCTGCGCGCCGCTGGGCGCTACTCGCGATAGTAGGGGATATCCACCGGATAGAGGGTGGCCAGGCTCAGCAGTCGACAGCGCACCAGCTGTTTTGCTTCGGCATACCAGTAAGCAAATTCGCCGGTGGTCTGGTGGTAAATCATCTGATCAAGGTTAGCAAACGGGATCACCAGCAGCGGCCCCTGGCGCACGTATCCGCCGCCGGTTTCGAAATGGTGATCTCCCCAGGATTGCTGGGTATGTTGATAGCGGTGGAGGAGCACCTTAATTTGCCCGCGCTGTGGACAGAGGAGCCGGATATCGGCGTTGTCGAGGGAAAAAGCCCAGCCAGAGAGTGACGTGAAGAGGGTAAGTGCCAAAAGTACAACGTATTTCATCATGCAAAAGTCCTGTGTTTTCAGGCTTTATGCCACTCTGATAACGGTAAGTCCTTGAGCACAATCATATTGAGGGGTTATGTGATGGGCTTCTGTACGGCGAAACATATTTATTTACTCAATATGACAAACTGGCGGCGGCCCGCCAGCGCGAAGGCGGCGGAAAATGCGATGCGCATGCCGCCGGGGAACAGGCGGTAAACGGGCCCCTTTCAGGGCCGCAGAAGGACCGCTCAGTTGTCCCAGGCGTGGGGGGCGAAGAGGTAGCCTTTATTGCGTACCGTCTTAATCCGGTAGGGTTCTGTGGCGTTATCGAGCAGTTTTTTGCGCAGGCGCGAGATGGCGACGTCGACGCTGCGATCCATCCCGTCGTAGGTGACGCCGCGTAAATTTTTCAGCAGGGCGTCGCGGTCCATAATCTGCCCGGCGTGGGTAGCCAGCTCCCACAGCAGGTCGAAATCGGCGGTAGACAGGGCGACGCTTTCTCCGCCGAGCAGCACCTGGCGGTTGACCGGGTCAATGGTCAGTGAACCAAAGGAGATGGTCTTGTGCGGGGTGAGCGTCGCAGGCGCGCCTGCTCCCGCCGGGGCGATATGCTGGCGCAAATGCAGACGCAGTCGCGCCAGCAGCACCGCCGGCGGGGTGGTTTTCAGGATATAATCGCTGGCGCCCATCTCCAGGGAGAGGATATGGTTCATATCGCTGTCGAGCGAGGTCAGCAGGACAATCGGCCCTTGCCATTGCCCACGCAGATCGCGACAGAGCGTCATTCCGTCCTTGCCGGGCAGCATAATGTCCAGGAGCACGAGGTCCGGTTTCTCCCGCGCGATCACTTCCTCTGCGCGGTCGCCGCGAGGCTCGACCACCACATCCATATCATGCTTGCCGAGATAGGCGGCGATCAGCGCCCCTACCTCAGGGTCATCCTCAACAAAAACGATTTTATTCATGTCTATTGCACATCAGTAAAAGAAGTAACATACACCGCGCCTATTTTACCCGCCATTCCTCTTTTATAAACAGCGCTAATTCCGCTATGCTGCGCTAACTTGTTGATTCATTGTTAAGGCATAAGGACATGGGGCTGTTAATCAAAGGGCTGCTGGGCGCGCTGGTGGTGGTGCTGATTGGCGTGCTGGCGAAAACCAAAAACTACGCCATCGCCGGACTTGTTCCGCTGTTTCCCACCTTTGCGCTCATCGCCCACTATATTGTCGCCAGCGAGCGCGGTATTGAAGCCCTGCGCACCACTATCGTGTTCGGTATGTGGTCGATCGTTCCCTATTTTATCTATCTGCTGTCGCTGTGGTACTTCACCGGGATCATGCGCCTGCCGTTGGCGCTGGCAGGCGCAGTGGGGTGCTGGGGGCTGTGCGCGTGGCTGTTGATTGTTGGCTGGAGCCGCTTCCACTAACGCAGAGGGCGACCGCCGTCGACGGCGAATGACCGGCCGGTCACGTAGCGGCTGGTAAACAGATAGTCGATAAGGTCGCTGATCTCTTTCTCGCCCGGGGCGATTTTCATCAGCGACTTATCCAGCGCCTGTTGACGATAAGCCTCGTCGTCACCTTCATTGAACATGATCAGCGACGGCGCAATGGCGTTGACTTTGATCTCCGGGGCCAGCTTGCGGGCAAAGGAGCGGGTCATGTTGTCCAGCGCGGCCTTGCTGGCGGCGTAGGCGATATGTTTATCGCTCCCGCGCTCCACCACGTAATCGGTGATATGGATAATGTCGCTGGCGGCATGGCCGTGGCCGCGCAGGAGCTCCTCCAGCGCGTGGTTGAGCAGATAGGGGGCATGGACGTGGATCTGCATCATGCGGTTGATCACCGTGCTGAGCGGTACGCCCGGCTTCTCCGCCATCCAGTCGCTGGCGTTGTGGATGATGGCCCGCAGGCCGCTGGTATGCGATTTAACCGCTTCGGCAAAGGTCAGAATGCCGTCATCGCTGCTGAAGTCGGCCTGCAGACAGAGGGCGCCCGCTTCGCGCAGGTCTTCGATCGCCGGATAGGGTGTGCGATAGCTGACGATCACCGGCTGGTGTTGCTGCAGAAAATGGTGCGCCAGCGCGAGGCCGATGCGGCGGCCTCCTCCTGTGATCAGAACCGGGCGGGGCTGTTGTTCAGCCATGGGTATCTCCTTTGATTTCTGCGGCAGGGCGACCGCTTACCCCACCAGCATCCACGTTGCCGGCACAGCGGCAACCAGCAATAAACCAATTAGCGCCAATTCGCGGCGTTTGAGCGAACGATCGTGCTGGTGCGTACGTCGGGCGTACAAAAAGACCAGAAGACCCGGAGCGTAAAGTACCACCGACAACAGCAAATGCACAGGTCCCGACGCGTATAATAACCATAAGCCATAAATGCAGGCGCCGATACCCACCGCTTTATGCAGCGGATGGGTGGCGATTTTGAGCAAAAAGGCGCCGACCAGCAGATAGGGCACGAGGATCATCTCTGAGGCGATGGTCAGCAGGGTGCCGTAGTCCGAGCCGGTCAGCCAGATGAGGACCAGCGACGCCTGAACGCTGATATTGGTCAGCCACAGCGAAGCGGAGGGAGCGTTGTTGCGGTTCTGGCGGGCGAACAGGCGCGGGAAGGCTTTGTGAGTGGCGGCGAGGTAAGGCACTTCGGCAGCCATGATCGTCCAGCTGAGATAGGCGCCACACACCGACACGATAAGCCCGGCGGCAATCACAATTTCACCCCACGAGCCCATCAGTCTGACCATCAGTCCCGCCATCGACGGGTTGCGCATTTCGGCCAGTTCGCTACGCGGGACCACGCCCAGCGACAGCAGGGTGACCAGCAGATACACCGCGAGGGCCGAAAGCACCGCCAGCAGCGTCGCGCGGCCAACGTCCCGCTTGTGTCGCGCGCGGGCGGAGACCACCACCGCGCCCTCGACGCCGATAAACACCCACAGAGTGATCAGCATCGTGTTTTTAACCTGCTCCCACACCGGTACGCCCAGCGCCAGGCCGCTGAAATCGAGGCGGAACGTATCCAGCTGAAAGGCCAGGGCGGCGAGGGCGACAAACGCCCCCAGCGGCAACAGCTTGGCGAGGGTGGCGACCAGGTTAATCCCCGCCGCCGTCTGCACGCCACGCAGGACCAGGAAGTGGACCACCCACAGCAGAACTGATGCGCCAACGATAGACTGCCAGGTGTTGCCATCGCCAAACAGGCGCAGCTCAGGGGTATCGGTGAAGAAACTGAGCGCCGAAAAGACGATCACCAGATAGGAGACATTGGCGATCACCGCGCACAGCCAGTAGCCCCAGGCGGAACAGAAGCCGATCAGCTCGCCGAACCCTTCGCGGGCGTAAGTGAAGATCCCGCCGTCGAGGTCGGGACGAATACGGGTCAACAGCAGCATCGCGAAGGCGAGGAACAGGATCCCGACGCCGGTAATCGCCCAGCCGATGAGCAGAGCGGAAGGGCTGGCCACGGCCGCCATATTTTGCGGCAAACTGAATACGCCAGCGCCGAGCATTGAGCTGAGGACCAGGGCGGTCAGGGCGCTCAGGCCCAGTTTCTTTTCCATTGCATTCCCGAGGTGAAAATGGCTGTTCCAGAATATTTATTTTGCGAAATCGCATAAAAATGGAGGATTGCGCTAAGGCGCGGGATTTTACGGAGTGTCCGGGGGCCATGCAATGGCGGGGGATGAAAAAAAATGAAAAGGCGGCAATGCGCCGCCTTTTTAGCCAGTCAGCAGCGATTATTTGTACAAATCGGCGCTGATGGTAATGTTGCCGCCGCGTTCCTGCCACTGGCGGGTAATGTGATAGTACTTCGCCCCTTTCTTCGCCGCGCGTTTTGCCGTCTGATAGGAGATCTCGGTCATGTTGCCGTAGTTGCCGGTGAACTTGATGTTATCGAACGGCACCATTTGCGCTGCGGTCACTTTGTTCACTTCTTCAACTTTGGTGCCATCCGGCAGCGTGACAGTGTAACGTCCGCCTTTTGACGACTGGGTCTCAAAGAAACGACCTACGCCGGTGCCGGAGCCAACCGCCGCGGTGGTGGCGACGCCCGGGATTTCGACGTTTTTCGCCGCTTCGCCGCCTTTGGCCAGCGCCGCGCGGCCGGCTTCAGAATCAGCCGGGATAGCGTCCGGGCTCTGCAGAACGCGTTTTTCCGCATCTTTTTTGTAGATATAGGCGGTAATGCGCTGATTGCCGCCCTGGTTGGCGTCGACCTGGCGGACGATGAAGAACGCATAGGCGCCTTTCGCTTTCGCCGCTTTGGTGATGGCGTCGTTCACTTCCGGCTGGCTGCGATAGAAGCCCTGGACGGTGACGGTGTCGTAAGGCATCAGCTCAACGGCCTGATCTTTCGGCAGCTCCATCACGCCATTGATGATGCGATTTTTCGGCGCATCCGCTTTCGGCGCGTCGTCTTTATAGAGGTCAGCCGTGACGCGCCAGTTGCCGCCATTGCCGTAATCCGACGTGTCGACAACATAGAATGAGGCCGCGCCGTCTTTGTCAGCTTTGCGCGATACCGCTTGCACCGCGTCGCCAATGGCATTAAACCGGCCGGTGACGACAACGCGATCGTAGGGCTTCAGCGCAGCCGCCTGCTCCGGGGTCAACTCGGTCGCTGCGTGGGCAGACAACGTGGCGGTTGTCAGGAGAGCAGACGCCAGGAGGGTGTTTTTAAGCTTCATAAAAATAATCCTTTGCCTTGCGCAAACCATATACTGGTGTTGTTGTTGACTGAAAACGTTTGATTATTGCATTTAATCGCCGTGACTGTCTGCGTCATTTTTTGCGTGCCGCCCGAATCGTATACTACGGAAAGATAACATTTTTCGATATGTTGAAAAAACAGCCGCTTGACCAGCAAAAACGATAATCGATACCACTTTTATTAGTTAATGTAATGTTAATACAATGATCTCAATGGCGATAAATGGCGTTTTATACCACTGGATAAGCGGATTATCAGGCCTGAGAGGCAAATTCAGGTAAATATTGCTGCCCGGAACCATCTGTGCTGACAATAAGCAATAAAATCAAAATTTCTGTTTTATCGCTGTAGATCACAATCGCTATTTTCAGTAGGTTATAAAAAGTTTGTTACTGTTTCATTTTGCAGACAGCGAAAGATGGCGAGGATGATTTTGCCGTGCTGTCGCTGTTGGTCAGAAAAGTAAACCATCATCAAAAACCGATGGAAGGGAAAACTATGCGTATTGGTGTACCACAAGAAAGGCTAGCCCAGGAGACCCGGGCCGCCGCCACGCCGAAGACCGTTGAGCAGTTGCTCAAACTCGGCTTTAGCGTCGCGGTAGAAAGCGGCGCCGGGAAGCTGGCCAGCTTTGACGATGAGGCCTTTGCCCAGGCAGGGGCTGAAATCGTGACCGGCGACGAGGTGTGGCAGTCTGATGTCATCCTCAAGGTCAATGCCCCGAATGACGATGAAATTGCCCTGTTAAACCCAGGAACCACGCTGATTAGCTTTATCTGGCCGGCGCAAAACCCGCAGCTGATGGAAAAACTGGCGGCCCGTAATATCAACGTGATGGCGATGGATTCGGTGCCGCGTATCTCACGCGCCCAATCGCTGGATGCGCTCAGCTCAATGGCCAATATCGCCGGGTACCGCGCTATCGTTGAAGCGGCCCATGAATTCGGTCGTTTCTTTACCGGGCAGATCACGGCGGCAGGCAAAGTTCCGCCCGCCAAGGTGATGGTTATCGGCGCCGGGGTAGCTGGACTGGCGGCGATTGGCGCCGCCAACAGCCTGGGCGCGATTGTCCGCGCCTTCGATACCCGCCCGGAAGTGAAGGAGCAGGTGCAGAGTATGGGCGCCGAGTTCCTCGAGCTGGATTTTAAAGAGGAAGCGGGCAGCGGCGACGGCTATGCCAAGGTGATGTCCGAAGCCTTTATCAAAGCCGAAATGGCGCTGTTCGCCGCCCAGGCGAAAGAGGTCGATATTATCGTCACCACGGCGTTAATACCGGGCAAACCGGCGCCGAAGCTGATCACCCGGGAAATGGTTGACTCAATGAAGTCGGGCAGCGTGGTGGTCGATCTCGCCTCGCAAAACGGCGGCAACTGCGAGTACACCGTGCCGGGCGAAGTGGTGACCACCGCCAACGGCGTGAAAATTATCGGTTATACCGACCTCCCAGGCCGTCTGCCGACCCAGTCCTCCCAGCTCTACGGCACTAATCTGGTGAACCTGCTGAAGCTGCTGTGCAAAGAGAAAGACGGCAATATCGTTATCGATTTCGATGACGTGGTGGTGCGCGGCGTGACCGTGGTGCGCGAAGGCGAAATCACCTGGCCGGCGCCGCCGATTCAGGTCTCCGCTCAGCCGCAGGCCGCGGTGAAAAAAGTGGAAGCGCCGAAAGAAGAGGTCAAACCGGCGTCGCCGTGGCGCAAATATGCGCTGATCGCGCTGGCGATTATCCTCTTCGGCTGGCTGGCCAACGTGGCGCCTAAAGAGTTCCTCGGCCATTTCACCGTCTTCGCGCTGGCCTGCGTGGTGGGTTACTACGTGGTATGGAATGTCTCCCATGCCCTGCATACGCCGCTGATGTCGGTGACGAACGCCATTTCGGGCATTATCGTGGTTGGCGCATTGTTGCAGATAGGCCACGGCGGCTGGGTCAGCTTCCTGAGCTTTATCGCGGTACTGATCGCCAGCATTAATATTTTCGGTGGTTTTACCGTGACTCAGCGCATGCTGAAAATGTTTCGCAAAGGATAAGGGGTAGCACATGTCTGGTGGATTAGTTACAGCTGCATACATTGTTGCTGCAATCCTGTTTATTTTCAGCCTGGCGGGCCTGTCGAAACACGAAACCTCGCAGCAGGGCAACTATTTCGGCATCGCCGGGATGGCCATCGCTCTGATCGCCACCATTCTGGGGCCGGACGCCGGCAACGTCGGCTGGATTATCCTCGCGATGGTGATCGGCGGGGCCATCGGTATTCGTCTGGCGAAGAAGGTCGAAATGACCGAGATGCCGGAGCTGGTGGCCATCCTGCACAGCTTCGTGGGCCTGGCGGCGGTGCTGGTAGGGTTTAACAGCTACCTGCAGCATGAAACCGGTATGGAGCAGATTCTGGTCAATATCCATTTGACCGAAGTGTTCCTCGGCATCTTCATCGGCGCGGTGACCTTCACCGGTTCGGTGGTGGCGTTTGGTAAACTGCGCGGCAAGATCTCCTCCAAACCGCTGATGCTGCCTAATCGCCATAAGCTGAACCTGGCGGCGCTGGTGGTCTCCTTCATACTGATGGTGATTTTCGTGCGCTCCGACAGCACCGGCACCCAGGTCCTGTGCCTGCTGGTGATGACCGCGATCGCGCTGGCCTTCGGCTGGCACCTGGTGGCCTCTATCGGCGGCGCGGACATGCCGGTGGTGGTCTCTATGCTCAACTCCTACTCGGGCTGGGCGGCGGCGGCGGCGGGCTTTATGCTGAGCAATGACCTGCTGATCGTCACCGGCGCGCTGGTGGGCTCTTCCGGCGCCATCCTCTCTTACATTATGTGTAAGGCGATGAACCGCTCCTTTATCAGCGTGATCGCTGGCGGCTTCGGCACCGATGGTTCCTCCAGCGGCGGCGATGAAGAAGTGGGCGAGCACCGCGAAATTAGCGCCGAAGAGACGGCGGAGATGCTGAAAAATTCGCACTCGGTCATCATCACCCCGGGCTATGGTATGGCGGTGGCCCAGGCGCAGTATCCGGTGGCCGAGATCACCGAGAAGCTGCGGGCGCGCGGCATTAAGGTGCGCTTTGGCATTCACCCGGTCGCCGGCCGTCTGCCGGGGCATATGAACGTCCTGCTGGCGGAGGCCAAGGTGCCTTACGACATCGTGCTGGAGATGGATGAGATCAACGATGATTTCAGCGACACCGACACCGTGCTGGTCATTGGCGCTAACGATACCGTCAACCCGGCGGCGCAGGACGATCCGAAGAGCCCGATTGCTGGTATGCCGGTGCTTGAGGTGTGGAAAGCGCAGAACGTGGTGGTCTTTAAGCGTTCGATGAACACCGGTTACGCCGGCGTACAGAACCCGCTGTTCTTTAAAGAGAACACCCATATGCTGTTTGGCGATGCCAAAGCCAGCGTCGATGCGATCCTGAAAGCGCTGTAATGTAACATTATTGTTTTACAACGTTTGTTTATAAGCCGTCTCCTGTGAGACGGCTTTTTTATATGCAGAAGGATGCCAGGAATTGTTCATAAAATAAGCGGAGAGAGGTGATATAATGTTCCGGTTCTTACATCAGACAGAGGATATTATGGATACCGAGTTAACCCCAACGCAGATGGCCATCGAATTCTTACGCCGCGACACCACCGTCATGACCCCAGCGCAGTATCTGAAAAAACTTAAACTGCTGGAGCTGGAGTTTGCTGACCTGATGGCGCTCTCCTCGCTGGAGCTGAAAGAAGAGATCGATCTGGCCTGGCGTCTGGGTATCCACTGAGTCGTTCATGATCGCCATGCAATGACGGGGCCGCAAGCGGCCCTTTTTTGTGCCTGAGGGAACGCGGGCAAAAAAATCCCCCGCGAGGCGGGGGAAGGTGAACGTTCCGGGAGGGAAGGTTAATCGTCGTCGTCGTCGTCCAGTTCCACCGGCGTCTGATAGGCCTCAGGTTTAAGCACCAGCAGATCGCAGCGCAGGTGGTCGACGACCTGCTCCGCGGTATTGCCAAGGAACGCCGCAGAGAGGCCGGTGCGTCCGACCGTACCCAGCACCACGATCCCCGCCTGCAGATGCTCGGCGAGATCTGGGATCACCTCCTCAGGCAACCCTTTTTCCACATGGGTGAATTTCTCGTCAATGCCAAACTTCTGCCGCAGCGCTTTCATCGCCAGCAGATGCTGACCGCGAATGGCGTCGTTGTAGACGCTGGGATCGAAATCCGGCAGCTCAATCGCGATATTGATCGGGGTGACCGGATAGGCGCCGATAAGGTGCACTTCAGTGTGGTTGACTTCTTCCGCCAGCGACAGCGTCTCGCGAACCAGCTTCTCGTTGAGGGTGTTGTGATAATTCTCTTCACTGGCCAGATTGACGGCGACCAGCGCTTTACCGCCTTCCGGCCACGGCTGATCTTTCACCATCCAGACCGGGCAGGGGCACTTACGCAGCAGATGCCAGTCGGTCGGGGTGAAGATCACCGCTTCCAGCTTGTCGTGCTGGTGGGCCATCTTCAGCAGCAGGTCGTGTTTCTCACTGATCACTTCCTGAATAATGGCTTCGAAGGGGCGGTTGTGCCACACCACTTTCACGTCAATCGGCACACCGGATTCAAGATAGAATTTCGCCTGCTCGCGGATCCAGGCCGTTCGTTGGGCAATGACGCCCTGACGCATCGCCGTCCGTTCGTCCGGCGACAGCAGGGTGGTCATTTCATAAGAAAAATCATAGATCGGCAAAAAGGCTTTGATGCGTCCACCAATCCGTTGGTGCAGGTACACCGCTCGCCTTAGCGCCGGCTGGTCGTCCTGGTTAGGATCGATTACTACCAGCATGCTCTGATACTTCGCCATACAGGGTCTCCTTACAACTGCAGCTACCGTCAGTTATTAAAAAGATAACCTATATGGATGAATTGAAACAGGGGAGGAGCCTGGTCAGATCAACAAATCTGAAAAAAATGCCGATCCTGACCAGGTGTTGCGCGGAGATTAAGCGACGTTGCGCGCCTGACCGGCCAGCTGGGCCAGCAGGTCGCCGTTTTCAATGGTGATGTATTTGCCTTTCACCGCCAGCATGCCGCTCTTCTGGAAACGCCCCAGCAGACGGCTGATGGTTTCGACGGTGAGGCCGAGATAGTTGCCAATGTCGCCGCGGGTCATGGTCAGTCGGAACTCGCGGGGAGAGAAACCGCGCTGCGCGAAACGGCGGGACAGGTTATAGATAAACGCGGCCAGGCGCTCTTCGGCGTTCTTTTTGGAAAGCAGCAGGATCATATCCTGGTCGCCTTTGATCTCACCACTCATCAGGCGCATCATCTGCTGACGCAGATTCGGCATTTTTCCGGAAAGATCGTCGAGGGTTTCAAAGGGGATCTCGCACACCATCGAGGTTTCCAGCGCCTGGGCGAAGCTCGGGTGCAGGCCGGTGCCGATGGCGTCGAAGCCCACCAGATCGCCCGCCAGATGGAAGCCGGTAATCTGCTCATCGCCTTGCTCGGTGATGGTGTAGCTTTTGATAGTCCCGGAGCGAATGGCGTACAACGATTTCAGCTCATCACCCGCTTTGAACAAGGTTTGACCTTTCTGGATGGGCTTTTTCCGCTCGATAATATTATCCAGCTGATCAAGCTCATGCTCGTTCAGAGTAAAGGGGATGCAGAGCTGGCTGATACTGCAATCCTGACAATGGATAGCACAACCGCCAGACTGAATGCGTCGAATAATTCGCTTCTCAGGGATCATATGTCTGCTCAGGCCTTAATTGATATTGGTCAATTTTAACATCTTTTTGATGAGCAGGTAAGTCTTCAGGCTCTGAAACACGTAATATCAGCAGGGTAAATCAACACAGGCTGATATCTGCTTGATTAAAAATAGATTATTCAGCCACATTGGATTGTAAAATTACCTGAAAATTCCGAAAACGCATTTTCAGTCAAAGCAACAGATAGCCCTCGTGGCGCAGAAGCCACTCTTTTCGCTGCACGCCGCCGGCATAGCCGGTCATCGTGCCGTTACGCCCGATGACCCGATGGCAGGGCACCACAATACTCACCGGGTTGGCGCCATTGGCGGCCCCCACGGCGCGCGCCGCGCCGGGACGACCGAGCGCCTCGGCCAGCTGACCATAGTGCATCACCTGGCCGCAGGGGATTTCGCGTAACGCCCGCCAGACCTGGCGCTGGAAAGGGGTGCCGGCGGTGGCGGTAGGCAGGGTCTCGATAACGGCCAGATCGCCGGCAAAATAGTCGTTCAGCTTACTGCTGAGACCGCCTGGATTGCGGCAGTCGACGCGCTGATAGCCTTCCCGGCGATAGTGTACATCGAGCAGGGTTTCCATCCGATCGCGGTGCTCGTCCCACTCGACGGCGCGCAAATTAAACTGTTCGTCGCAGAGCACCCACAGCGCCCCCAGCGGGGTATCCATTTTATCCTGCAGCAAGGTCAACATCGTTTCGGTCATCCACCATCGTACACGAGGGCCACACGATACCACGCGCCGGCGGCGGTCAACTATACTCCCAAAAGATAAACCCGCATCATCGACCGGCAGCCAGCGGCCGTTACGTTGATTTATTTTTGGATCGATCCTGGCGGGTTATCGGGCATGGTTTTTGCTACTTTTAAGCTGACGACGCCGGTCCTCCGCGCAGCTTTGCGCGCCCGGGAAGGTGCCGCCGCGTCGGCGCGGCGTGGTTAATAACTCAGAGGTGGGGCTATGCAATATATACTGACTGGCGTAATCGTATTGATCTTCAGCGGCCTGGTTATCCACGGCCTCACGCTGTTGCTCGAACGCGGGTATCGCGCGCTTTTCGGCATCTTCGCCGGAGCCGCGGCTCTCCCCCGCAAGGTCAAAGTGAAGGTGCCGCGTTAAGCGTAAGCCGCCGTCCCTGGCGCTTCAACGGCTTAAGGAAGCCGCGGATAGATGCCAGGGCCGATGGGCAGTCCTGCCAGATACCAGCCCACCAGCAACAGCAGCCAGACGGCGAGAAAAATCAGCGGGTAAGGGAGCACCAGCGAATAGTATGTCCCGAGGCGGGCGTCCGGTCGGTAGCGCTGTAAAAAACCGAGAAACAGCGGCACAAACGGTGAAACCGGCGCCAGCGGCAGCACCGATGAATCGGCGATGCGAAACAGGATCTGCGCAAACGCCGGGTGGAAGCCCAGCAGCATAAACATCGGCACGAAGATCGGCGCCAGAATCGACCAGATGGCCGAGCCGCTGGCGATAAACATACACAGAAAAGCCGACAGCAGCGCCAGACCGACAAACGCCGGGACGCCGTTCATGCCGGCGCTCTCCAGCAGGTCCGTCAGGCCAACGGCCATAAACTTACCCATATTGCTCCAGTTGAACATCGCCACGAACTGCGCCAGCGGGAAGACCATCACGATAAATCCGGCCATCTCTTTCATCGGCTCAATCATCAGCTGCGGCAGATCGGCCTGGCGGCGAATTTTGCCGGTGGCGATGCCGTAAGCCAGCGACACGACAAAGAAGAAAAAGATGATCAGCGGCACGATGCCTTTGATAAACGGCGAGGGCATGACCGTGTGTTGAACCGGGTCGCGAAGAATGCCGTTTTCGGGGACCACCATCAGGGCGATGACCGCCACGAACGCCAGCGTCGCCACGCCGGCGATGCGCAGGCCGAAACGCTCCTCGGCGGTCAGGGTCTGCAGCTTGTCATCACGACTGCCTTGCCATTGGCCCAGCCGCGGCTCCACCAGCTTGTCAGTGATCAAACCGCCGACGAGGGTCAGGAGGATCACCGAGGTCGCCATAAAGTACCAGTTGTCGATCACGCTGACGTGCAGAGAGGCATCGATGGATTTGGCCGCCTCGGTGCTGATCCCGGAGAGCAGCACGTCGGTGGTGACGATCAGTAAATTGGCGGTAAAGCCGCAGCCCACGCCGGCAATGGCCGCCAGCAGGCCGGCGACCGGATGCCGACCGACGGCGAGAAACATCAGCGCCCCCAGCGGCGGCATGATCACCAGCGCGGCGTCGGAAGAGATATGGCTGAAAAAGGCGATAAACAGCACCATATAGCTGGCATAACGGGCGCTAACGTGGGAGGCCATCTTCACCATCAGCGCGGGCAACAGGCCCACCCGCTCGGCAAAGCCGGCGCCCAGCACCAGGGCGAGGATCGCCCCCAGCGGCGCGAATCCGCTGAAGTTTTTAATCACGTTCGGTAGAAACCAGTGCAACCCTTCCACGCTGAGCAGGTTTTTGACCACCACCCGCGACCCGTCCGCAGGGTTTTGGACCCCGACGTTGAAGGCGGAGAGTATCGCCGTGGCGGCGATCAGCGCCACGATAAGATAGATAAACAGCAAAAACGGGTGCGGGACCTTATTACCGATCTTCTCTACCCAGCCATAGCGCTTTCCGGCGGGGGAAGGCGACGGTATGGATGACATACTCATGGGCGTTCCTCTGTTGTCGTTGTTGTGTTAGGCAGGCCTGCTCCCGTACTGCCGGCGGTTATTATGGTCGGTGCGTGCCGCGATGCCGGTCAGCGTCTGTCAGGAGCGGTCTGGTCTGTATGGTTAGCGTAAAACCGACGGTCTCACCTCCGCCGGGATCGGGCAGCGGTAGGGATGTTCGGCCAGCGCTTGCCTGAGCTCTCGCTGGCTGGCCTCCAGCAGCGCGCGGTCGCTGAATAAGCGGATCGCCGTCGCCGCGAGGACTTTCCCCGCCAGCAGCATCCCTTTATGGGCGATGGCGGTGCGTCCCTGGCTCACCAGCTGCCAGCTGTGCAGCGGGGTACCCACCGCGAAGCAGGGGCTGAAGCACTGGGCCACCGGCGCTTTCCAGCTGACATCGCCGACGTCGGTGGAGCCGGCGAGGAGCGTATCCGTGGCCGCCCACGGCGCCACCTCATCAATCAACAGCGTGTCGCGGTGGCGACGAGCGAAGGTTTTCCCCGCCTCGCCGCCGGTGCCGGCGATATTGTTCAGGCTGTTGTTGATATCGTTGTCGCTGAGCGTGGCGCGGATCGCCGCGGCAAAGGCGCGCTCGTCGTCGCTCCATGCCGGCGTGCCGTAATGGCATACCGCCTGGTACATCGCCGCTTCGAGCGTGCGGTTGGGCAGATAGCCCGAGCAGGCTTTTTCAAAGCGGCAGCTAACGTGGGTCTCGGTCATCAGCGCGGCCCCCTGGGCAATCTTCTCAATGCGGGCGAAAATCTGTTCCACGTCGGCCATCTCCGGCGCGCGGATCAGATACAGCACTTCCGCCTGGGCCTGGACGACGTTGGGCGAGACGCCGCCGGTATCGGTAATGGCGTAATGAACCCGCGCCTTCTCGATAATATGTTCATTCAGGAAGTTGCTGCCGGTGGTCATCAGGGTGACCGCGTCCAGGGCGCTTCGCCCCAGGTGCGGCGAATTGGCGGCGTGGGCGGCGGTGCCGGTAAAGCGCCACGCCGCCTGAATGTTGGCGAGGGTGCGGGTGCTGAACATCCCGGCCCAGGCCTCTGGATGCCAGGTGAGGGCCGCATCGACGTCATCAAACAGCCCTTCGCGCACCATAAAGGTTTTGCCCGAGCCGCCTTCTTCTCCCGGGCAACCGTAGAAGCGCAGGGTGCCTGCGCCGCCGTGCTGCTGCAGCCATTTTTTAGCGGCCACCGCCGCGGCGAAAGCCGCCGTCCCGAGCAGATTGTGCCCGCAGCCGTGACCGTTGCCCCCCGGCGTCGACGATGTCGGCTCCGCGCAGTGGGCCTGCTGGCTAAGACCCGCCAGGGCGTCAAACTCGCCCAGCAGGGCAATAACCGGTTGGCCCTCGCCGACGCTGGCGATAAAAGCATTGGGGATCCCGCCGGCATCCCGGGTAAGCTGAAAACCTTCCGCTTCCAGGGCGTCCGCCAGCCGGCGGGCGGACCAGAACTCCTCAAAGCGCGTCTCCGGGTGATCCCAGATGTCATCGGCGATAGCGCAATACGTCTCGCGGCTTGCCTCAATCACCTCGTCCACAAACTGAAAGATGGGTTCCATCACACCCCCCGCTGCCAGGGAAAGTTAAGCGCGACGCGCGCCAGGGTGTCGACCGCGACCGTCATTACGCTCTCGTCGAAGTCAAACTTCTCGTTGTGGTGACCGGCGCTCAGTTCGGTGCCGAATATCATGTACGAGGCGAGGCCGCCGCGCGCCTGGACCCGGGCCATCATCAGGGTGGCGTCTTCCGATCCCGCCGGGGCGGCGATGCGATCCACCGCCTGCTGCACGCCGGGCACAAGGGCGGCCTGTTCGCGCAGGTACGCCACCCACGCCGGCGACGGGGCGCTGGCGGTGGCCGCGCCCATCATGCGTAACTCGTACCCGGCTTGATGCATCGCCGCGGCCCCGGCGATGACGTGCTGCGCCCGGTCAAAAACATACTGGTTGATGGCTTCGCTTTCGCCGCGGGTTTCCACTTTTAACAGGGCCGAAGAGGGCACCACGTTGCGTCCGGTGCCGGCCTGCATCACCCCAACGTTGACCCGCGACGCGCCGGCGCTGTGCGGTGGGATGGCGTGCAGAGCAAGGGCGGCCTGGGCGGCGGCGAGCAGCGCGTTGCGCCCATCTTCAGGCTTACCGCCGGCATGGGCGGCCACGCCGCTAAAATGCACATCGAATTTGGTGGTGGCCATAAAGTTGTCCCCCCCGCACACCACGGTGCCGACCGGAACGCCGGTGCCGATATGGATGGCGGTGAAATAGTCCACCTCGTCCACCACGCCGGCGGCCACCATCGCGCGGGCGCCGCGGGTACCCTCTTCAGCAGGCTGGAAAATCAGTTTAATGACCCCGTTGAGCTGGGCGGCATACTGCTTGAGCACATGCGCCAGACCCAGCCCGATGGCGGTATGTCCATCGTGGCCGCAGGCGTGCATCATGCCGGCGTTGCAGGAGGCGAAATGGTCGCGATGGGGGCGGTGGCTGTCATCGTGCTGCTCATTGAGGTCGAGGGCGTCCATGTCGACGCGAAAGGCCAGGGTTGGGCCGGGACGTCCGGTGTCGAGCGTCGCCACCACGCCGGCGAACCCGCCTTCAAACGCCGGCAACCAGCGTTCCGGCGCCCCTTGCTCGCGGGCGCGCTCGAAAGCCTGGGTCAGGGTCTCCTCATCCGGCAGCCCCATCCGGCTGTCGGCATCGATGACGTCACGCCCCAGCGCCAGCTGGTAGCCGAGTCCGTCGAGGATCTCCGCCACCTTGCTGGCGGTGCGAAACTCCAGCCAGCCGGATTCAGCGTGCAGGTGAAAATCGCGGCGCCATTGGGTCATGGCTGGCGCCAGCTGGCGCAGGTATTCATCAAGTTGCGGCATAGCTTATCCTGTCATAAGTAAAAAATGTGACGGCGTTCACGATGTGATAGCTTTTGTTTATCACTGACGCGCTACAGGCCTTAACGCTCTTAACCTGCCACAGCCTGATGGATTACAGTAGATGTCATTTTCTTCCGTCTGATAAACAACGGTTATCACCAAAAGCATGGCATTTCAGATTAAATTTCATCAAATTCGCGCCTTCGTCGAGGTGGCCCGGGAAGGGAGTATTCGCGGCGCCAGCCGCTCGCTGGCGGTCTCGCAGCCGGCCCTGACCAAAGCGATTAAAGAGCTGGAGGAGGGGCTTTCCGCTCAGCTGTTCGTCCGCCGCCGCCAGGGGGTGGCGCTGACTGACGATGGCGAAAGTTTTTATCAACATGCGAGCCTGATCCTCGAGGAGCTGCGGGCGGCGCAGGATGAACTGCTGCAGCGCCAGGGAGAGCAGGCCGGGCAGATCAATATTGGCCTTGGCGCCAGCGTCGCCCGGTCGCTGATGCCGTCGGTGATCTGCCGCTTTCATCAGCAGCATCCGCAGGTGAAGGTGCGGATCATGGAGGGCCAGCTGCTGGCGATGATCAATGAGCTGCGCCAGGGGGAGCTGGATTTCACCATCAACACCTACTATCCGGGGCCGTACGACCATGAGTTCAGCTTTGAAAAACTGTTTGAGAAACCGTTCGCGGTCTTCGCCCGCGCGGGGCATCCGGCGGCGCAGGCCACCTCGCTGGTGGAGCTGATGGATCACCACTGGACCATGCCGACGCCGCGCGGCAGCTACTTTAAACAGCTGCAGGACCGGTTTAATCAGGCCGGGCTGGCGCCAAAGGTGGATATTGTGTGCGAGACCTTCTCGTCGTGCATCAGCCTGGTGGTGAAAAGCGATTTTCTCAGTATCCTGCCGGTGGAGCTCGGCAACGATCCGATGATGGCGGACAAGCTGATGATGATCCCCGTCCGCGAAGCGTTGCCGACGGCGGCCTATTTTCTGATCCAGCGGCGCGACACCCGGCAGACGCCGCTTGCGGCGTCATTAATCACCCTGTTTCGCCGCCAGAGTCGACAATTGTTTCCTTAACCGCCCGTCGCGCTCACTTTGCCAGCAGACGGGGCTAAACGCGTTGAGGGGGGAGCGCGAGGCGGCTATAGTAGCTGGCGACAGCCGCTGGAGGAGAGCCCATGAACCTTGATGACAAATCCCTGTTTCTTGACGCCATGGAAGATGTCCAGCCCCTGAAACGTAACAATGACGTGCACTGGCATCCCGGGCGCAACAGTCGCGCCCCGCAGCGCGTCGACACCCTGCAACTGGATAATTTTCTCACTACCGGCTATCTCGATATCGTACCGCTCGCCACGCCGCTGGAGTTTAAGCGCGAAGGGCTGCAGAGCGGAGTGCTGGATAAGCTACGGCGGGGGAAATATAGCCAGCAGGCGAGCCTCTCCCTGCTGCGCCAGCCGGTGGAACAGTGCCGGCAGATGCTCTTCGCCTTTATGGTGCAGGCGCAGAAAGAGGGATTACGCAATGTGCTGATCGTTCACGGCAAAGGCCGCGACGACCAGTCCCATGCCAATATCATCCGCAGCTATCTGGCGCGCTGGCTGGAAGAGCTGCCGGAGGTGCAGGCCTTCTGCGCCGCGCTACCACATCATGGCGGTAGCGGCGCCTGCTATGTCGCGCTGCGTAAATCGGCCGAAGCGAAGCAGGAGACCTGGGAGCGGCACGCCAAGCGCAGCCGTTAGCGCAGCAGCAGCGTTAGCTCGCGGGCGGCTTTTTGCAGCTCCGGCAGCACGCGGTCGATCATCTCGCGGGCCGACATCTGGCCCGCATGCACCCCGACGTTCAGCGCTGCCTGCGCCTGCCCCTGGGCGTTAATCAGCGGTACCGCGAGGGAGCGCAGGCCCATCTCCAGCTCCTGATCGTTGAGGGCATACCCCTGCTGATGCACCCGTTTCAGCTCGGCGCGCAGCTTCGCCACCGAATCCACCGTCTGCGGGGTATAGCGGATCATGGTTACCCTGGCCAGCATGTCGTTGAGCTTCTCCTCCGGCTGATGGCTGAGCAGCACCCGACCCATCGAGGTCGCCCACGCAGGAAGGCGGCTGCCGATATCGAGGTCGATGGTCATGATCCGCGAGCTGGAAGCGCGGGCGATATACAGGATATCGTCCCCGTCGAGGGTGGCGATGGAGCAGGACTCATTGAGCATTTCGCTCAGATGCCGCAGCACCGGCTGCGCCGAACGCGCCAGCGGCGTCGAGGCCAGCCAGGCGTGACCCAGGGCCAGGATCCGCGGCCGCAGCTGAAAATGCTTACCGTCTTCGGCATAAACGAACCCCAGCTTGCTCAGGGTATACAGGCAGCGGCGCACCGCTGCGCGCGGAATGCCGGTCTTTTGACTGATCTGTGAGATAGACAGCAGGGGCCGCTGCGGCGTGAATGCCTGAATCACCTCCAGGCCGCGCGCCAGCGAGGCCATGAAGTTAGGATCGCCCTTAAACGGATCGCCGTCGCCGGTCAGTAAATCGTCTGGATGCTTGTCCATTTCTGTTCCCCATATTTGCCATCGATCACATTCTTTCGCTAAAGATAACCGATGTTCGATTATCGCACCATATTTCGATTATCGCCCTTGACCGACATCGTTAAGCGGGTCACATTTTGTGCGAACAACGAATAAAAGTGCGATTACCGCACATCACTGGAGCGACCTGATGATTGATAAAAGCGTATCGACGCTGAGCGAGGCCATCGCCGGGATCCACGACGGGGCGACTATTATGATCGGCGGCTTTGGTCCCGCCGGCCAGCCGACCTTTCTGATTGACGCCCTGATTGACCAGGGCGCCCGCGACCTGACCATCATTAACAACAATGCCGGCAACGGTGAAGTGGGGCTCGCGGCGCTGCTTAAGGCTGGCCGGGTGCGCAAAATGATCTGCTCCTTCCCGCGCCAGGTCGATTCCCAGATTTTCGATGACCTCTATCGCCGCGGCAAAGTGGAGCTGGAGCTGGTGCCGCAGGGCAACCTCGCGGCGCGGATCCAGGCCGCCGGCGCCGGGCTGGGGGCGGTGTTTACCCCCACCGGCTACGGCACGCCGCTGGCGGAAGGCAAGGAGACACGGGAAATCGACGGCCGCCACTATGTGCTGGAGTATCCGATCAAAGCCGATTTCGCGCTGATTAAAGCCCACCAGGGCGACCGCTGGGGCAACCTGGTGTATCGCAAAGCAGCGCGCAACTTTGGCCCGATTATGGCGACGGCGGCGAAAACCACCATCGTTGAAGTCTCGCAGCTGGTGTCGCTGGGCGACCTCGACCCGGAACACATCATCACCCCCGGCATTTTCGTCCAGCGCGTGTTCTCGCTGGAAAACCTGACTGCCGCACAAAGCGCCTGAGGAGCCCGAGATGCAAAAACTGACCCGTGACGAAATGGCCCAGCGCGTGGCCCGCGATATCCCCGAAGGCGCTTACGTTAACCTCGGCATTGGCCTGCCGACCCGGATTGCCAACTACCTGCCTGCCGACAAAGAGGTGTTCCTGCACAGCGAGAACGGCCTGCTGGGCATGGGGCCGAAGCCGCAGCCCGGAGAAGAAGATCCCGAGCTGATCAATGCCGGTAAAGAGTACGTTACCCTCCTGCAGGGCGGCTGCTATTTCCACCATGGCGACTCCTTCGCCATGATGCGCGGCGGCCATCTCGATATCTGCGTGCTGGGGGCCTATCAGGTCTCCGCCAGCGGCGATCTCGCCAACTGGAGCACCGGCGCGCCGGACGCCATCCCGGCGGTCGGCGGGGCGATGGATCTGGCCATCGGCGCTCGCCAGGTGTTTGTGATGATGGACCATCTAACCCGCGACGGCGAGTGCAAGCTGGTGGAACAGTGCAGCTACCCGCTGACCGGCGTCGGCTGCGTGAGCCGGATCTATACCGACCTGGCGGTGATCGACATTACCGACCGCGGCCCGGTGGTGCGGGAAATCTTTAACGGTCTCTCTTTTGAAGAGCTGCAGCGCATCACTCCGGTGACGCTGACCTTTGAACAACTGGCGGAAAGCGCGTAAGGAACCTATGATGAATCAGGCATTTATCTGTGATGCGGTGCGTACACCCTTTGGCCGTTTTGGTGGTACCCTGGCGACGATGCGCGCTGACGACCTGGCGGCGCTGCCGCTGAAAGCGCTGCTGGAGCGTAACCCGGGACTGGATCCTTCGCGCATTGACGATGTGATCTTTGGCTGCGCCAACCAGGCCGGGGAAGACAACCGCAACGTGGCGCGGATGGCGCTGCTGCTGGCCGGGTTGCCGGAGAGCGTGCCCGGCAGCACCATCAACCGCCTGTGCGGCTCCAGCCTCGATGCGATCGGCGTCGCGGCGCGGGCGATTAAAAGCGGGGAGACGCAGCTGATGATCGCCGGCGGCGTGGAGAGTATGTCCCGGGCGCCGTTTGTGATGGGTAAAGCGGAGAGCGCCTTTAGCCGCAGCATGCAGATGGAGGATACCACCATCGGCTGGCGCTTTATTAACCCGCAGATGAAAGCCCTGTACGGCGTGCATTCCATGCCGGAGACGGCGGAAAATGTCGCCGATGAGTTTGCCATTTCCCGCGCCGATCAGGATGCGTTCGCCTTACGCAGTCAACTGCGCACCGCCGCGGCCCAGGAGGCTGGGCATTTTGCCGATGAGCTGATCGCCGTCCAGGTGCCGCAGCGTAAAGGCGAGCCGCTGCGGTTTAGTCGCGATGAACACCCGCGCAGCACCTCGCTGGAGGCGCTGGCGAAACTGCGCGGCGTGGTGCGCGCCGACGGCAGTGTCACCGCCGGCAACGCCTCAGGCGTTAACGATGGCGCCTGCGCGCTGCTGCTGGCCAGCGAAACCGCGCTGGCGGCCAACGATCTTCAGCCGCTGGCCCGGGTGGTCGGCGTGGCGACGGCGGGGGTGGCGCCGCGCATTATGGGCTTTGGCCCGGCGCCGGCGGTGCGGAAGGTGCTGGCGCAGACCGGTCTGACGTTAGCCCAGATGGACGTGATCGAGCTGAATGAAGCCTTCGCCGCCCAGGCGCTGGCGGTGACCCGCGATTTGGGCTTACCGGACGATGCCGCCCATGTGAACCCCAACGGCGGGGCGATCGCCCTGGGGCATCCGCTCGGCGCCTCCGGCGGCCGCCTGGCGATGACCGCAGCTTACCAGCTGAAACGGACCGGCGGCCGCTACGCGCTGTGTACCATGTGCATCGGCGTCGGGCAGGGGATCGCCCTGATTATTGAACGTGTTTAAGGAGCCAGAATGAGTTTGTTGACCCCGATGCTGCGCAGCAGTCCGCTCACCGACTGGTTCAGCGACGCGCAGCGGGTGCAGGGCATGCTGGATTTTGAAGCGGCGCTGGCCCAGGCGCAGGCCGCCTGCGGGATGGTGCCGGCGGCGGCGGTCGGGCCGATTGTCGCGGCCTGCCGCCACGAGGCGATCGATTTTACCGCCCTGGGCGAGGCGGCTGTGGGGGCGGGTAATCTGGCGATCCCGCTGGTGAAACAGCTGACGGCCCAGGTAAAAGCGCGGGATCCAAACGCCGCGCGCTACGTTCACTGGGGCGCCACCAGTCAGGATGCTATCGACACCGGGCTGGTGCTCCAGCTGCGCGGGGCGCTGGATGCCGCCGAGCAACTGCTTGAGCGACTGTTGGCGGCCCTCGCCTGGCAGGCCGACCGTCATTGCCACAGCGTGATGCCGGGCCGGACCTGGATGCAGCATGCGCTGCCGGTGACCTTTGGTCTGAAGCTGGCGGGCACTCTCGACGCGCTGCTGCGCTGGCAGCAGCGGCTGCGGGAGATGCGTCCGCGTCTGCTGGTGCTGCAGTTCGGCGGCGCCGCGGGGACCCTGGACGCGCTGAAAGCGCAAGGACCGGCGGTTGGCCAGGCGCTGGCGCAGAACCTCGGTCTGTCGCTGCCGGATACCCCGTGGCACAGCCAGCGCGATCGGCTGCTGGAGGCAGGCGCCTGGTTCGCTGGCGTCTGCGGCACCCTGGGGAAATTCGCTAACGACTTCTCCCTGCTGATGCAGACCGAAGTGGCTGAGGTGGGCGAGCCGGTAGCGGAAGGGCGCGGCGGCTCGTCGACGATGCCGCATAAGCGCAATCCGGTGGCCTGCGCGGCGATCCTGACCGCCGCCCAGCGCACCCCGGGTCTGATGGCCACCCTCTACGCCTGCCAGATTCAGCAGCACGAGCGGGCGCTGGGCGGCTGGCAGGCGGAGTGGGAGACCCTGCCGGAGCTGATTACCCTGGTGGGCGGGGCGCTGGCGCAAAGCGAGGCGCTGGTGCGCGACATGCAGGTCTTCCCGCAAAAGATGCGTGCCGACCTCGATATCACCCACGGGCTGATCATGGCTGAGGCGGTGACCCTGGCGCTGGCGGAATGCATCGGCAAAGCTGAGGCGCACCATCATATTGAGGCGCTGTGCCGTCAGGCGCTGGACCGCCACTGCCCGCTGGTCGATCTGCTCGCGGCAGACCCGCGGGTTAGTCAGTATCTCTCCCGCGAACGCTTAACCACGCTGCTGGACCCGGCAACGGCGACCGGCAGCGCCGAACGCTTTGTGCGCCAGGTGCTGGCGCGTTATCAGGAGCAACATGATGAATCTTGAGTATCAACTCGATGGACCGGAAGGTGCGCCGGTTATCGTTCTCTCCAACTCGCTGGGGACCACCCGGGCGATGTGGCAGCCGCAGACAGAGGCGTTAACCGCCCATTTCCGGGTGCTGCGCTACGACACCCACGGCCACGGTAAAACGACGAAAAATGGCAAAGTGACCCTCGCCCAGCTGGGGGAAGATGTGATTGCGCTGCTCGATCATCTGAATATCGACCGCGCCTGGTTCTGCGGGATCTCGATGGGCGGTCTGACCGGTCTGTGGCTGGGCCGCTTTGCGCCAGAGCGTTTTTATGGTCTGGCCGTCGCGAACACCGCGGCGCGCATCGGCGATCAGGCCAGCTGGCTGTCGCGGGCGCGGGCGGTACGCCAGGAGGGAATGGCGGTGGCCGCCGCCGGGGCGGCGGATCGCTGGTTCACCCACGCGTTTCGCCAGAAGGCGCCGGAGGTGGTGGAGGCCCTGTGTCACCAGCTGACCCATACCGACGCCGAAGGCTATGCCGCCTGCTGTGAGGCGCTGGCCGCCGCCGACCTGCGGGGCGAAGTAGGGCAGATCCCGCTGCCGACGTTAATCATCGCCGGGGAAAGTGATCCTGTCACCACGGTCGGTGACGCTAATTTCCTGCAGCAGCAGATCCCCGCCTCCCAGGTGGTAGTTCTGCCGGCATCGCATCTGTCAAACATTGAGGCGGCGAAAAGCTTTACTTCAGCGCTGCTGAGCTTTTTCCAGGGAGAACGCCATGGAGGATAAACAGCGCTATCAGGACGGGTTGGCGGTGCGGCGCAAAGTACTGGGCGACGCCCACGTCGACCGTACGCTGCAGCATCTGACGCCGTTGAACGAAGAGTTTCAGGACTTTATCACCCGCTACGCCTGGGGTGAGACCTGGACCCGTCCGGGGCTCGACCACCACACCCGCAGTATGATCACCATTGCCATGCTGATTGCTCTCAATCGCGAGGCGGAGCTGAAGATGCATCTGCGCGCGTCGTTTAACAACGGGGTGACCCGCGATGAGCTGAAAGAGTTGATCATGCACTCTGCGCTGTACTGCGGACTGCCGGCGGCCAATGCCACGATGCATCTGGCGCAGCAGGTGTTTGACGACATTGACGCCGCGCAGGGTTGAGTCGTCGTCCAGGTCGGATTGCCCGGCAGTCGTTGTAGGCCGGGTAAGACGCAGCCGCCACCTTGGGAAATAACGGCACAACCGGAAGTGTTCCTGTTCGCACTATGTTGGCAGGGCTACAACGACTATGTTAATTCCGGGCAGATTACGCTCCCGGTTGATCTTCTGCGTTATGTCACTCATGGCGCAGGGAGCGGCCAGTCGCCGCCGCCCCCTGTGCCCCCGTCTTCCGGGAACGTCTCAGCGATGTTGTGGCCGCCAGCACCGGCAGTTTCAGTCGCGCAAGTGGGTTAATTAACGGCTGGCTGCACGGCCCCTGTAGGCCGGGTAAGGCGTACGCCGCTACCCGGCGGAAATGCCGCTACGTTATCCCTTATTTCTCACCCTCCTGCGGCGCGACGGCTGGGGCATCGTCCCGGTCGACCGGAGGGTCAGCATCAACCCGGGAAAGGGAGTTATTGTTATTTTTCAGCATTCAAGGGACGACTTGTCGTTGAGCATAGTCGGGCAGGAAGTGAGTTCAAGCTGGCGCGGCGCGGGCATAAAAAAAGCCGTCACCTGAACGGCGACGGCCTGCTGTTAGCGCCAGAGGGGGCGTTAGCCGTGCTGTTTACAGCCGGCGCACTGCTTGTTCTCGATCTGCTGGAAGAAATCGTTGCCTTTATCATCGACGAGAATAAACGCCGGGAAATCTTCCACTTCGATTTTCCAGATCGCCTCCATCCCCAGTTCCGGATACGCCACGCACTCAAGGCTCTTGATGCTCTGTTGCGCCAGCACCGCCGCCGGGCCGCCGATGCTGCCGAGGTAGAAGCCGCCGTGTTTGTGGCAGGCGTCGGTGACCTGCTGGCTGCGGTTGCCTTTCGCCAGCATCACCATGCTCGCGCCATGGGACTGCAGCAGATCGACGTAAGAGTCCATGCGGCCTGCGGTGGTCGGGCCGAGGGAGCCGGAGGCGTAACCGGCAGGCGTTTTGGCCGGGCCGGCGTAGTAGATCGGGTGATCTTTCACGTACTGCGGCAGTTCCTCGCCATTATCGATAAGCTCTTTCAGCTTGGCGTGGGCGATATCGCGAGCGACGATAATAGTGCCGTTGAGACTCAGGCGGGTGGAAACCGGATGGGCGGACAGTTGCGCCAGGATCTCGCTCATCGGCTGATTCAGGTTGATGCTGACCACCTTGCCTTCGCCCTGCTGACGCAGATGTTCAGGGATATATTTTCCTGGATTGCTCTCCAGTTTCTCAATCCAGATACCGTCGCGGTTGATTTTGGCTTTGATGTTGCGGTCGGCGGAGCAGGAGACGCCCATGCCGATCGGACAGGAGGCGCCGTGGCGCGGCAGACGGATCACCCGGATATCGTGGGCGAAGTATTTGCCGCCGAACTGCGCGCCGAGGCCGAGGTTTTGCGCTTCCTGCAGCAGTTCCTGCTCAAGCTGCACATCGCGGAACGCCTGACCGTGCTCGTTGCCTTCGGTTGGCAGACCGTCGTAGTAGCGGGTGGAGGCCAGCTTGACGGTTTTCAGCGTCGCTTCCGCCGAGGTACCGCCGATGACAAAGGCGATATGGTACGGCGGGCAGGCCGCCGTGCCGAGGGTACGCATCTTCTCCACCAGATAGTTTTTCAGCTTCGCCGGGGTGATCAGCGCTTTGGTTTCCTGATAGAGATAGGTTTTATTGGCGGAACCGCCGCCTTTCGCCATGCACAGGAATTTATATTCGTCGCCGTCGACGCTGTAGAGATCGATCTGCGCCGGCAGGTTGGTGCCGGTGTTGACCTCTTTATACATATCCAGCGGGGCGTTCAGCGAGTAACGCAGGTTATCTTCGGTATAGGTGTTGTACACGCCCTGCGCCAGGGCGGCTTCGTCGCCACCGCCGGTCCAGACGCGCTGGCCTTTTTTACCCATGATGATGGCGGTGCCGGTGTCCTGACAGGTGGGCAGGACGCCTTTGGCGGCGATTTCCGAGTTGCGCAGGAACTGCAGGGCGACATATTTATCGTTATCGCTGGCCTCCGGGTCGAGCAGAATCGACGCGACCTGCTGCTGATGGGAGACGCGCAGCATAAAGGCGGCGTCGTGGAAGGCCTGCTGCGCCAGCAGGGTCAGCGCCTGCGGTTCCACTTTCAGCACTTCCTGGCCGTCAAATTCGGCGACGGAGACGTGCGCTTTGCTGAGCAGATAGTATTCGGTATCGTCGTGCGCCAACGGGAACGGATCCTGATAAACAAACGGTTTAGTCGACATAATCACTTACTCCATAAAGATAAAACCGCCGGGGTGGTCCCGGCGGTTATGAATCAGAACATCATGGACATCCACGGATAGCCAATCAGCAGCAGGGCGGCCAGGAAGATGGCGCCAAAGATGGTGCCGAGGCGCCAGTAATCTTTGGTCGGCAGATAGCCGCTGCCGTAGTAGATCGGGCTTGGGCCGGTACCGTACGGGGTGATGATCCCCATCACGCCCAGCGAGGTCACCATCAGCAGAACGAACACTTCCATATTCATCCCCGGAATGGTGGCGGCGATGGTCAGCATGGCCGGCAGCAGCGCGGTAGTGTGCGCGGTGGTGCTGGCAAACAGATAGTGCAGCAGGTAGAACGCCAGCAGCAGGACGATGGTCGCCATCCCCGGGGAGATACCGCTCATCAGCGCGCCGCCCTCTTTACCCAGCCAGGCGATAAAGCCGGTAGAGGAGAGGCCGTCGGCCAGCGCCACCAGGGTGGCGAACCAGACAAAGGTGTTCCACGCCGCTTTGTTGTTGGTGATATCGCTCCAGGAGAGCACGCCGGTCCACAGCATCAGCACGATAACCAGCAGGGCGGCCAGAGCCGGTTCAATCCAGTCGGCGGCGAAGATCCACATCATCAGCGCGAAGCAGACGAACACCAGCAGCAGGATCTCATTGCGCGACAGTTTGCCCAGTTTTTCCAGTTCACGAGCGGCCCACAGCGGCACTTCGTTATTGACTTTCACTTCCGGCGGGTAGAACCAGTAGGCCAGCAGCGGCATGGTCAGGATCAGCAGTACGCCAAGCGGCAGGAAGGCGATGAACCAGGTGCCCCAGGAGATGTTGATACCGACGATGCTTTTTACCAGCGCCAGCGCCAGCAGGTTCGGCGCCAGTGCCGACAGGAACATCGAGCTGGTGATACAGGCGGCAGTGATCGCTACCCACATCAGATAGGAACCGATTTTACGCGCGCTCGGATCGTTTGGTTTTGAACCGTACAGCGGCGGCAGGTTGGCGATAATCGGGTAGATGGTGCCCCCGCTGCGCGCGGTATTCGACGGCGTAAACGGCGCCAGCAGCAGATCCGCGAAGGTGATGGCGTAGCCCAGCGTCAGGCTGCGACGGCCGAGATATTTCACCAGAATCAGCGCCAGGCGGCGGCCGAACTGGGTTTTATCGTAGCCGGCGGCGAACATAAAGGCGCCGAAGATAAGCCACACGGTGGAGTTGCCGAAGCCGCTCACCGCCCACTTAAAGGAGGCGCCGGCCATTTTGAAGCCAGGTGCGGCCATCTGTTCCGGACTGAACAGCAGCCACTGACTGCACAGGGCGATGACCACCACGCCGGTGATGCCGATAACGGCGCCAGGCAGTGGTTCAAAAATCAACCCGACGATCACCCCGACGAAGATAGCGAAGTAGTGCCAGGCGTACGGCGGCAGGCCGTCCGGGACCGGGACGAAGAGTAACAGCACGGCAACGATAATCGGCAGCGCCATCATCAGGAGACGTTTTTTATTCGCAGTCGTTGGATTGACTGCACCGGCAGGCGGTATGGTTGTCTTTTTCTCTTTCATAATGAGTATCTGCAAGTTGTTGAAAATAACGTTTACGCCAGCGATGTGCTCAGTGGTTTCTTTAATTACAAAAGTTTCTTTAGTTTTTATTTTGCGTTTCTGAGTATCGTTGGGGCGATTATTTAACGCGATTTGATGGGCGTTAAATTAAATTTATTGGTTATTTATATATTGCGCTTTCAATGGCCGTTGCAATTGATCAAGATCAAGAAAAGCAGGTGATTTCACTATTTTTTTATTATCAGTATAACCCTATGTGATGAGGTGTTATTTTGGCGAAAATATCGGTAAATGTTAAAATAAAAATAAGCAATTAATGCTAATTTTATCTGTATGCTTTATAAGTTACTGAATAATAACCGTAATGTGCGCGTGTTTGGTCGCTGTGAATGTTAACGTAAGTATCTGAAATGTTATCGTTCATTTGTATTATGTAAATGCTATTTATTATTTTAATAATACAATAGAGGTAGCGATGTTATTGCTGGGGTTAAATAGTTTTATAACTAACGTAATTGATTTAGTAACTAAAAAACCCGTTATATTATTGGCATGACAACAGGAATTAAAAAACCACAACCATTAATGATTCCGTCACCCCATTCTGAATTTTTAATATTTTAAAATCTGGAGCGTAACTTATGACCAGTAACGAACGAATTCTGCAGCCATTTACTTTACCAAATGGTACGGAGCTGAAAAACCGTTTGCTCATGGCGCCGATGACCACCTGCACCGGTTATTTCGATGGGACTGTCACCAGCGAGCTGGTGGAGTACTATCGCGCTCGCGCCGGCAGCATCGGCACCATTATTGTCGAGTGCTGCTTTATTGATGACTACGGCCTGGCCTTCCCGGGTGCTATCGGTATCGATAACGATGAAAAAATCGCCGGCCTGGCGAAAATCGCCGAAGCGATTAAAGCGGAAGGTTCGAAAGCGATTCTGCAGATCTATCACGGCGGCCGCATGGTCGACCCGCAGCTGATCGGCGGTCGCCAGCCGGTGGCGCCGAGCGCTATCGCCGCCCCGCGTGAGGGCGCCGCGATGCCGCGGGCGCTGAGCGGAGACGAAGTGGAAGGCATGATCGCCAAGTTTGGCGATGGGGTCCGTCGCGCTATCCTCGCCGGTTTCGACGGGGTCGAAATTCACGGGGCTAACACCTATCTCATTCAGCAGTTCTATTCGCCGAACTCCAACCAGCGCGACGATGAGTGGGGCGGTAGCCGCGACAATCGCGCTCGTTTCCCGCTGGCGGTGCTCGACATCACCCATAAAATGGCCCGCCAGTACGCTGACGACGCCTTTATCATCGGTTACCGCTTCTCGCCGGAAGAGATGGAGGTCCCGGGGATCCGCTTCGACGACACCATGTATCTGCTGGAAAAACTGGCCGCTCGCGGCGTCGATTATCTGCACTTCTCGGTGGGCGCGACTCTGCGTCCCTCTATCGTTGATACCTGCGACCCAACGCCGCTGATTGAGAAATACTGCGCCATGCGCTCTGAAACTCTGGCTCAGGTGCCGGTGATGGGCGTCGGCGGGGTGGTTAACGTCGCCGATGCCGAGCTGGGCCTCGATCACGGCTATGACCTGATCGCCGTGGGCCGCGCCTGCATCGCCTATCCGGACTGGGCGGCTCGTATCGCCGCGGGTGAAGAGCTGGAGCTGTTTATCGACAGCACCCAGCGCGAGGCGCTGCACATTCAGGAACCGCTGTGGCGCTTCTCGCTGGTGGAAGCGATGATCCGCGACATGAGCATGGGCGATGCCAAATTTAAGCCGGGGATGTTTGTTGAAACCGTTCAGGATGACGCCAATGAGCTGGTGATCAACGTCAGCCTCGAAAATGACCATATCGCCGATATCGAACTGGCGGCGAGCCCGGTGCAGACCGTGGAGTTCACCACCAGCTTCGAAGAGATCCGCGAACGTATTCTGACCGCCAATACCCCGCACGTGGACGCTATTTCCGGGGCCACCAGCCAGAGCGAGGCGGTGAAAAAAGCGGTCGCCAAAGCGATGCTGAAATCGAGCAAAGCGCTGGCGGCGGAAGAGGGCGGCAATGACGCCGCGCCGAAAAGCTATGATGTGGTGGTGGTCGGCAGCGGCGGCGCCGGTCTGGCGGCCGCCATTCAGGCTCACGACGAAGGCGCCAGCGTGCTGATCGTCGAGAAAATGCCGACCATTGGCGGGAACACCATCAAGGCTTCCGCCGGGATGAACGCGGCGGAGACCCGCTTCCAGCGCGTGAAAGGCATTCAGGACAGCAAAGAGCTGTTCTATCAGGAAACCCTGAAAGGTGGGCACAATAAAAACAACCCGCAGCTGCTGCGCCGCTTCGTGGAGAATGCCCCGCAAGCCATTGAATGGCTGGCTGACCGCGGCATTATGCTCAACGATATCACCACCACCGGCGGGATGAGCATTGACCGCACCCACCGTCCGCGCGACGGGTCAGCGGTCGGCGGCTATCTGATTAGCGGCCTGGTGCGCAACATCACCAAACGCGGCATCGACGTCCTGCTGGATACCTCAGTGGAGGAGATCCTGATGAGCGGCGATGAAGTCAGCGGCGTGCGTCTGATCAACGACGAAAACGAGATCATTGAAGTCCAGAGCAAAAGCATTGTGGTGGCCACCGGCGGCTTCAGCGCCAACAGCGCGATGGTGGTGAAGTATCGTCCTGACCTCGAAGGCTTCGTCACCACCAACCACAAAGGGGCCACCGGGAGCGGTATCGCGCTGCTGGAGCGTATCGGCGCCGACACGGTGGATATGGGCGAAATTCAAATTCACCCGACCGTTGAACAGCAGACCTCCTATCTGATTTCCGAGTCGATTCGCGGCGGTGGGGCGATCCTCGTCAACCAGCAGGGTAACCGCTTCTTCAACGAAATGGAGACCCGCGATAAAGTCTCCGCGGCGATTATCGCCCTGCCGGAACACTATGCGTACATCGTCTTTGACGAACATGTACGGGCGAAAAACAAAGCCGCCGATGAGTACATCGCCAAAGGCTTCGTCACCAGCGCCAGCTCGCCGCGTGAACTGGCGGAGAAACTGGGGATGGATTACCATGCCTTCCTCGCCACCCTCGAGTGCTACAACGGGGCGGTGGAAAAACAGCATGATGAACAGTTTGGCCGGACCACCGCGCTGCGCGCGCCGATTAACGAAGGTCCGTTCCACGCCATTCGTATCGCCCCGGGGGTGCACCACACCATGGGCGGCGTGACCATTAACACCGATGGCGAAGTGCTGAACGTTGCCCGGCAGCCGATCCGCGGCGCCTACGCCGCCGGTGAAGTGGTTGGCGGGATCCACGGCGGCAACCGTATCGGGGGTAACGCGGTGGCGGATATCATCATCTTCGGCACCCTCGCGGGCCACCAGGCGGCGAAACGCGCCAGAGGATAACACGCCATTGTTGATGCCGGGCCGGCGCTTTCGCCGCCCGGCTTACCCCTACTAAGGAGAGCCCGATGTCTGATAACCGCGTCTATAGCTACTCCGCCGTTCTGATGGGTTCTCCCATCCTGCTCAAACTCTGCTCCCATGATGAGGCGCTGGCCTCCCGCGTATTTCAGTTAATCAAGCGCTACGAAGATCTGCTCACCGTTAACCGCGCCGAGTCGCAGGTGATGGATATCAACCACGCCGCCGGACGTCACCCGGTGACCGTCAGCCGCCCGGTCTTTCAGCTCATTCAGTGCGCCAAAGCCGCCAGCATGGTGCGCGACAGCGCCTTTAACCTCGCGATTGGGCCGCTGGTGAAGCTGTGGCGGATTGGCTTTCAGGGACACAGCGTGCCTGACGCCGGCGAAATCAGGGCCCGGCTGGCGCTGACCCGCCCGCAGGAGGTGATCCTTGATGAGGCAACCTGCAGCGTGTTTCTTCAGCAGCCGGGGATGGAGCTGGATCTTGGGGCGATCGCCAAAGGCTATATCGCTGACCGGGTGCGTGATTATCTGCGTCAGCAGCAGGTGGAAAGGGCGCTGATCAACCTCGGCGGCAATGTGCATACCCTCGGCGAATGGGCTATTGGCCTGAAAAAACCGTTTGCCGATGCGCAGGCGCTGATCGGCTCCCTGACGGTCAACGGACAGTCGGTAGTCACCTCGGGCACCTACGAACGTTATTTCGAGCAGGACGGCAAGCGCTGGCACCATATTCTCGACCCGCGCAGCGGTTACCCGCTGGACAACGAACTCGACAGCGTCACGGTGATTTCCAGCGATTCTTTAGACGGCGATATCTGGACCACGCTGCTGTTCGGCCTCGGCGTCGAGAAAGGCTGCGCAGCGTTGCGTCAGCGGCAGGATATCGACGCGATTTTCGTCACCAAAAATCGCGACATTATACTGTCATCGCCGCAGCGCTTGCGCTTTGCGTCGCTGGACAGCGGCTACCGCGTTACTGACTGTACTGCTTAAGCAAACTGTACTGTTCGGCCACCAGGCGGTAGCGATAGACCGGCCGCCCGGTGGCGCCGTAGTGGATAGTGGTATAGAGAATATTGATCTGCGCCAGCCAGATCAGATACTTGCGGCAGGAAACACGGGAGATATTCACCGCCGCCGCCAGCTCATCGGTAGAGAATTCAACGTCCGGGTGAGCGTCAATCCACTGGCACAGGGTGCGCAGGGTTTGCGCGGTGAGCCCCTTGGGCAGCTTGCGCGCGTCGCTGGCCTCCGGCGCGCCGCCGTGCAGCAGGCGGTCAACGTCGGCCTGCTCGTAATAGGGTTGGCCGGTTATCAGCTTGCGCTTCTCCCGCCAGGTGGTAAGCGCCTCTTCAAAACGGGGAAACTGGAAAGGTTTAATCAGGTAATCGACCACTCCGTAATGCATGGCGGTCTGCACCGTGGCGGCATCCGCCGCCGAGGTGATCATGATGACGTCGATGGCGCGCCCCGATTTACGGATAGTCGGTAGCAGATCGAGCCCGCTGTCCTGCTGCATATAGACATCCAGCAGCACCAGATCGATCTCCAGCTGCGGATCGTTAATCATCTCCCGGGCTTGACTGAGCGTCGAGGCGCTCCCGCTGCAACGAAAGCCGGGAACCCTTGCCACGTACAGGCGATTCAGTTCGGCCACCATGGCATCATCGTCAACAATCAACACATTTATCACGCACGTTTCCTTTTACTATCCCAGGGGAGATGAACAAAAAATTGGGTAAATACGCCGGGTTCCGACTCGACGGCGAGGGTGCCGCCCAGCTCGCGTAATTGCTGGTTGGCGAGAAACAGCCCGACGCCGCGATTTTCGCCTTTGGTGGAGAAGCCTTTGTTAAAGATAGCGTCGATGTTGTTTTCCGGGATCCCCGGCCCGTCGTCGCTCACTTCACCGCTTAGCCAGCCGTCCTGATAGTGCAGCAGCAGGCCGATTTCGCCCTCCGCCTGACCGCTCATGGCGTCCAGCGCGTTCTCGATAAGGTTGCCCAGCACCGTCACCAGCACGGTGACCTGCTTCTCATTCGGGCAATCCGGCACCAGGCTCTCTTCCGCCAGCTTAAGGGTAAAGCCGCACTCGGTGGCGCGCTGCATTTTACTTATCAGAAAGCCGGCCACCACCGGGGATTTAATGCGGTGCTGAATATCGCCGATGTCCGCCTGGTAGCGGTGGGCGGTCTGCAGCACGTACTCCTCGAGTTTGCCATAGCTTTTCATATTCAGCAGGCCGAGGATCACGTGCAGTTTGTTCATGAACTCATGAGAGGTGGTGCGCAGGGCATCCACATAGCTCATCATGCCGTCCAGCCGCTGCAGCAGCTGGCTGACTTCGGTCTTATCGCGGAAGGTACAGATGGCGCCGACCACCGCCTCCTGGCTGCGGATAGGCACCGTATTGCTGATGAGCAACAGGCCATTGCACCCCAGCTCGCGGTCGTACATCGGCTCGCCGCTGTGCAAAACCGTCTGCAGGTCGGCGAGCAGCGGGGTATGCGCGAGCGTCTTGTCCGGCCCGGAAAAGAGTATCTCGCGCGCCGCCGGGTTGATCAGGTTAACCTCACCATGGGCATCGACGGCCACCACCCCCTCCTTGAGGGCGTGAAGCATGGCCTGACGCTGCTGAAACTGAGTGGAGATTTCGTGCGGCTCCAGCCCCAGCAGGACGCGCTTCAGGCCGCGCACCAGGCTCCAGGTGCCGATGGCGCAGACCAGCGCGCTGAACAGGATGGTCAGCAGCACGTCCCAGCGGCTGTTGGCGATCTGCTCGTCCACTTTACTCAGCGAAATGCCGACCACCACCACGCCAATCTGCTGATGCTGGTCGTTGAACACCGGGGTAAACACTCGCAGCGCCGGGGCCAGCACCCCGTGGTTAATGGCCACGTTCTCTTTTCCCTGCAGCGTCGGCTGGATATCGTGGCCGATGAAGGGTTTGCCAATAATTGAGCTGTCCGGATGCGAATAGCGAATACCGTGCATATCGGTGACGATAGCGTACAGCAGGTCGTTGCGCCGGGTGATGGCCTGCGCCAGCGGCTGAATAATCTGCTGCTGCGGCGGCGCCGCCAGTCCGCGCTTCACCTGCGGCATATCAGCCATGGTACGCGCCACCGCCAGCGCGGTCTCTTTCAGGCCGTCGCGGGTGGCATTGCTGATCTGCATATACCACAGGGCATAGACCAGCAGCAGCACGGCGCCGATCACGCTGCCAATCATCAAGGAGACGGCGGTGCTCAGCTTTAGCGGTAAGGCGCGTTGACGAACGCGAGGCGGGTGCTCTGATGCCTTCATGACGATCCCGGATAGATTCAGTGAACGATTATTATCGCTGATAGCGCGGCATTCATAAAGCCGTGTAATCAAAGCAAAAGGCCGCTTTTGCTACGGTAGCCTCGGCCCGACCACGATAAACTGTCGCTTTTCGCCACAGGCTTAAGGCAGACATGATGGAACTGGCATCTCTGGTCCGGGATATCCTCCGGCAACAGCACGTTGAACGACTGACGCAGCATCGTGAACAGGACCGTGAAGCGGAAGCAGAGTGGGAGATCGCGCGCTGGCGGCATCGCAGCGGGGTGGTGATCCAGCACCGCTACGAGCTCGAGCTTCCGCAACAGGATGCCGCCTCCTGCCCGGAGTGCTGGATCGACTGGCAGGTTATCGATAGCGCCGGCCTGGAGGTGAAGCCAATGCGCAAACAATTTTATAACCTCTGTCAGCAATCCTTCTGGCTGGCCATGCAGGCGGAAGGCGAAGATAAGACCTGAGACAGGATTGCTCAGATAATCGGCAATTGCCCGTGAACGGGCGATCGGGACGGTAAACTGTGACCCCGACGGCGGTAAAGCGCGGAAGATTCCCCTTATAGTGGCGACAGAGCTTAAATAGTTCTGATGAATATAAGGATATGCATCAGGCCGCTGATTTCGCCGAGATGCGCTTTTTCTGTCGTAAATGGAGGTTGTTATGAGCAGTTCGCTAACCGCGTCAATGCAGGCACGTCGTCACCCGGATACCACCCACATCGATCGCCTCGCCACCGCCGACATGCTGGCGATGCTGCATCAGGATGATAAGCAGATATCGGATGCGGTCGGCGCCTGTCTGCCGGATATCGCCCGGTTGATTGATATCGCCACCGCGACAATGAGCCGGGGAGGGCGTCTGGTCATTATCGGCGCCGGGGAATCAGGCCGCACGGCAGTCCAGGCGGTCAGCGACTACTCTCCGGAAGGCAAACACGCGCTGGTGGGGCTGATTGCCGGTGGCCAGACGGCGGCGATGGCCGAGCGGGAGACGGCGGCGAATAATTACGATCTTGGCGCCTTCGAGCTGCAGTCGCTGGACTTTTCCAGCCACGATATGCTGCTGGCGCTGACCGTTAGCGGCAAGACCCCGTGGGTCTGGGGGGCGATGCGCCACGCCTGGTCGCTGGGGGCCCCGATCGCGGTGGTGACCCAGCAGGCGGCCAGCGAGGCGGCGCAGCTGGCGGATATTGTTATTGCTCCGCAGACCGGGCCGGAAGCGGTGGCGGGTTTGACCAATCCGAAGGCCCGGCTGGCCCAGCGGCAGATCCTTAACATGGTGTCGACGGGCCTCGCTATCCGTGACGGCCGGGTGTACAGCAACCTGCGGGTGGATCTGCAGGCTGACACTCCGCACTGGGCGGAGCGGCAGGTGGCGATTGTCATGGCGGCCACCGACTGCACGCGCAGCGAAGCAAAAGCCGCGCTGACCAGCTGCCACCACCATTGCCGCACCGCGATCCTGATGCTGCTTAGCGGGCTGGACGCCTGGCACGCGCGGGAGCTGCTGACCAAACATCACGATCATCTGCGTCTTGCCCTGCGCGAAGCCCAGCGCAGCGCTGTCACTCCCGCCCATTAAGCCTGTCGCCAGGCGCGCACCAACGGTGTGCGCGTCTGGACTTAATTAACTAAAGAAATCCCTCTTTTCTATTTTCCCCGGCAATCGCGCTGAATTTTCAGCGATAATTTTACGGCGACTTTTATTTTTTGCGTCGTTCTGATTTTTTAAGTTAAATAATTATTTGATTAAAAATGCGAGAGTGTAAATGATATTTTAAAATAAAGTAAAAGTGCGTTAATATGCTGCCTCTTATTACCGTGTGCTACGTGATAATTCTATTATGCCTGCAATGAAAAAAACGATTATTTCCTTTACCGCATTAGCGATGTTCGTCAGCGCGGCGACGCATGCTGAAGCGGATACCTCTAAAAAAACTGACTTCCTGCTGATTGGCGGCGGGATCATGAGCGCCTCGCTTGGCACCTGGCTGCAGGCGCTGCAGCCGGACTGGGACCTGACGATGGTGGAGAAACTGGACGGCGTGGCCCTGGAATCTTCCAACGGCTGGAATAACGCCGGTACCGGTCACTCGGCGAATATGGAGCTGAACTATACGCCGGAGCGGGCCGACGGATCGATTGACGTCAGCAAAGCGCTGGATATTAACGAACAGTTTATGATCTCCCGTCAGTTCTGGTCGGCACAGGTGAAGCGCGGTATTTTGCACGATCCGCACTCCTTTATTAATTCCACGCCGCATATGAGTTTCGTCTGGGGCGATAATGTCGACTATCTACAGAAGCGTTATACCGCGCTGCAGCAGACCACCTTATTCCAGGGGATGAAATTCTCCACCGACCACGCGCAAATTAAACAGTGGGCGCCGCTGGTGATGGAAGGCCGCGATCCGCAGCAAAAAGTCGCTGCCACCTGGACGCCGGTAGGTACCGACGTTAACTATGGCGAAATCACCCGGCAGCTGATCGGCAGCCTGAAGAAAAACAGCCATTTCACCCTGCAAACCTCCTCTGAGGTCACCGATTTCAAACGCAATGCCGATAACTCCTGGCACGTGACCATTAAGAACGTGCAGAGCGGGGAAGCGCAGACTATTGACGCGAAATACGTCTTTATCGGCGCCGGCGGCGGCGCGCTGAAGCTGCTGCAGAAAACCGGTATTCCGGAAGCGGACAACTATGCTGGCTTCCCGGTGGGCGGTTCGTTCCTGATGACCGATAACCCGGCGGTCACCGCGCAGCACCTCGAGAAAGTGTATGGCCAGGCTTCGGTCGGCGCGCCGCCGATGTCGGTACCGCACCTTGACGCCCGCTACCTGGATGGCAAGCGCGTGGTGCTGTTTGGGCCGTTCGCCACCTTCTCGACCAAGTTCCTGAAAAACGGTTCCTTCTTCGACCTGTTGAGCACCACCACCACTGACAACGTGCTGCCGATGACCCACGTCGGACTCGATAACTTCGACCTGGTGAAATATCTCGTCAGCCAGGTGATGCTCAGCGATGATGACCGCTTCGCCGCGCTGAAAGAGTACTACCCGGACGCGCGTAAAGAGGACTGGAAGTTGATCCAGGCCGGCCAGCGCGTGCAGATCATTAAGAAAGACGCAGAGAAGGGCGGCGTGCTGAAACTGGGCACCGAAGTGGTGGTCGATCAGCAGAAAACCATTTCCGCGCTGCTCGGCGCGTCGCCGGGGGCTTCCACCGCCGCGCCGATCACCCTCAATGTGCTCAAGCAGATGTTCCCGACGCAGTTTAACTCGCCGGAGTGGCAGACCCGTATCCACCAGATCGTGCCGAGCTACGGCCAGAAGCTGAACGGTAACGTGGCGCTGACCCAGCAGGTTTGGGATGATACCGCCGCGACCCTGCAGCTGACGAAACCGCCGGTGATCCAGATGCCAGCGGCTGCGCCCACCGCGACCGCGAAGCCGGCTGAGCCGCAGCGCGACGCCTCGCCGCAGCACGATATGGCGCTGTAAAAGCAAACTCGATAGAGAACAAAAGGGAAGACCACGGTCTTCCCTTTTTTGCGTTCCTTGCCGGCCTAAGCCGCTCTCTGCCTGCAACTTTGCCGTCATAAACGATATACTGATTTGAATTGAAAAAAGAAAAGCAAATCAGGAGTGTGGAAGGGCTATGCAAGACGATATCAACCAGGAGATCACCTTCCGCAAGCTGTCGGTCTTTATGATGTTTATGGCGAAGGGCAATATCGCCAGAACCGCCGAAGCGATGAAGCTTAGCAGCGTCAGCGTTCACCGCGCGCTGCATACCCTGGAAGAGGGGGTGGGCTGCCCGCTGTTTGTCCATAAAGGGCGCAATCTGCTGCCGCTGCAGGCGGCGTGGACGCTGCTGGAATATTGTCAGGATGTGATGAGTCTGATGAGCCGCGGCCTTGAGGCGACGCGCAAAGTCGCCGGCGTCGGCCAGGGGCGGCTGCGCATCGGCACCCTCTATTCCCTGACCCTGGAAACCGTCCCGCGCATTATCATGGGTATGAAGCTGCGTCGCCCGGAGCTGGAGCTGGATCTCACCATGGGCTCTAACCAGATGCTGCTGGATATGCTGGAAGATGACGCTCTCGACGCTATCCTGATCGCCACCAATGAAGGGGAGTTCAACAATACCGCTTTCGACGTGGTGCCGCTGTTTGAGGACGATATCTTTCTCGCCGCCCCGGCGACAGCGCAGCTGGATAGCACACAGCTTGCTGACCTGCGCGATTACGCCGACCGGAAATTCGTCTCGCTGGCGGAGGGGTTCGCCACCTATGCCGGGTTCCGGGAAGCGTTTCATATCGCTGGCTTCGAGCCGACGATCGTCACCCGGGTGAATGACATCTTTTCGATGATTAGCCTGGTGCAGGCGGGCGTCGGGTTTGCGCTGTTGCCGGGGCGGATGAAAAAAGTCTATGAAAAAGATGTACAGCTGTTAAAGCTGGCGGAACCGTACCAGATGCGCCAGCTGATCTCGATTGTCTATTCACACCATCGCGAACGCGATGCCGACCTGCTGGCGCTGGCGGCGGAAGGGAGAATGTACGCCCGGAGCCTTAATCGCTAAGCCGCTGCGCCAGATGGCGGGCGACATCCACGCCGCTGCGTTCCAGCGAAAGGGTCTCTCCGCGCCAGCCCGCCTGGCGGGTCAGGCAGGTCAATACCCCGCCGGGGGGCATCTCAATGGCTAAGCGCGCGTCGCGCTCATCGGCGGCGATCATCGCCTCCTGCCAGTGGACGGTGCGCGCCATGTTCATCGCCAGATCGTCGGCGATCCGCTGCGGATCCCACAGCACGCGCGCCGTCGAGCCGCTTAAATAGGCGCACTGCGGGCGCGTTAAGGTCACGTCGGCAAAGGCTGTTGCCAGCGCGGCGGCGGGTTTATCCAGCAGCGCGCAGTGCGACGGGACGCTGACCGCCAGCCGCTGCGCCTTACTGGCGCCCGCCTGCAGCGCCAGCTGCGCCACCTCGGCCATGGCTTCATCGCGTCCGGCGATCACGATCTGCGTTTCGGCGTTCAGGTTGGCAAGATAGACCTCGTGACCCTGCATCAGCGCCTCAACCCGCGGGCGGGTCAGGCCCATGATCGCCGTCAGCCCGTAACCTTCGGGATAGGCCTGCTCCATAAGATCGCCGCGCAGGGCCACCAGGCGCAGCGCGCTGGCGAAATCGAGCGCGCCGGCAATCACCGCTGCGGGAAAGGCGCCGATGGACAGGCCGCTGACAATCTGCGGATTGACGCCCTGGCGCTGTAGCTCGCGCGCCCAGGCTACCCCGGCGATCAGCAGGCAGAGCTGGACCGCACGGGTATGTTTTAGCGATCCGGCGCTATCGAGGGCCTCGACTTCATTCCCCAGCACGGCGCGCGCCTGGCTGAGGATCGCTTCGCGGTCGGGGATAGCCGCCAGCATGCCGGGACGCTGGGCACCCTGTCCGGGAAAAGTAAACAAAATCTTCATCATTCCTCCCTGCGCCACGGCGCAGCGGTTAAGCGCGCGCCGCGGGACGTTTTCAGCAGCGCTCGCCCATCGCGGAGCCACTCATTGAGGGCGAAGGCGCCGTATGGCGTTTCGATCTGGGTATCGGCGCGGCACGGGAGCTGGGCGACCCGGGACTGCCATTCCAGCAGCGCCTCGCGGGCCAGCGGCTGCGGGGCGCGGATCAGTAGATCCAGATCGCTTGCCGCATGGAGTACCGGGATTTCGGTCGCCAGCGCGTAGCCGGTGCTGCCGGTGACGCCCCAGCGCCAGGGCCAGTCGCCCAGCGTCAGGGCGATAGCCGCCTGGACCGGCGGCTGCGAAACAAAAGGGGAGCCCAGCAGGCGCTCGCGCTCCACCAGCATCTCCGGGGTGACGCTGCGCACGATATTGTGCGCCTGTACCCAGCCGGCGGCGCGCTGTTCGCGCTTCATGCCCCGCACCCCGACCGGGATGCGGGCCTGACCGTCAACATCGCGCCTCACCACCACCGGCAGCGCGGCTCGCCACTGCTGAGCCACCCACGGCTCGACTATATCTTCCAGGGCGCTGGCGTGGTTTAACCACACTAAATCGTGGGGACGCGGCGTTGATGACATGGTTTACAGTCCTGAAGTCAAAGAGATAAACAGCGGTAGCGACAGGATACACAGAACCGAGCTCAACAGCAGCACGGCTTCAGCATCCGGGGACTGCACGCCGAAGCGGTTGCCGAAGACCACGCCGAAGAAGCCGGCGGCCAGGGCAATCATCAGGATCGCGGTGATGGCGATGGCGCCGTGCAGACCCAGCAGTATTACCAGACCCCAGGCGATAAACGGCTGCACCAGCAGTTTCACGATGGTGGAGGTGGCGATCAGCGCATTGAGCTGCAGTTTACGCGCCGAGAGGATCACCCCGGTGAGGAACAGCGCCGCGGCGGTGGCGGCCAGGCCCAGCGGTTTGATGGCGGCCAGCAGCAGGTCCGGCATTTTAATGCCGATAGCGGAAAGCACCACCCCGAGCAGCGGGCCCCAGACGATCGGCTTTTTCACCGAACGCCACATCAGCACCGGCAGCATCGCCAGCGTAGAACCGGTGGTTTCCCCCGCGGCGCGGGCTTTTTCACGTTCCAGAATCAGCAGGCAGAAGGGGGTCATCAGTACCGAACCGCAGGCGATAGAGACCGCCACCGACAGCGAGGTCGATGCGCCTTCACCCAGCACGCTGCCAAGGATCGGCAGGCCCAGCGCGGCATAGTTCGGCAGGGCGACGGTGAGGGTCAGCACCGCGGCATCCTGCGGGGTGCGTTTGAAGACGCTGGTGGCGAGGAAGTAAATCCCGGCGTAGGTGATCCACATCGCGCCAGTGAGCACCAGCACCAGCGGCGACTGGGCGACGATACCGGCCCACGGCGTTTGTACCGTGGCGCTGAACAGCGTAGCGGGTAAGGCAAAGTCCATTACAAAGATATTGAGCAGGGAGACATTTTTGTTATCTACCATCCCGGCCTTACCGGCCCAGAAGCCCAGCAGCATAATGACGAAAATCGGGGCAAGAGCATGAATAATCACATAAGTCATAAATCACCTGTAAATAAAATAGAGTACTGGCGCGATTGTTATTTTTTCTAAAAGCCGTCCCTACCCGGCGCGGTTATGACGCGCTCCGGGGGACGGCTTCCGGCAGGTTTTCTTCTACTACTTACGTACGAACGTGTTACCAGCTGGCGCGCATCAGGTCGCGGACCCGCTGCGAGCTGCGGCGGTTTTCCGCACCCAGGCGGCACTTCAGCGAGGGATCCTGGCGCGCGTCAGCGATGGCGTCGCACAGGGTGTGGCTCACCAGCGCCAGATCGTGGTCGTCAGGGGCGTCAGGATGGCTGATATCAAGCAGAGCGGAGAGCAGGCCGAGCGTGGCGTAGTTGCTGACGTCATAGGCCATCGGCGGGATGGTCGCCGCCAGTTTCTCCAGCGCCTCCACGCTGCGCAGGGTAATGCGCGCGGCCGACGCTTTACCCATCGCGTGAACCAGTACGCCGCTGTCGTTAAAGGCGATCAGACGGTTGGCCTGGTAGCCGTGGGCCAGAAACGCCCCGGACATCGCTTTGCCGACGATCAGGCCAATCACAGGGTGGCCGGCCAGACGGGCTTTGGCGTAGGCGCCTGCCGCTCCGGCCAGCGCCTGGTGAATACCAAAGGCTTCTTCGCGACGGCCATAGGCCTGGCTCGGCACATCGATCACGGCGACGATCGGCCGTTTGCGGGCCTGGTCGGCGTCGGCGGCGATGGTTTCATTGACCACTTTCGCCAGCGTCCAGCCTTCCAGCAGACCGACTTCGCCACCGGCAGCGCGCGGGTAATGGTTATTGGCGTCAGGCACTACGGCGATAAAACGCACCTTTTCGCCATTAAGCTGGCCGTCTGCCACCTGCACGGAAGGGCACAGGCCGCTCATCAGCGGCGCCTCGGGCGCCAGTTTGTTCAGCCATAGCGCGGCGCGGTTTGGGAACTGACTCATTATTTTTCCTCCCGGGCAAAAAGCTGTTTAATCTGCGCGGTATCCGCCTGCTGGCGGGTGTCGAACTGGCTCAAACGGCGCAGATAGTCGTCATAATTGTCGCTGCGGTGTTGCGCCGGTACGCCTTTGGCGATCGCCTCGTTCATCGCGGTTTTGACGGCCTTGACGCCATCGTTAACCAGCGCGTCGACCAGGCCGCTGGCGGCGCGAATTTCGCCGCCGGTCATGCTCCAGATAAACGGCCGGTTACGCGAGTCGTACTCTTCAATGCCGGCTTCCTGCTCGATAACCTGCGGGCCGTTGAGGCCGAGACGGGCTTCTCGGGTGACGATGAGATAGCTGCACAGCGCGGCGGCGATGGACATGCCGCCGAAGCAGCCGACGGTGCCAGCGATGATGCCGACTACCGGGGTGTAGCGGCGCAGATCGACAATCGCGGCGTGAATATCGGCGATGGCGGCCAGGCCAAGGTTGGCCTCCTGTAGCCGGACGCCGCCGGTTTCCAGGCACAGGACCGCCTGCGTCGGAATACCGTTGCGGTTATCCTCCGCCGCCAGCTCCAGCGCGGCGGCCATTTTGGCGCCGGAGACTTCGCCCATACTGCCGCCCTGGAAGGTGCCTTCGATGGCAATCACCACCGCCGGCTGGCCGTTGATAGTGCCTTTGGCGACCACCATACCGTCGTCGGACTGCGGGACAATGCCCTGCGCGCCGAGCCACGGCGACATAATGCCGTCAAACGGATCCAGCAGTTCGCGGTAGCTGCCGTCGTCCAGCAGTGCGTGGGCGCGTTCGCGAGCGCGCAGTTCGATAAAGCTGCGATCGTTACGCATGAGCGGCCTCCTCAAAGACTTGTTCGATACGAATACGGGCGACGCCCGGCGTGGCGCCGAAATCGTGAATAACCAACTGCCCGGCGGGCAGGCCGTTGATCAGGCTCAGCCGGTCGAACAGCGCCTGCCAGCGCGCCTGGCTGTTATCCACCGAGGTGGTAATTTGCACGCTGAGCGTATCGCTCCCGGCGGCGGTATAGAGCACTTCCATATCGCCTGAACCTACAACCCCTGCCAGCGCTCGGCCGCGGAGGGCGCGGCTGGCAGGAAATGACAATGTAATCTGTTCCATAACATCCTCTGAATGCGTTAGCCGGCAACTCGGTCGAGAAACAGGGTGGCGGCAAGGAGATCGGCGGCGCCGCCCGGCGAGGCGTTGTGCGCCAGCATCTGCGCGTCAAGCCGCGCCAGGGCGGCGCGTCCGGCGACGCTGGCGCACCCGCCGGCCGCCAGCACCGCGCGGGCGCCCTGCTGCATGGTCTGCAGGCCGGTCATGCCGGCGCGCGACAGCACGCAGGTATCGCTCAGCGAGGTCATGATGGCCATCAGCGCGTCAAGTTGCGCCTGCGGCTCGCTGGCGCCCCGGGCGCGGCTTTGCTGTAACTGCGGCAGCGCCAGGGCGGTGATATGCGGGAAACCGCGCTGCGCCTCTTCGCGCGCGCCCGGCACCTGCCAGCGGCGGCTGGCGCGTAGCCCTTTACTGAAGCTTTTCGGCGCCAGGCCGTCGGGCAGGCGGGCGAGGGCGGCGGCGGTGTCGGCGATCGCCTGTGAATGACCCGCTCCCCCCAACATCGCTACCGCGCTGACCAGCAGCCCCAGCGCCCAGATGGCGCCGCGGTGGGTGTTGACCCCGCCGGTGGCCTGCATCATCTGCGCTTCGCCTTCCCGGCCGAGGCGGCCGACGGTTTCGCGCAGCGCGATATCCGCCGGGCGCCGCCAGCTTTGCTGGGCCAGCGCGTGGAAGGTCGGCTGCAGGCTGCGGGCGGAGCGTTCCATCAGCGCCAGCGTGAGGTCCTGATGCGCGCCGCTGCCGCGGCTGTCAACCAGACCCGGTTTCGGGCTCAGACGGGCTTCGTCAATCAGACAGGCGCTGGCGGTATCCGCCAGCCAGCTGACGCGGCTTTCTGCGTGCAGGGGGGAGAGAATTTTCATTACCAGCTCCGGAATTTTGCCGGTGGGTTGTACAGTCCGTCGGACCATTCCACCAGGTCGGCGACGCTGCCGGCGGCCAGCAGCGAACGGGTGGCCTCGCTACGGCGAATGCCGAGATCTTCCGGGTAGACCACTTTGCCGCTTTGACGCAGGGCAGCCACGCGTTTCGCGTCCACTCCGAGGCCAATGTCGGTGATCCCGGCCACGGCGGCGACCATCGCCCGGCGCTCTTCCAGGCTTTCCGCACGATACAGGTAGGCGATACCCTCTTCGGTCAGCACGTGGGTGACGTCATCGCCGTAAATCATCACCGGCGCTAGCGGCATGCCGGAGGTTTTGGCGACGTCGACCGCGTCGAGGGTCTCAACAAAGGTCGGCTTCACCCCGGCCTGAAAGGTTTCGACCATCTGCACCACCAGTTTTTTACCGCGCTGCATGGGGTCTGGCTCGGTGATCATATTGAGCCAGGCAGGGGTGGCGTGGCGGCGGCCGTGCGGATCGTGGCCCATGTTCGGCGCGCCGCCGAAGCCGGAAAGGCGGCCGCGGGTGACGGTCGAGGAGTTAGCCAGACCATCAACCTGCAGGGTCGAACCGATAAACATATCCACCGCGTACTGCCCCGCCAGCTGGCAGAAGGCGCGGTTGGAGCGCATGGAGCCGTCCGGGCCGGTAAAGAAGATATCCGGACGGGCGCGGATGTACTCTTCCATCCCCAGCTCGCCGCCGAAGCAGTGCACGCTCTCCACCCAGCCGCTCTCAATCGCCGGGATCAGCGTCGGATGCGGGTTCAGGGTCCAGTGTTTACAGATTTTGCCTTTCAGACCGAGCTGTTCGCCGTAAGTCGGCAGCAGCAGTTCGATGGCGGCGGTGTTGAAGCCGATCCCGTGGTTGAGGGACTGCACCTGATGCTCGGCGTAGATGCCCTTGATCGCCATCATCGCCATCAGAATGTGTTCTTGCTTAATCAGGCGCGGGTCGCGGGTGAACAGCGGTTCAATAAAGAACGGCTTGTCGGCGACCACCACGTAATCAATCCACGAGCCGGGAATATCGACACGGGGCAGATCGCACTCGTCGTCCACCAGTTCGTTAACCTGGGCGATAACAATACCGTCGTGGAAGGCGGCGGCTTCCACCAGTGCCGGGGTATCTTCGGTACTCGGCCCGGTATACAGGTTACCTTTACGGTCGGCTTTGTAGCCGGCGATCAGCGCGACGTTGGGCGACAGATCGACGTACAGGCGGGAGTAGAGTTCGATATAGGTATGAATGGCGCCGATTTCCAGCAGGCCATCTTCCAGCAGCTGCGAAATGCGCAGGCTTTGGGTACCGGAGAAGGAGAAATCGAGTTTGCGGGCGATACCTTTTTCAAACAGGTCCAGATGCTCGCTACGCCCGACGCTCGGCATGATCATATGCAGATCGTGGATTTTCTGCGGATTGACTTCCGCCAGCATGCGGGAGAGGAAATCGGCCTGCTTCTGGTTGTTGCCTTCCAGCACCACCCGGTCGCCGGGGGCGATCAGGTTTTCCAGTACGCTGACCAGCTGGTCAGTGGGGATGACTTTGCCGGGGATGTTGGCCTCGGCCAGCCGCCGCTGCTTTTCCGTCCGGCGACGGTTCCAGACCCGCCCCGTCGTTTGTTCGGCATTCATTATTAACCTCCTGATTCGACAAATCGTTTTGTTTGTCCTGGTGGAGGGTAGTGTGCGATGCGAGGCGCGGAGCATCAATTAAGCACGGCGGCCAATCGTTAGCCTGAGAGTAACAATTGTGATTGGCCCTTTGTGATGAGGATCAATAATACGAAAGGCGTAGTGGTCTACCACAGGTGTCAGGGAGAGGGGGCCGGCCAGTCGCCGGCCCGGGGAAGGGTTACTCTTTGCTCACATCACTTAATAAGAATGCGATGCTCTGGCCGCCGCTGGTCTGCTCGAGGGCGATTTTGACGATGATCGTCAACGGCACCGACAGGAGCATACCGACCGGACCCAGCAGCCAGCCCCAGAAGATCAACGACAGGAATACCACCAGGGTGGAGAGTCCCAGGCCGCGCCCCATGATCCGCGGTTCGAGAATATTGCCGAACACCAGGTTAACGATCAGATAGCCGGCCAGTACCACCAGCGCCTCGTACAGACCGCCGAATACCAGGACCTGCAGGATCGGCGGGATGGCCGCCAGCACGGAGCCAATATTGGGAATATAGTTCAGCGCGAAGGCCAGCAGCCCCCACATAAAGGCGAAACGCACGTCCAGCAGAACCAGCATGCCCCAGACCACCAGCCCGGTGACCAGGCTAATCGCGGTCTTCAGCACCAGATAATGCGACACGCTGTCGATGGCGCGCTGAATGGCCCCCATGCCTTCTACCGGGCGGGACATCAGCTGCTGCAGTTTGGCGGGCAGTTGCGGAACCTCCAGCAGCATAAACACCACCGTCAGCAGCAGCAGAAAAATCGAGGACATGGCGTTCGACAGCTGAGTGAGCAGACCGGTGACCAGGGTCATCACGGCGTTGGGGTCGATGTATTTGTTTAGCTCCACCACCGAGACGGTAAAGCCCAGGCGCTGCAGCCAGGGAGCGATGGTTTGCATCGGTTCGTAGAGATAGTTGCGGTACTGCGGCAGGGTGCGCGCCAGCTCGTTAAGCGAGGTTCCCAGCGAGGCCAGCAGCACAACGGCTAACATGACGATAAGGCCGATCAGCAATGAGATCGCCAGCACGCGTGGCACCCGGCAGCGGACCAGCAGCTGGACCAGCGGATTAATAATCACCGCCAGAAAAAGCGCGAGTATAAACGGGACAATAATGTCTGCCGCAAAGCGAATGCCGGTCAGGATGATCACCAGCATGCCCAGCATGATGACCATCTTTAATCCGTTAAGTGTAATAATAGGTTTAGCCATAGGATCCCGTCCTCAATCTTCCTTGCCTGTTAACAGGTTGCGTTACATTAGCATAATGACGTTTTTTTTCAGAAAAAACGCATTGCAGCAAAACCGCGGCGTAAAGAATTGCAAAGTCTTTGAATAAAATGTAGCACTATGCTACAAATCTACCTGTGTTTAACTACTGAGGACAATTTTCATCCGCACCGGACGAGAAGCAACACCGCGGATAATTGTAATTTTATGGACAATCAGTTCAGGATGTATATTTTAAATCACCCCGCAGTATCCCTCACTTTTTCCCGTTTTGCCGGCGAACAGCACTGGCATTCGGCGCTATAGTCACCTTCTTTCTGCCTGAGCTGGCGCCAAGCGCACAGCGAAATCTACGTCAGAAATTTTCCTGTTTACGTGTCGCGTAAACGGTAATGGATTATATTCTCAAGCAGGAGAAGGGATCATGTTTTATTGGATTTTATTAGCTTTAGCGATTATTGCTGAAATTACCGGCACCTTGTCGATGAAATGGGCAAGCATTAGCGGTGGGCATACCGGCTTTATTTTAATGCTGGCCATGATTGCCCTGTCATATATTTTTCTCGCCTTTGCGGTTAAAAAAATTGCCCTCGGCGTGGCCTACGCGTTATGGGAAGGAATTGGTATTCTGCTGATCACCCTGTTCAGCGTACTGTTGTTTGATGAAAGCCTGTCGCTGCTGAAAATAGCCGGTCTGACCACCCTGGTGGTGGGGATCGTCTTAATTAAGTCCGGCACCCAGAAAAAAGCGTCGTCGAAGCAGGAGGTGGCACATGCAGCAGTTTGAGTGGATCCACGCCATCTGGCTGGCTATCGCCATTGTTCTGGAAATTATTGCCAACGTCTTTTTGAAGTTTTCCGACGGTTTCCGCCGCAAGGTCTATGGCATTCTGTCGCTGGCGGCGGTGCTGGGCGCGTTCAGCGCCCTGTCGCAGGCGGTGAAAGGCATCGATCTGTCGGTCGCCTATGCGCTGTGGGGCGGCTTCGGTATCGCGGCGACCATCGCCGCCGGCTGGGTGCTGTTTGGCCAGCGCCTGAATAACAAAGGCTGGGCGGGTGTCATCCTGCTGGTTGCCGGCATGGTGTTAATTAAACTCGCCTGACGTCGCGCCGCCTGCAAACCCCGGCGGCAAAACGGGTTCGCTGTAGTATGCTTACTCAAGACCGGCCCCGCAGGTATTGTGCCCGGTGACGATGAGGACTGCGCATGCTCACAGCTTTCGGCTGGCGGAAAATTCCTTCCGCCAGGACGTTGTCAATAATGATTTTTCTCGCCGGGCTCGGCCTCACCGCGTCGGTGATCTCCCTGCTTTACCTCTCGCAACACCTCATTGCCAGCAAATCCAATGAAATTGATCAGCAGCGCTCGGTCCTGTCGGTGGAAGGGGCGGTGCAGACCTCGGTCAACCGGGTGCTGTCGCTGGTGCTGGACAATGCCATCTGGGACGATGCGGTGACCCAGACTTACGCTCCCAGCCTGGATCAAAAATGGCTGTACGACTCCTGGGGATCCGGCTTCAAAATCAACAACCTGTATGACGGCACCTTTGTCCTTGATGAACATTATCACATCCTGTGGGGCGCCTTTCAGAGTCAGGTTATGCCCCGGGCAGACCTCTCATTTCTCGGCGCCGGGCTGACCAGCCTGATCCGCTATCATGCACAGGCTCTGCGCGAGGGGAAAAACGCCTTCGCCGGCATCACACGTACCGAGGCCGGGATCGCTTTCGTCGGCATCGGCCTGATACGGCCGACGAGCGGCCGGCTGCAGGTGGCTGACGAGACCCGACGCTATCTGGTCATTACCCGGCACATCAGCCCTCAGCTGCTGGAGCGTTTAGGCGACACCTTCCAGATAAGCCATCTGCATCTCAGCGACGGCCCAGGCGAACACCGGATCCCGCTGCGCACGCAGGGAGGCGAGGTTCTGGGCTATCTGGCGTGGCAGCCGCGTCTGCCCGGCGCCGAAGCGGCCCTGGCCTCGTCAGGCAGTATGCGGCTCATCGCCGGGGTGGCCGCCAGCCTGATCCTGCTGTTTATTCTGTTCAGCAGCCTCGGCATGTATAAGCTGGCCCGCGGCGAACGTCAGGCGCGGGAGATCGCCCTGATTGACTGGCTTAGCCGCCTGCCCAACCGGCGTGCGCTGCTGCTGCGGCTCAGCCAGGTGTGCGACACGAGTAAGCACGATATGCAGTGCGTGGTGTTTATCGATCTGGACGGTTTTAAGGATGTGAATGATAACTATGGCCACGATGTGGGCGACACTCTGATCCGCCATATCGCCAGCGCGCTGCAAAAACGGGTGCCGGCGGGGGCCATGCTGGCAAGAATGGGCGGGGATGAGTTCGCCATGGCGGTGAGCGGCGAACAGGCGATCGACCGGGCCGCGGCGTTTGCGTGGGCGGCGCTGGAGCTGCTTAAAGCGCCGGTGGCGCTGAGCAAACGCACAATTTATATCGGCGCCAGCATCGGCATCGCCAGCGGTACTCCGGCGGAATGCTCCAGTACCGAACTGTTTCGCCGGGCGGATATCGCCATGTACCACGCCAAGAAGAGCGGCAAGGGGCGGACGGCCTGGTATGACGATGCGCTGGATGCCGTGCGACGTCATCAGCTGATGATTGAGAATGGCATCCGTCAGGGGCTGGAGCAGGATGAATTTGAGGTCTGGTATCAGCCGGTGGTCGATGCCGATACGCTGGCGATGACCGGCGTTGAAGCGCTGCTGCGCTGGCCGCGTCGCCCGCAGGGTGCGCTGGCGCCGGATGCGTTTATCGCCATTGCCGAGAGTAGCGGCCTGATTGACACCCTCGGCCAGTTCGTCCTGCAACGCGCCTGCAGCGACCTGCAGCCGGTGGGCGATCTGCTGCTGTCGGTGAACATCTCGCCGGCGCAATTTCGCGATCCGGCGTTTGAAAGCCGGGTGATGGAAACGGTCGCTGCCTGCCGCTTTCCGCCGTCGCGCCTGCAGGTGGAGGTGACGGAGAGTTATGTGCTGGAAAATCCGGAACGTTCGCAGGCGGTGGTGGAGAATCTGAAGGCCCAGGGCATCGCCGTGGCGCTGGACGATTTTGGCACCGGTTACTCCAGCATCGGCTATTTACGCCGCTTTCGCTTTGACAGCCTGAAGATTGACAAATCCCTCGCCGGGCGGGTGGATTGCGATGCGCAGGCGGCGGAGATGGTGCGCGGCACGGTGCGCATCGCCCGCGCGCTGGGGATGACGGTCGTGGCGGAGGGGGTTGAAGATCCGCAACAGCTGGCGCTGCTGCGGCGGGCCGGCTGCGACCGGCTACAGGGCTTTTACTTCAGTAAACCGATGCCGATCGCCGACCTGCTGCAGCGGCGTCAGCAGCAGGAGTAATTACTCTCCGGCCAGCGCCTCCAGCTTATCGCGAAAGCCGGTCACCGCGATGGCGCGGTTGTCCGCCCGCCAGCGATCCTGCGGGCCGGGAGCCGAACTTTGCACGGCGATCACTTGCCAGCCGTCCGCGGTTTTCAGCAGCAGCGGCGAGCCGCTGTCGCCGGGCAGGGTGTCACACTGGTGCGACAGGACGCTGTTTTGCGCCCAGCCGGTGACGATGCAATCCTGATGGCTGTAAAGATTGTCCAGATGATCTTCAGGATAACCTGACTGGGTCACTTTCCGGTCCGCCGCCTTCAGCGCGGCGGTTAACTCGGCCTTACTGCCGGGGAAGAGCGGGATCGGCGTGATGCCCGAGGGAGCATAGCGCAGCACGATCAGGCCAAAATCCGAGGGCGCCGCGGCGGAGGGAACGATCCAGCCGTCACCGTCGGCTTTCAGACGCTTGCCTAATTCGGGATCCACGCGTCCGTCAATGCCGTGGATCTCATACACCCAGTTACCCTTGCGGGAAATAAAGCGCAGAGCGACCGCTTTGTCCGGCTTGCCGCGCGGGGGCGTTAACAGGCAGTGGCCCGCGGTCAGCGCCAGGTTGGGGGAGATGAGCGTCGCCGTGCACAGATTGCCGCTGGCGGTCTCCAGCTGGCCAATCGCGTCCCACGGACTCTCCTCCGGGCGGCTCACCGCTTTACGCTCATCGTGGCCGAAAAACAACGTCTTAATATCTTTGGCGCTCAGTCCGCTATCTTCGGCATGTGCGCCCAGAGGTAACAGATAAAATGAACACAGTAATAACAGAACGTCTCTACGCATATCACTCTCTGGGGGAGGCTATGATGTCTATTGACAGTAGCAGGAGATTTAAGTTTTTGAAAGTAAACAATAATTCTAATCAGGCCAAACGGCATGTCTCATCTGCGCGCGACGGGCTCTGGCGCGGGCAAAACCTTCTGATTTCAATCGGTTAATACCATTAACCTTCTGCTGCTATTTCCGCAGAAAGCACGGTCTGGCGCAAGCACATTCGTGTATCAGAACGTACTGAAATTGGCGAATAATGCAGCAATACCTCTTTGAGGTTATTCCTGGTTTGGCAGTATGATGCGCAAAAATAATACTTTTACCCGCCAGATCTTCACCAGAATTCGCACTTCTTTACGCCTCACGTAATTATTTTCAATGCGAAACATTTTCTCACCGAAAACGTTGTTACCGTCACCCGGCCGTTGAGTAAATAGAGAGGTAATACCGGCGATGATAGCCTGAATTCTATTTCCCCGGCGTTCGGAGGGTATATGTCTAAAAAAGGTATTCGCGCACTGGTCTATGTTTCCCTGGTCTCGGTGGCCATCTGGGGCGCAACCGGCTATCTGGTGATGGAAGCGGTACGTGCGTTGTGATGAGTCTGGCCGCCGCGTGGGGGCCAGGCGCGCGATGGTTTATTGCTAACGTGTCTGGCGTCTTCGGGCGCCGGGCATGATTTGCGCCGCTGGCAGCGGCAGGGTAAAAGAGAGTGATAAGGGTGGGCAACAATATTCGCGCGACCTTCACCTTGCGGGAAGTCTGAGCCAGGCGGCAAAACGGGAGAGAAGACGAAATGATTAATAGAGGAAAAAGCGGGTCGCAACCACTGCGCAAATGATTAACAGGATCAGGATGAGCTCAAAACGATAACGCCGCAGCATAGTGCTCTCCAGAAAAAACGGCGCTGAAGCAGCGCCGATTATTTAAGAAGGTTGGTTCACCGGGAGGAATTAGGCTGCCGGCTGTGCAGCAGGTTTAGCGGCCTGGTGTTTGGTGGTTTTGTGGTGTTTTTTCGCTGCCTGAGCTTTCTGGGCTACCGGTTTAGCGGCAGCTTTGTGGTGCTTTTTCGCGGCCTGGGCTTTCTGGGCAGCGGCTGGTTTAGCTTCTGCTTTCTTGTGTTTTTTGGCAGCCTGAGCTTTCTGCTCTGCAGCTGGTTTGGCCGCGGCTTTATGGTGTTTTTTGTGATGGGTGGTCTTGGCAGCAGTTCTGTGGGTAGCAGCTGGCGCCTGAGTGGTGCTTACTGCGTCAGCAGCGAAAGCGGCGGAAGAGAGACCCATAGCAGCGGCAACGACCAGAGCTAATACTTTTTTCATTCTGATATCCTCGAAAAGTTTTCTTAATTTCAACCCCACTGCGGGGCCGGTGAAATCACTATATGCTTGTCTTTTCGGGCTTTCCGTGAGTGTTTGGTATCGGCGTGTAACCGAATGTACAAGGCGGGGAGTGGAAGGAGGCGCCGGGCAGCCCGGCGCGGACGATCACAGATAGCGGGCGGTAAGGTGGTCGCGGAAGTAGCGGCTGTTAAGATCCTCGCCGGTGGCCTGCTGGATCAGCTGCGAGGTGGTGAAGCGGCTGCCATGCTGCCAGATATTCTGCCGCAGCCAGTCAAAAAGGGCGCTGAAATCCCCTTCCGCGATATCGCGGTCTAACGTCGGCAGCGCGCGACGGGCGGCGGCCATCAGCTGCGCGGCATACATCGCCCCCAGCGTGTAGGAAGGGAAGTAGCCGAAGCCGCCGTCGGTCCAGTGAATATCCTGCATACAGCCGTCCCGGTAGTTGCCGGTGGTCGACAGTCCCAGCCAGTGCTGCATTTTCTCATCCCACAGCGACGGAATATCTTCCACCTCTATCTCGCCGTCGATCAGCGCGCGTTCAATTTCATAGCGCAGGATCACATGCGCCGGATAGCTGACCTCATCGGCATCAACGCGAATAAAGCCTGGTTTCACCCGCTGGTTCCAGGCGATGAAATTCTCCTCGCTAAAGGCCGGCCGATCGCCAAAGCGTTCGCGCACCGCCGGCAGCAGGCGTTTCAGGAAGCGCTCGCTGCGTCCCAGCTGCATTTCGAAGAACAGGCTCTGCGACTCATGGATAGCAGTAGAGCGGGCCAGTCCTACCGGCTGGTCGACCCACGGGCGAGGCAGATTCTGCTCATAGCGGGCGTGGCCGGTCTCGTGGATCACGCCGAACAGAGCGCTGAGCAGGTCGTTTTCGTTGTAGCGGGTGGTGATGCGCACATCCTGAGGGACGCCGCCGCAAAACGGGTGGGCGCTGATGTCCAGACGCCCGCCGTCAAAGTCAAAGCCGAGGATGCGCATCGCCTGCAGACCCAGTTCGCGCTGCTCAGGGATCGGGAACGGCCCCTGCGGGGCGATCAAGGTTCGCGTCGCCTGCTTATCGACCGCTTGTCGCAGCAGGGAAGGCAGCCAGGACTTGAGATCGGCAAACAGGCTGTCCAGCCGGGCGCTGGTCATATCCGGTTCGAAAATATCCAGCAGCGCGTCATAGCGTGAGCCGCCCCGGGCGTCGGCGCGGATCTGCGCTTCCTCGCGGCTCAGCCTGACCACCTCGCGCAAATTATCGGCAAAGCCAGCCCAGTCATTAGCCGGCCGCTGACTGCGCCAGGCATGTTCGCAACGGCTACCGGCCAGCGATTTGGCCTCCACCAGGCTCTCCGGCAGCAGCGCCGCCTGATCGTACTGGCGCTGCATTTCCCGCAGGTTGGCCTGTTCGAGGTCGTTGAGATCCTGCTGGCGGGCCGCCTGCAGCCATTGGCCCACTTTTTTATCGGTCAGGATCTGATGCTGTAGCACGCCGAGTTCCGCCAGCGCTTCGCCGCGGGCGGCGCTACCGCCCGGAGGCATCATGGCGAACATATCCCAGCCGGCGATGGCGGAGAGATGCGAAAAGCGCGACAGGCGCTGAAAGGTGCGGGTAAGCTGCTGATAAGGCGTATTTTCAGTCATAGTAGCGTTCGGTCCGTGACAGGTGAATGAACAGATTATCGGTATGCCTCTACACTATCCTGATACGCCTGGCGGGTCGAGCGTGGCGCGCAGAGGGCGGGGTAAAGCATTTGCCGCGTGATAGCAGGAAAAAAAGCGTGGCTCTGTGAGCAGTATTGCAGAAATCGGTAACGCATCGTGACTAAACTGTGATCGATAACGCAAGTCTGGAGGTTCGGGGGTGGTTTATGAATCCGTTCACCTGGCTGTTTATTGCCTTACTGTCCGTTGATGCCGTCAGAGAGCTGATGGGCTTGTCATCTATCATGGGCATGTGGTGAAACGTGGCCCGCAGGCCACGTCACGCGCGATTATTTGAGTCGCCGATACAGGCAAGTGCCGGTCAACAGCGCGGCAAGGAGCAGCAGCGCGATAAATCCACCGACGCCGTTCCAGCCGTAGCGATGCCAGAACACCCCGCCTAATGTCCCCGCCAGGCTTGAGCCAAGATAATAGCTGAACAGATACAGCGATGACGCCTGACCGCGCGCGCGGCGCGCGCGCGGGCCAATCCAGCTGCTGGCGACGGAATGCGCGGCGAAGAAGCCGGCGGAGAACAGCAGCATGCCGAGGAAAATAAGCCACAGGGAAGAAAAGAGCGTCATCAGCAGGCCGCAGAGCATCACGCCGGTAAAGCCGAGCATCACCGGACCGCGGCCATAGCGTACGGTCATGGCGCCCGCTTTCGGCGAGCTCCAGGTCCCGGTGAGATACGCCACCGACAGCAGACCCACCACCGCCTGGCTTAACGACCACGGCGACATCATCAGACGGTAGCCAATGTAGTTAAACAGGGTGACAAAGGCCCCCATCAGCAGGAAACCCTCGACGAATAGCAGCGGCAGGCCGCGATCGCGCCAGTGCAGGCGGAAATTAATCAGCAGCGTTTTTGGCCGCAGCGAGGTCGGGCGGAAATGGCGCGACTCGGGCAGGATTCGCCAGAACATAATCGCCGCGGCCAGGGCGAAGCCGCTGATCACCGCCAGCGCCACGCGCCAGCCGAAAAAATCGGTAAAGACCCCGGTGAGCAAGCGGCCGCTCATGCCGCCGATGGAGTTGCCGCTGATATAGAGTCCCATAGAGAAGGCCACAAAGCTGGGGTGGATCTCCTCGCTCAGGTAGGTCATACCGACCGCCGCCACGCCGCTCAGCGACAGGCCAATCAGGGCGCGCATAATCAGGATGCCGTGCCAGCTGGTCATCATGGTCGACAACAGCGAGCAGCAGGCGGCCAGCAGCAGCGCGGTGACCATCACCGGCTTGCGGCCTATGGCGTCCGACAGCGGGCCGGTAAACAGCAGGCCCACCGCCAGCATCGCCGTGGAAATGGAGAGAGAAATACTGCTGCTGGCCGGCGATACGCCGAACTCGTTCGACAGCACCGGCAGGATCGGCTGCACGCAGTAGAGCAGGGCGAAGGTGGCCAGACCGGCGGAGAACAGCGCGAGCGTGACGCGCATAAACTGCGGGGTGCCGCGCTTAATAAACGGATCCGGGCGGGATGCACCAGCGACGCTGACCTCGCCCGCCGGCACGGTGTCAACGGTTGTTGTACGACTCACAGAGAATTCCTTGGGTAGAAGTTGCTGCTTACCAACAGAGTGTTGTGACCATTCAGCTCACATTTTTAGGGTATGAAAATGTAAATATTCTGTCTAATATATTAATAATCTCAAATAAGACGTTTTAAATATGAATATCGAGTTGCGTCATTTGCGCTACTTTGTCGCCGTCGCCGAGGAGCTGCATTTTGGCCGCGCCGCGGCGCGACTGAACATCTCTCAACCGCCGTTAAGCCAGCAAATTCAGATCCTCGAGCAGCAGACCGGCGCCCGCCTGTTCGCCCGCACCAACCGCAGCGTCAGCCTGACGGCGGCGGGGAAACAGTTTCTCGCCGACAGCCGACAAATTCTCGCCCAGGTGGAGGACGCGGCCGCCCGCGCCGCCCGTCTGCACCATGGGGAAACGGGCGAACTGCGTATCGGCTTTACCTCCTCGGCCCCTTTTATCAAGGCGGTATCCGATACGCTGTCCCTGTTTCGTCAGCGCTACCCGGATGTGCATATTCTCACCCGCGAGACCAATACCCGCGAACAGATTGTCCCGCTGAGCGAGGGAGCCCTCGACCTCGGCCTGTTGCGCAATACCCAACTGCCGGACACCCTGGCGTGGCAGCGAGTGCTGCGCGAGCCGCTGCTGGCGATGGTCCCGGCGGACCATCCGCTGGCCCGCCAGCCCTCGGTCAGCCTGGCGGCGCTGGCGCGGGAGCCGTTCGTCTTTTTCGACCCGCACGTCGGTACCGGCCTGTATGACGATATCCTTGGCCTGCTGCGCCGCTACGGTCATACGCCGGTGATTGCCCAGGAGGTGGGGGAGGCGATGACCATTATTGGCCTGGTGGCCGCCGGGCTGGGGGTGTCGATCCTGCCGGCCTCCTTTCAGCGCGTGCAGCTCAGCGAAATGCGCTGGCTGCCAATTGACGAACAGGATGCGGTGTCGGAGATGTGGCTGGTGTGGTCGAAACACCATGAGCAGGGGGCGCTGGCAAAACGCTTTCGTGACACGCTGCTGGCCTGGAAAAACGAGCGCAATTGAGGCAAAAAGGGGCTGGAAATGTGCGGTAAATCACAAGGCTAAGCAAAAATTTGACGTTCACCATCGAAGTGCTTCACCATAGCCGAAAGTTTATTTCGAAGCGCGAAAATAAAGGGAGTCAATGGTGGTAGCGGATAGTCAACCAGGCCATATCGATCAAATTAAGCAGACCAATGCGGGCGCCGTCTATCGCCTGATTGATCAGCTCGGCCCGGTATCGCGTATCGACCTCTCCCGATTTGCGCAACTGGCGCCCGCCAGCATCACCAAAATTGTCCGCGAGATGCTGGAAGCGCATCTGGTGCAGGAGACCGAGATTCAGGAGCCCGGCAGCCGCGGGCGCCCGGCGGTGGGTCTGATGGTGGAAACCGAGGCCTGGCACTATCTGGCGGTGCGCATCAGCCGCGGCGAGATCCACCTTTCGCTGCGCGATTTAAGCAGCCAGCTGGTGGTGGAGGAGCAGCTGGAGCTGGCGCTTACCGACAGCACGCCGTTTCTGACGCGGATTATCGACCATATCGATCGCTTCTTTATTCGCCACCAGAAGAAGCTGGAACGCCTCACCTCCATCGCCATAACGATGCCGGGTATCATTGATACCGAAAACGGCATTATTCATCGCATGCCGTTTTATGAAGAGGTCAAAGACGTCCCGTTGGGCGAAACGCTGGCCAACCATACCGGGGTGCCGGTCTATATTCAGCATGACATTAGCGCCTGGACCATGGCGGAATCGCTGTTTGGCGCCTCGCGCGGCGCCCGGGACGTCATCCAGGTGGTGATCGATCATAACGTCGGCGCCGGGGTTATCACCGACGGACGTCTGCTGCACGCCGGCAGCAGCAGCCTCGTGGAGATCGGTCATACCCAGGTCGACCCCTATGGCAAACGCTGCTACTGCGGCAACCATGGCTGTCTGGAAACGATCGCCAGCGTGGAGAGCGTGCTGGAGCTGGCGCAGATGCGGATGGCGCAGTCGATGAGCTCGCTGCTGCATCAGCGTCCGCTGAGCGTGGAGTGGCTGTGCCAGGCGGCGCTGCAGGGCGACCTGCTGGCCCGGGACATTATCAGCGGCGTCGGTCATCACGTCGGTCGCATTCTGGCGATCATGGTCAATCTGTTTAACCCGCAGAAAATCCTGATCGGCTCGCCGTTTAACCTGGCGGCAGACATTCTTTTTCCGGCAATTTCCAGCTGCATTCGGCAACAATCACTCCCGGCCTACAGCCAGCATATCGCAGTTGAAAGCACCCAGTTCTCCAACCGCGGAACGATGGCTGGCGCGGCGCTGGTCAAGGATGCGCTCTATAACGGATCCTTACTCATACGACTGTTACAGGGTTAACATTTTTTCATAGTCACACCAAAAATTGCGCTATCTCAAGCTGACCCCCAGCGGCTTCACGTAGACTTTGCCCACTGTTGATTATTTCTCTCCCGTATATTTCATCGACAAAACTGTGGGGTTAGTGATGTTTAAGCGTTTCTTTATTACAGGTACAGACACCTCTGTCGGGAAGACAGTGGTTTCCCGTGCGCTGTTGCAGGCACTTGCTGCCAGAGGCAAAAGCGTGGCCGGGTACAAGCCTGTGGCGAAGGGCAGCAAAGAGACGCCGGACGGTTTGCGTAATAAAGACGCGCTGGTGCTGCAGAGCGTCTCCACGCTGGCGTTACCCTATGAGGCTGTCAATCCCATCGCCTTAAGCGAAGACGAAAGCAGCGTGGCGCACAGCTGCCCGATCAACTACGGTTTGCTGTCGGATGGTTTGCAGCGGCTGGCCGGGCAAGTTGAACACGTGGTGGTTGAAGGCACCGGCGGCTGGCGCAGCCTGATGAACGACCTGCGACCGCTCTCCGAATGGGTGGTACAGGAGCAGCTCCCGGTGCTGATGGTGGTGGGGATCCAGGAAGGGTGCATCAACCATGCGCTGCTGACGGCCCAGGCGATCGCCAATGACGGGCTGCCGCTGATCGGCTGGGTGGCCAACCGCATCAACCCCGGTCTGGCGCACTACGCCGAAATCATCGATGTGCTCAGCAAAAAGCTGCCGGCGCCGCTCATTGGCGAGCTACCGTATCTGCCGCGCGCCGAACAGCGTGAGCTAAGCCGCTACGTCGACTTAGACATGCTCGGCAACGTGATGGCGATAGATCGAATCCCGGCGTAACGTCCGCGACAGCACCGACGCCACCACGCAGGTGATCAGCAGGCCGGGCAGCAGCACATACTGCCCGGTCATCTCACAAATCATCAGAGTCGACATGATTGGCGCATGGGTAGTGGCGGCAAGAAACGCCGCCATGCCGGTCAGTCCCATCATCATAGCCATCTCCTGCCCCCCCGGTAGCCACAGCCCGCTGAAGCGGGCCAATAGCATGCCCATCGCCAGGCCGACAAACAGCGTGGGGGTAAACACCCCGCCCGGCGCGCCGGAGCCACTGCTGGCCAGCACTGCCAGCAGTTTGCACAGGAATACCGCCACCAGCAGCGCGCCGGGCGGCGGCAGCAGCAGATAGCTTTGCACCACGCTGTAGCCGTTGCCCCACACCGCCGGCGTGATGAGCGATAAGCCGCCGACGATCAGACCGCCCAGCGCCAGCTGCCACGGCGGCGCCAGTTTCAGCCTAACGAACCCGCGGTGGCTGTATTCCATCAGCCAGATAAACAGCGGCCCGCACAGTCCGGCCAGCAGTCCGGTGGCGAGCATCAGGCCATAGTGCAGCGCGCTGAGATCCTGCTGCAGGACGACATGGTACAACGGCGCGGCGCCGCCGTTGAGAAACTGGGTCAGCAGCAGGGCGATCACTGCCGAGATCACTACCGGCCCAAGCGAAGCCAGCATCAGCGTGCCAAACAGAATTTCAGCGATAAACAGGCTGCCGGCCAGTGGAGCATGATAGGCGCTGGCCATCCCGGCGGCGGCGCCGCAGGCGACCCACAGTTTCCATTCGGCCTGCGGCGTGAAGCGGCGGGCGAACAGCGAGGCCGCCAGCGCGGCCAGCAGGATCATGGCGCCTTCCCGGCCAATCGCGCTGCCGGTGACCACCACTAGCAGCGAGGCCAGCGACTTCACCAGGCTTGCCGGCGTATCGAAGCAACCGTCTCCGGTCTCCAGGGCTTCCATATAATCGGTGGCGGCGTGCGGGCGGGCAACGCGGCGTCGTTGCCACAGCCATAGAAGTGCCCCTGCCGCCAGTCCCCCCAGCGCCGGGGTAATCAGCCGCCGCCACGCCGGCAGCGACTGCGCGGCGTTGACCAGGCTCCCGCTGTCGTTACCGAGAAACAGCGTTTCCAGCACCACCATGGCATGGCGAAACAGGACCACCGCCAGGGCGGCGAGAAGGCCAATCAGCGTGGCGATCAGCAGGCGACGAAACATCACCTGCACATCTGGATAGGGATGAAGACGGTGCATCGGTCACAGCGAGATTGGGAAAACATGGCCTTATTGTGATAGGGAATAAACTTATATGCAAAAGCGATAAGTGCGGGTTACGGAGAGCGAAGCCAGCAAGGAAACCGCGCCGACTCCCGGCGCGGCAAAGGGATTAGCGATAGAGCGGCTTTTCCGCCACCGCGAGGGGCAGACCTGCCTGCCACTGCGCCAGGGTCGCCTGCGCCAGCTGGCCCAGCGCCTGGTAGAAGGGGTGGGCGGCATGTTCGACAAAGACGCTCAGGAAGCGCCCGGACCACGGCAGCAGATGCCAGGCCAGCAGCTGGGCAAACAACGCCTCCTGTTCCGTTTCGCACAGCCACGCCGCCAGCAGCAGCAGGGTGCCGAAATGGTCTTCCGGCTCGTTGCGTTCGGCGTCCAGTGCGATGCCGTTCGCGCGCATCCATTCGCGCAGGGCCAGTGTGGATTCGCCGAACAGCACCGACTCTTTATCCAGCCAGACGGATCCCCATGGCGGCGCCGGCAGGGCCCACGGTCCGATAAACAGGCGCTGCCAGGCTTCCGGCAACGACTCTTCAACCGACGCGGCAAACCCCGATGCCAGTGGGGCGGCAACCGGGAAGGGCCACTGTTGCTGCCAGCTGCCGTCCTGGAAGGCGGCCACCAGCGGCGCGATTTGCGGGCTATTCGGCGCATAAGAGAACAACGCGCCCAGGGTACGGGCGCTTAAGGCGACAGCGTCGCGGTGAGGGAACGGCATCATCACTTATTCCTTTCTGCGGCGCGCGCCGGCGCGCCGTCTCATTAACGGGCAACCGCCATACCGACGGTCATATGGAGCCCATAAAACAGGCCGCGGCCAATACATTCCGCGATCAGGACCAGCAACAGACCGGCCAACAGCCCCGCAGCGCGCGGCGGCTGACGGCGGATCAGCGGACACAGCCAGCAGCCAAGTCCCAGCGCCAGCAGGATCAGACGTAAGGCCTGCAGTCTGCCGTAATCCGGCAGCAGGGTGGCCGCCTGCTGAACGGCGCTGTGAATGGCGCCGAGCCCGGCGCTTTGCATCACGATAATCGCGGCGCTGATGACCAGCGCGGCCACGCTCAGCCCGGCTATAAACCAGACGTTAACGTCGACTTTCGCCATTCGCAGCAGCAGGGCGGCGAACAGCGGCCCGCTGAGAAGTACCGTCAGGAAGAAGGCGCTGGTGGTGTAGCCAGTGTACCATGTCGGCACGGTATCGATTTGATAAACCCGGGTCATCGCCAGCACAAACACCAGCCCCAACAGCAGGGCGATCGCCAGCCAGACTTTCCCCAGCGCCGCCGGCATTTTTTCCAGCACGGCCAGCAGCCACCAGAATCCGCCCACGACGAAAAACAAGGCGCCGCTGGCGATTTCGTTGCTCAGCGCCGAGGCGCCGACGCGGTTCAGCGAATTAAACGCCCGCAGCGGCGAACCGAGATGCATCACTGAGGCGAGAAAACCGATCCCCATCAGCAGCCAGATAAAAAACATGCTGCGCACCAGCCGCTGCCGCGCTTCGCGCTGGTCCGCCAGTGCCAGCCAGACCAGACCGCTGACGAGGGTCGCGCCGACCACGCATTGCCCCAGTACCGTAAACAGCACCAGCGGCCATTCCTGCCATCCGCTTCCCATCTCACACCTCCTTCGGATTTGCCAGATAACCGATGGTATCGCCACACGGCCGGGCGTTGCGGTTAGGTTTGATCGCGATGCTCGGCTGAGTGAAGTGCGCCGAGGGCAGCGGGGCCACCGCCGCCAGCTGGCCGTGCTTAGCGCGCAGTTCGGCAATGGGGCCGAAATCGAGCGCCCGCAGCGGGCAGGACTCGACGCAGATCGGTTTTTTCCCCTCGGCGACGCGCTGATAACAGCCGTCGCACTTGGTCATATGGCCTTTGTCGGCGTTGTATTGCGGCGCGCCGTACGGGCAGGCCATATGACAGTAGCGGCAGCCGATGCACACCTCTTCATCCACCACCACAAAACCGTCTTCGCGCTTGTGCATCGCTCCACTCGGGCAGACCTTGGTGCAGGCCGGATCGGCGCAGTGGTTACAGGCGATGGAGAGGTAATAGGCGAACACGTTCTGCTGCCAGATGCCGTTGTCCTCCTGCCAGTCGCCGCCGGCGTACTCATAGATGCGACGGAAGCTGACCTCCGGAGTCAGGTTCTTATAGTCCTTACAGGCCAGCTCGCAGGTTTTGCACCCGGTACAGCGAGCGGAGTCGATAAAGAATCCATATTGCGTGCTCATGGTTTACTCCTTAAACCTTCTCGATGTCGACCAGGTTGGTATGCTGCGGATTCCCTTTCGCCAGCGGCGACGGGCGATGGGTGGTCAGGGTATTCATGCAGGCGCCATGGTCAACCCGGTCCCCGGCCATATTGGCGTCGTGCCACGCGCCCTGGCCCATCGCCGATACGCCCGGCATGATGCGTGGCGTCACTTTCGCCGGCAGCCGGACTTCGCCGCGCTGGTTGAACACCCGCACCAGATCGCCGTTTTTAATCCCGCGTTTTTCCGCGTCCAGCGGGTTGATCCACACTTCCTGACGGCAGGCGGCCTGCAGCACGTCCACGTTGCCGTAGCTGGAATGGGTGCGCGCCTTATAGTGAAATCCAAACAGCTGCAGCGGATACTGGCTGCGCAGCGGATCGTCCCAGCCTTCAAATGTGGAGGCATAGACCGGCAGCGGACTGATGACTTCGTCTTTCTCCAGCTGCCAGCGGGCGGCAATTTCGGCGAGCCGGCTGGAGTAAATCTCAATTTTGCCGGACGGGGTTTTGAGCGGATACGCTTCAGGATCGCGGCGGAAGTCGCGATAGGCGACGAAGTGGCCGTTCGGGTCCTTGCGTTTGTAGATGCCCATTCGCTTCAGCTCATCGTAGGCCGGCAGCGCCGGATCTTTCGCCACCATTTGGCGTACAGATGCTGCAGCCACTGCGCCTGAGTACGTCCCTCGGTAAAACGCTGGTAGACATCGTCGCCGAGCCGTTTCGCCACTTCGCTTAAGATCCAGTAAATCGGTTTGCGTTCAAATTTCGCCGAGGTGGCGGGCTGGATGAAAATCAGATAGCCCATATTGCCGGCGTAATCGTTGGGAATAATATCTTCCTGCTCAACGGTCATCAGGTCGGGCAGCAGCAGGTCGGCGTATTTCGCTGACGAGGTCATAAAGTTGTCGATGACCACGATGGTTTCGCACTTGCTTTCGTCCTGCAGGATCTCGTGGGTCTTATTGATGTCGGAGTGCTGGTTGATGAGGGTATTGCCCGCGTAGTTCCACAGGAACTTGATCGGCACATCCAGCTTCTCTTTGCCGCGCACGCCGTCGCGGGTGGCGGTCATCTCCGGGCCTCGAGCGATGGCGTCGGTCCAGGTGAAGCAGGAGATGGCGGTTTTCACCGGGTTTTCCAGCACCGGCAGACGCTCGATGGTGATGGTGTAGGTCGATTCGCGGGCGCCGCTGTTGCCGCCGTTGATGCCGACGTTGCCGGTTAAGATCGGCAGCATGGCGATCGCCCGGGCGGAGAGTTCGCCGTTGGCCTGGCGCTGCGGCCCCCAGCCCTGGCAGATGTAGGCCGGTTTGCTCATGCCGATGTCGCGCGCCAGCTTAATGATGCGATCGGCGGGGATGCCGGTGATACGCGAAGCCCACTGCGGCGTTTTGGCGACGCCGTCGTCGCCCTCGCCGAGGATATAGGCTTTATAGTGGCCGTTTGCCGGCGCCCCGGCCGGCAGCGTCTTCTCATCGTAGCCGACACAGTATTTATCAAGGAACGGCTGATCCACCAGATTTTCGTTAATCAACACCCAGGCGATACCGGCGACCAGCGCGGCGTCTGTGCCGGGGCGAATGGGGATCCACTCATCTTCGCGACCGGCGGCGGTATCGGTGTAGCGCGGATCGATAACGATCATCCGCGCGTTGGAGCGCTCGCGGGCCTGTTCCAGATACCAGGTAATGCCGCCGCCGCTCATGCGGGTTTCCGCCGGGTTGTTGCCGAACATCACCACCAGCTTACTGTTTTCAATATCCGAGGTGCTGTTGCCGTCGTTACTGCCGTAGGTGTAGGGCATGGCGCAGGCGATCTGCGCGGTGCTGTAGGTACCGTACTGGTTAAGCGAGCCGCCGTAGCAGTTCATCAGCCGCGCCACCGGCGAAGCGGAAGGCGAGGAGCGGGTCATGTTCCCGCCGACGATTCCTGATGAGTAGTTAATGTACACGGCTTCGTTGCCATATTGCGCGACGACGCGTTTCAGACGGTCAGCAAGGGTATCCAGCGCTTCCTGCCAGCTGATACGCTCAAATTTGCCTTCTCCGCGTTTGCCGACGCGCTTCATCGGATAGTTAAGGCGATCCGGGTGGTTGATGCGCCGGCGAATCGAACGCCCGCGCAGGCAGGCGCGGACCTGATGATCGCCGTAGCGGTCGTCGCCGGTGTTATCCGTTTCCACGTAGACCACTTCATCATCACGCACGTGCAGCCGCAGGGCGCAGCGGCTGCCGCAGTTGACCGAACAGGCGCCCCAGACAATCCGGGTGTTGTCGCCGGCAGCCTGCTGGACCGCCGCCGCGGCGCTGCGCAGCGTAAAGGGCAGGGGAAGCCCGCCGGCGGCCAGCGCCAGAGAACCGAGGGCTGTGGATTTAAGTAGCGCGCGTCGGGTGACGCCGCCGGAAGATTCCTGATTCGACATTGCTCACTCCATGATAGTTATGCTGGGCGGAGAAGGTCCGCCGCGTCATTAACAGACGCCGGGGTGAGCGATAATACGTTATGGGTAGCCGGCAGATCTTATCCCTGGTCAATGCAGGGATAAGATCTTTCGTTTGAAAGCGAGGCGGGTTTACTGAGCGTCGTTTTCGGCGGGATTGTCGCTGTTACGGGTGTAGGTGATTTTGAAGGTGTCGTTGGCGCAATGACCCACCACCTGAGCGCCGGGCTGGTCCGCCTGGTCGTTTGGCACGATGGCCAGACTGAAGGCCGTTTCCGGTACGCCATTGTTAATGATCTTCTGTTGAATATCATTTTTGACCCGTTCACAGGAGTCGGGGGCCGCCAGCACGGTCGTGGAGCACAGCAGCAGCGCGGCGCCTGTCCAGAGGGATAGTTTCATCTTACGCTCCTTATCGATGGTATCCAGATTTAAGCATAGCAGAACTGGTGTAAACAATTGTATTTGCTAATATGATTGGATGTACACAAAAGGAATCATCTGTGAAAAGACTGTATTGGCTGATCCCGGCAGCGCTGCTGCTGACGGCGTGCGACCGCGAAAGCGCCCCGGAAGCCTTCACCCCGGAGATGGCGAGTTTTTCCAATGAGTTTGAGTTCGATCCGCTGCGCGGTCCGGTGAAGGATTTTAGCCAGACGTTACTGGACGAACACGATGTGGTGGTCAAGAAGGTGAGCGCGCAGCTGTCAAAAGAGGGATGTTTCGATCTGCTGACGCTGGAGGATGTGGAGAATAACACCGGCGCCACGCTGCTGCTGGACGCCAACTATTACGTCGATGGCCGCACCCATGAAAAGCGGCTGCGTCTGCAGGGGAAATGTCAGCTGGCGGAGATGCCCGCCTGTCAGCTGGCGGAGATGCCCGCCACCGGCGTGAGCTGGGAAACGGATGATAACGGCTTTATTATCAGCGCCCGCGGCAAAGAGACTACCGCCACCTACCGTTACGACAGCGATGGCTATCCGCTGGGGAAAACCACCACCGCCAAAGAGGAGCGATTTACCGTCGCCTCCACGCCGTCGAAGGATCCGCGCAAGAAAATGGACTATACCGCCATCAGCACCTTCAACGACCGCACGCTGGGCACGGTGCGCCAGACCTGCGACTACGATCGCCATGACAATCCGCTGAGCTGTGAGCTGCAGGTGATCGATGAAAGCGTCCAGCCGCCGCTGACCCGTCACTACACGATTAAAAACCGCATTGATTATTACTGAGCCGTCGGCTTCAGCAGAGACGGGCCCGGCGTTTTGTGTTCCGCCAGATACTGATGCTGGAACAGACACATGCGGATGGTGTTGCGGTACTCGCCGTTAATGAAAAACTCATGGATCAGTTCACCCTCGACCATAAAGCCGAGCTTGCGGTAAATATGGATCGCTTTTTCATTCTCTTTATCCACAATCAGATACAGCTTATACAGATTGAGCACGGTAAAGCCATAGTCCATCGCCAGCCGCGCGGCGCGGGTGGCGAGGCCTTTTCCCTGGAAGTCGGGTGAGATGATGATCTGAAATTCGGCCCGGCGGTGCACATGGTTAATTTCCACCAGCTCCACCAGTCCGGCTTTATCGCCATTGCATTCGATCACAAAGCGACGCTCGCTTTGATCGTGAATATGCTTGTCGTACAGATCGGAAAGCTCAACGAAGGCTTCATAGGGCTCTTCAAACCAGTAGCGCATCACGCTGGCGTTGTTGTCGAGCTGGTGAACAAAGCGCAAATCTTCGCGCTCAAGGGGGCGGAGTCTGACGTGTAGCGCGTCGGTCATGGGAATTCCTGTGGTCAAAGCGGAAAAGAGGGGACTGAAAGGCGGCGCCCGCAGGCGCCAGCGTGCTCAGGGATTGATCGCCCGGCCGGTGCGGCGGTCAAGGCAGCGCAGGGTGTTTGGTTCCCAGTAGGCATTGACGTTGGCGCTCTTCTGGCAGTTATCCTGCGCGTCAAAGGCGACATCGGTTTTGTCCCACTCTTTTTCCGCCCGTTTGTTCACCTTCTGGCGCAGGCTGCGGGTGTCGTTCCATTGCTCTTTTTCCATCGACGCCTGCTGACGGCTTTGCGCGCTGTCGCCGGACTCAATCACCAGCCGGTCGGTGGCCGCGAACGAGCTGGAGGTATAGACGACGGCGCTTAACGCCAGAATGGCGGTCAGGCACCAGCGTTTGTTCAGTGTCATGTTCATCACGATTTCCTTTAAGTGATGGGTTAACCCTCAGGTTAAGTTTACTACAGCTATTTTGCCGGGCATAGCCGACGAAACAGCGTAGGGAAAGGGCTATTATCGCGTAGAATAGTTCAACGCTTTGTCTCTTTTACGAATCTTTTAATGCTCAAAACAACGCTGCTGTTCTTTGCCACCGCCCTGTGTGAAATCGTCGGCTGCTATCTGCCGTGGCTATGGTTAAAGCGCGGGGCCACGCCGCTGCTACTGATCCCCGCCGGCCTGGCGCTGGGTCTGTTCGTCTGGCTCCTGACGCTCCATCCGACCGCCAGCGGGCGGGTATATGCCGCCTACGGTGGCGTCTATGTTTGTACGGCATTGCTCTGGCTGCGGGTCGTTGATGGGGTCAAATTAACCCATTATGACTGGGCGGGCGCGGCCATCGCCCTGTGCGGCATGCTGATCATCGTGGCCGGCTGGGGACGAGCGTAAGCCCGTCTTGTGTGATCCCTGCCACTTTTTTAAACCCTAATTCTTGTATGGTAGTCGACCTGTTGCCTTACTTATCAGACATCATATTGGGTTATGACTCTGTAAGGAATCACGATGGCTATTGAGACATTTGCCCCACAGGCGGGCGCGACGCCGCTGCGCATCCGTCGGGTGCAGAAGATCACTCTGACGCTGCTGTTTATCGCCGGGATCGTTAACTTTCTTGACCGCTCTTCCCTGAGCGTCGCCGGGGAGGCGATACGCGCCGATCTGGGTCTGAGCGCCACCGAGTTCGGGGTGCTGCTCTCCGCTTTTTCGCTCTCCTATGGCTTCGCGCAACTGCCCTCGGGCATTTTGCTGGATCGCCTCGGACCGCGGGTTGTGCTGGGCGCCGGGCTGATATTCTGGTCTGCGATGCAGGCCCTGACCGGGATGGTCAATTCATTCTCGCATTTTATTCTGCTGCGCATTGGCCTCGGGATCGGTGAAGCGCCGTTTATGCCCGCCGGCGTGAAATCGATCAACGACTGGTATGCGCAAAGAGAGCGCGGCACGGCGGTGGGGATATTTAACTCCTCGACGGTGCTGGGGCAAGCCATTGCCCCGCCGGCCCTGGTCATCATGCAGCTGGCCTGGGGCTGGCGGACAATGTTTGTGGTGATTGGTTTGGCCGGTATTCTGGTCGGCCTGTGCTGGTATGTGGGATACCGTAACCGGCGGCAATTTACCCTCCAGGAGGAGGAGCAACGCTATCTGGCCAGCGAGGAGGCGGCCCGGCCGGCGCTGAAACTGAGCGAATGGCTGGCGCTGTTTAAACGGCGTACCACCTGGGGGATGATCCTCGGCTTCTCCGGGGTGAACTATACCGGCTGGCTGTATATCGCCTGGCTGCCCGGCTATTTGCAGGCTCAGCAGGGGTTAAGCCTGGCGCGCACCGGCTGGGTGGCGGCGATCCCGTTCCTCGCCGCGGCGGTGGGGATGTGGGTCAATGGTCTGGTGGTCGACGCCCTGGCGCGCAGAGGCTACGACCTGGCGAAAACCCGCAAAACGGCGATCGTTGCCGGTCTGGTGCTGTCGGCGCTGGGAACGCTGCTGGTGGTGCAATCGTCCACGCCGACCCAGGCGGTGGCATTTATCTCTATGGCGCTGTTCTGCGTCCATTTCGCTGGCACCTCGGCCTGGGGATTGGTACAGGTGCTGGTGGCAGAACATAAAGTGGCGTCAGTGGCGGCGATCCAGAACTTTGGCAGCTTTGTGTTTGCCTCCTTCGCGCCGATAGTCACCGGCTGGGTCGTGGATACCACCCATTCTTTCAATCTGGCGCTGGTGATCGCCGCCGGGGTGACCTTCGCCGGGGCGCTGTGCTACTTCTTTATCGTCAAAACCCGCATCGATTAACCGACCAGGAAGCAACAGGCCCGCAGGGAGGCGCGGCCTGCGCCATGTTCCATCTTCTCTTACCGCTTCGCGGCGGATTTTCTCCTGCCATCCCAGAGATTTTGTGATCGCTCGCCAGCGACCACAACCTGGCAAAAGCTTCTTGTATGGTAGTTGACAGAAATCAAAGATGTTATACCAATTGCGTGAGATGGTTGAGGCACAAAGGCATTCTCCTCGAGAATTCTCCCAGAGAATAGTTGATGAGCCACATAACAACGAGAGTCATCATGGAAAACACCCTCTTAACCGCTAACGCCATACAGCCGGACTACGATCGCCGCGCGCTGGTCCCCCGTATCGTCCATCTGGGTTTTGGCGCGTTCCACCGCGCCCATCAGGCGGTCTACGCCGATATACTGGCTAGCGAGCACGGCAGCGACTGGGGCTACACTGAAGTCAACCTGATTGGCGGCGAGCAGCAGATCGCCGATCTCCGGCAGCAGGATCTGCTGTACACCGTGGCAGAAATGTCCGCCGACGCGTGGACCGCGCGCGTGGTCGGGGTGGTGAAGCAGGCGCTGCACGCCCAGGTCGATGGTCTCGAGGCCGTGCTTTCGGCGATGTGTGAGCCACAGGTGGCCATTGTCTCCCTGACCATTACCGAGAAAGGCTATTGCCATTCGCCAGCCAGCGGCGAGCTGCAGCTCGATCACCCGCTGATCGCCGCCGATCTCGCTAAACCGCGCCAGCCGAAATCGGCAGTGGGCGTGGTGGTGGCGGCCTTAGCGCGTCGCCGGGAGGCCGGGCTGTCGGCCTTTACCGTGATGTCCTGCGATAACATGCCGGAAAACGGTCATGTGATGCGCAACGTCGTCTGCGCCTACGCCCGGGCGCTGGACGCGGACCTCGCCGCATGGATAGAACAGAATGTCACCTTTCCGTCGACCATGGTGGACCGTATTGTCCCGGCGGTGACGGCGGAAACCCTCGATAAAATTGAACAGCTGGCCGGCGTGCGCGACCCGGCTGGCGTGGCCTGTGAGCCTTTCCGCCAGTGGGTGATTGAGGATAACTTTGTCGCCGGACGTCCACAGTGGGAGAAAGCGGGGGCGGAGCTGGTCGCCGATGTGGTGCCTTTCGAAGAGATGAAGCTGAGGATGCTCAACGGCAGCCATTCGTTCCTCGCCTATCTCGGCTATCTGGCCGGTTATCAGCATATCAACGACTGTATGCAGGATGACAACTACCGCCGCGCGGCGCTGGCGCTGATGCTGGACGAGCAGGCTCCGACCTTGAAAGTGCAGGGGGTGGATCTGTCACACTATGCCAGTCTGCTGATTGACCGCTACTGCAATCCGGCGCTCAAACACCGTACCTGGCAGATTGCCATGGACGGTAGCCAGAAGCTGCCGCAGCGCATGCTGGACTCGGTACGCTGGCACCTGGCGCACCAGCATGACTTCACGCTGCTGGCGCTGGGCGTGGCGGGCTGGATGCGCTATGTCGGCGGTGTTGACGACGCCGGCCAGACGATCGAAATTTGCGATCCGCTGCTGCCGGTGATCAAGGAGGCGGTAGCCGCCAGCGCCGATGGCGAAGCGCGCGTCAAAGCGCTGTTGGGCATTGAGGCCATCTTCGGCCGTGAGCTGCCGCAGGAAGCGCGGTTCGTTTCGGCGGTGACCCGCGCCTATGTTGCGCTGCAGCGTCAGGGGGCCAAAGCCACCGTTGCCGCATGGGCTGAGGCGCAATAATCGTTTATTCCCGGTGTCGGTCATGGGGTCGACACCGGCTCTTCTGCTGTTTCCGCACGGTTCCGCTGATATTTCATTTTTTGCTGTCGATCGCTTTTAGCAGACTAAAAATATGATCGAACGCAATGTCCTTACATAACTCTATATTTCCCTGATTTACTAAAGATAATTAGCTGTTATTTTTCCGAATAAAGTCTGGTCATTCACCGCAAAAATGGCATAGTTAAGTTATTGAAAAATCACTTTCTCTGGAAAAGGAGTGCGGGCCATGTATAAAAAGATTTTATTGCCTGTTGATGTTTTTGAAATGGATTTAAGCGATAAGGCAGTGCGTCACGCGGAATTTCTCGCGTCGGCGGAAAATGGCGAAATCACCTTGCTCAACGTTCTGCCGAACAGCAGCCGTTCGTTATTACGCGGGTTTACGGCGGATATTCGTAAATTCGAAGCCTATATGCAGGAAGAGTCGGAGAAAAAGATGCGCGAGGTGGCGCGACTGTTCGACATACCGATGTCGCGGATCCATACCCGGGTCGTCTTTGGTAACGTGCGCGATGAAATTCTGGCTATCAGTAACAACGAAGCGTTCGATGTGATAGTGATTGGCTCCCGCAAACCGGGGATCTCCACCCATCTGCTGGGCTCCAACGCCGAATCCATTTTGCGCTACGCCAAAACGCCGGTGCTGGTGGTCAGATAATCCTTTCCATTACGACGGCTGCGTCTGCCTTATTTCGCAGCCGTCTGATCCTTACTCTTCGCTAAACCAGTCGCGATTCTCCTGGCGGATCAACAGCACGGATTCGCTGATTTCATGCAAATGAATACTCATGGCTTTCTCGACCGCCTCGGCGTCGCGTTTTTCCAGCGCGGTGAAAATTTCATGATGCTGGCGCAGCAGCATCTCCGGGGAGGAGACATGGTCGAGGCTCATGTAGCGCACGCGGTCAATAGCGGCTTTGATGTTTTCCACCGTATCCCAGGCCAGCTGACAATCGGCAATAACTGACAACTTCTGGTGAAATTCATCATCAAGCAGGAAAAAGTCGTTTAACTGCTGACGGTCGACGGCAATACGCTGCTGATGAAGATTCTGCTCCAGCTGATAGACTTGCTCATCGTTAATCATACCAGCGGCACGGCGGACCACCGCGCATTCAATCGCCTGGCGGACAAAGCAACCATTGCGCACCTGAGATAGGGAAATTTTGTTGACGTAGCTGCCGCGCTGGGGACGGATCTGGATAAGTCCATTCTCCGCCAGCTTAATAAAGGCCTCGCGCACCGGCTGACGAGATACCGCAAAACGCACGGAGACTTCTTTCTCCGACAGCGGCGTGCCAGGCGGGATCAGGCAGTGAACGATATCCCGGCGGAGGATGCGGTAAATTTGCTGATTGACGGGTTGCGTCGGATTCAGTTGCGATTCTGCGGCCATTGATGGTTACTTTTTATGGGGTTATGCGCACTATTTTACGCGTTTTTTGCGGTTCCGCCCATACCCGGCCAGCAGGCCGGGTGGCTGACGGTTAGCCCTGGCGGTGAACGCTGAGTCCGGCAAAGCTCTGGCTCACCGGCATCATCTCCAGGGTGTTGATGTTGACGTGTTTCGGCAGGGTGGCCACCCACCAGACCGCCTCGGTCACATCTTCCGGCGTCAGGGCTTCGGTGTTCTCGTAGGTTTTACCGGCTTTGGCGTCATCGCCTTTAAAGCGGACGTTCGAGAACTCGGTGCCGCCCACCAGGCCCGGCTCGATGTCGGTGACGCGCACCGCGGTGCCGTGCAGGTCGGTGCGAAGATTGAGGCTGAACTGACGGACGAAGGCTTTGGTCGCCCCATAGACGTTACCGCCGGCGTAAGGCCAGCAGCCTGCCGTGGAGCCGATGTTGATGATGTGGCCGCGATTGCGCGCCACCATGCCCGGCAGGACGGCGCGGGTCATGTACACCAGCCCTTTATTATTGGTGTCGATCATATCTTCCCAGTCTTCCACGCTGGCGCGGTGCGCCGGCTCCAGACCGAGCGCCAGACCCGCGTTGTTCACCAGCACATCGATTGCCTGCCACTCGGCGGGCAGGTCGGCAATCAGCGTCTCAATAGCGGCGCGGTTGCGAACGTCCAGTTGCGCGATATAAAGATTATCGCCCAGCTCGTCTTTCAGCGTCTTCAGGCGCTCTTCGCGACGTCCGGTCGCAATCACTTTATGACCGTTAGCGACAAAACGGCGAGTAATACTTTCACCAAAACCGGCAGTGGCGCCGGTGACCATGATAATCATCTTACTGTTCCTCAACGCTTTTTGTGTTTTCATACCATAGCACGCACAGGCGGCGACCGGTAACTGAAATCATTGCGACCCCTTAAGGAGAAGCCTAATCTTACAGGATAAGCCTGTACAGGAGAGAAAGATGTCCGAACAAAACCCCTTTTTTAGCGTCAGTCTGTTGCCTTACCAGGCGCCGCGGTTTGATCTGATTGAAGACAGTCACTATCGGCCGGCGTTTGATGAGGGCGTCCGGCAGCAGCGCGAGGAGATCCGCGCCATTATCGACAATCCGCAGCCTGCCAGTTTCGCCAACACGCTCGAGGCGCTGGAGCAGAGCGGACAGCTGCTGGCGCGGGTGACGCGGGTCTTTTTCGCCATGGCCAGCGCCCATACCAACCCTTATCTGCAATCACTGGATGAACAATTTTCCGCCGAGCTCGCCGGGCTGGGGAATGATATCTGGCTCAACGAGGCTTTATTCCAGCGGGTGAACAGCGTCTACGAGCAGCGCGAGACGCTCTCGCTTGACGGCGAATCCCGGCGTCTTCTGACCCTGACATGGCAACGCTTTGTTCACGCCGGGGCAACGCTGGCCCCGGCGCAGAAGGCGGTGCTGCGCGCCCTGAACACCGAAGCGGCCACTTTGCAAAGTCAGTTCCAGCAGCGGCTGCTGGGGGCGGCGAAAAGCGGTGGCCTGGTGGTCGATGACCGGCATCAACTGGATGGCCTGACCGATGAGGAGATAGCGGCTGCGGCCGACGCGGCGCGCGAAAAAGGGCTCGGCGATCGCTGGCTGCTGACGCTGACCAACACCACCCAGCAGCCGCAGCTGCTTGCGCTGCGCGACCGGCAAACGCGGGAGAATCTCTTCGCCGCCGGCTGGACGCGCAATCAACAGGGCGATGAGCATGATACCCGTAGTCTGGTGCTGCGGCTGGCGGCGATCCGCGCGCAGCAGGCGGAACTGCTGGGGGCGACAAATTACGCCAGCTGGGCGCTGACCGATCAAATGGCGGCTTCTCCGGCGGAGGCATTGGGCTTTATGCGTCAGATTGCGCCGGCGGCGCGGGCGAGGGCGGAACGTGAGCTGGCGGACATCCAGCAGGTGATCAACAACGAAGGCGGGGAGTTTCGCGCGCAGGCATGGGACTGGCTCTATTACAGCGAGCAGGTGCGGCGGGCTGCCTATGCCATTGATGACGCACAGCTCAAACCCTATTTTGCCCTCGAGCGCGTGCTGCAGGACGGCGTCTTCTGGACGGCATCGCAGCTCTTTGGGCTCCGCTTCGTGGAACGCTTTGACATCCCGGTGTACCACCCGGATGTGCGGGTTTGGGAGATCTTCGACCACAATGGCGAAGGGATGGCGCTGTTTTACGGTGATTATTTCGCGCGCGATTCAAAGAGCGGCGGCGCCTGGATGGACGTGTTTGTCGAACAGTCGACCCTGCGGGAGCAGCGCCCGGTTATCTACAACGTCTGCAATTATGCCCGGCCGCAGAGCGGACAGAGCGCGCTGTTGTCATGGGATGAGGTGATCACCCTGTTCCATGAGTTTGGCCACGCCCTGCACGGACTGTTCGCCAGCCAGCGCTATGCCAGCCTCTCCGGGACCAATACCCCGCGGGATTTTGTCGAGTTTCCGTCGCAAATCTTCGAACACTGGGCCAGCCATCCGCAGGTATTCGCCCACTATGCGAAGCACTATCGCTCCGGAGAGCCGATGCCGGAGGCGCTGCGCGACAATATGTTGCGTGCGGCAACCTTCAATAAAGGGTACGACATGAGCGAGCTGCTGGCTGCTGCGCTGCTCGATATGCGCTGGCACACGCTGTCGACCACCGCGTTTCCGGACGAGGTGGATGCATTTGAGCAGAGGGTACTCCGGGAAGAACACCTCGATCTGGCGGCCGTTCCCCCGCGCTATCGCAGCAGCTACTTCTCCCATATCTTCGGCGGCGGCTATGCGGCAGGCTATTACGCCTATCTGTGGACCCAGATGCTGGCCGACGACGGCTATCAGTGGTTCGTGGAGCAGGGCGGTTTGACCCGTGAGAACGGTCAGCGTTTTCGGGAAGCGATTCTGTCGCGCGGCAATAGCACTGATTTAGCTGAACTGTATCGCCAGTGGCGCGGACACGATCCACAGATTGAGCCGATGCTGAAAAATCGCGGGTTGAGCGCATAGGCCATCGGGCGGTGAGAAGCGATCGATTGGGTGTTTTCCTTATCAGGCGCTTTTCACTGGCCATGCTTTGATCGCAGGAGATTTCGCCTGGCGCCGGTCAGGAGAAATAGCACGAAAATAATCAAATACACATTTAGAGAAAAGCCACTTAATCCCGTTGCGATATCGAGGTAGTCTTTCAATAACGTCATGCAGGTGGTAATAAAACCACCTGCCACGATATCTCTCCCTGGAAAACGGATAAATAAATGGTTTTGATCCTTACTATGCTTATGTTTGCGCTGGCCCTGTCATTTTCGCCAGGTCCGGTTAATATGGTTATTATCTCTTCCGGCGCTGCGCATGGATTCAGAAAAACATTTTCTTTCGTCTCGGGCGCCACTATTGGTTTTACATTGTTACTGGTTTTAATTAGTTTTGGACTCTACGCGGCCATCGCAACGCACCCCTGGTTTTTTAGCTATCTGAATATCGTTGGTTCGTTATTTATCTTGTTTCAGGGCTATAAAATTGCTACTTCACATCCGGAATGGTCACTGAAAAAAGCACAGGCGCCGGGGTTTGCGCAGGGTTTTTTAATGCAATGGCTCAATCCTAAAGCCTGGGCTGCCTGTGCCTCTGGCGTCGCCTTGTTTTCTGAACCCTCGTCGCGCCTGAGTATATCGCTATTTATTATCATCTACTTTTTTGTCTGCTATCTGTCCCTGGCAGCCTGGGCGATATTCGGTGATAAAATGTCAGCGATTCTCAAAAGCAGAGCACAGATCCGCCTGTTTAATCTGGTGATGGGCGGATTATTGTGCATGACTGCGGGTTACATACTGTATTCGCAGTCTATTACCTATTCATAGCGGCTGATGTTCAACGGCATTATAGATATAATTAATCAGTTTATAGGCCGCGCCGCTAACTGAAATATTGCCAGGCCATAGGGCATACACTTTTAGCGGGGCTAATGACCAGTCAGGGAGTAGTTCCTGCATGTCGCCGCGGCGGATATCCTCTTCGCAGAGAAAACGCGGCGGAGCGGCCAGGCCAATTTGTTGTCTGGCAAGGGCATAGGCGGCCTCAACACTATCGACATACACGCCGGGCGTATATTTTATTATCGCCCGTTCGCCGTTGCGATGTCTGAACTCGCGCACATTCTCCCTCATCGTCAGCCCAATCCACGGCATTGATTCAAGCATAGCGGGATGATCAATGGGGGGATAGCGCAGGAGAAAGCCCTTTGCTGCCACCAGCTTTCGCGGCAGAATAAACAGGTGCCGTGCCTTGAGAGCGCTATCGGGGAGCTCGCCAATGCGAAAGGCGACATCAATACTGTCGGCAATAATGTCCTCGCGCAGGTCACTATAAGAAATGCTCAGAGCAATATCCGGGTTCTCTTTAATGAAATTTGCAAGATGGTGAGTGAATGGGCTGTTTAAAAAAACGGCAGGTATGGAGATACGCAGCTTACCGGCTGTGGATACCGAACGTTGCTTAAACTCAATGACGCCTTTTTCATAAAGCTCGAGCATCGATCTGGCGGTCTCCAGCACACTTTCGCCATCTTGTGTTAGAGAAAGCTTTCGGGTATTTCTGTAGAGCAAAGCGCTGTTAAGGTTTTTCTCAAGCCTGGATAAATGTGCGCTTGCTGTTGCGGTCGACAACCCTAACGCCGCGGCGCCGCCTGAAACAGAACCGCTCTCGACAATTTTGGCAAAGACTATCAGGTAGCGGATGTCATCGATCATTTACAGTCCTGTGTTCACGCGGTAACGATATGCGTGGCGCCGATAAAAAGGGATCCCGTTTCCGGATTACCATATCCTATTTTTATTGCCGGAAGTATCTGTTTAATCGCGCTTCTCAGGTCCGCTTGAACGAGTACCAGGCATTCACAACGGCAGGGAGGGTTCGCGAAGCGTCGCGGGCCACCTCACTCGTCAAGGAGATACGTTTGCATATTGAGACTCATCGCCTGCGTCTTCGCCCTGTCATGGCTGAAGATGTCGCCGATCTTTACCGAATTTATGGCGATCCGGCGACCAATACCTTTAACCCCGCAGGACCCTACCCGGATATTGACTATGCCAGTACGGTTCTCCAGCGCTGGCTTGCCCACTGGCACGATCGCGGGTTTGGCAACTGGGCCATATCGGCGCGTGATGCCCCGGAAAAAATCATTGGCTTTGGCGGCTTAAGTATTCGCCGCTATAACGATGTCATCATCAACAATCTTGGCTATCGATTCGCAACAGAGGCATGGGGAAAAGGGCTGGCCACCGACCTCGCGACCTCGGCGGTAAGATATGGCTTCGAGGCGATCAAACTCACGGAGATTTCAGCGGTGGTGAGGGCGAATCATCTGGCTTCGCGAAAAGTGCTCGAGAAAGCAGGCTTGAGGTTCATCAACGAGATTGCCGATATAGAAAATGCGCCGCCGAGTCTGCTTTATTCGTTGACCTTAAGCGAGTGGTTAAGCCAGTCGGGATAACTCGCGGGGGCTTATTGGCAAGGCTGGATCGCACCGCAGCCGGCGCATCAGGCGGGGGATCGGCACAGAGTTAGGTGCTCACTCTACTGGCTCAATTAACGCTGGCCCCTGATTGTTCACATTGCCGACCGCCCGCGATACCGCGTGCCAGATGAAATCGTCGGCGGAGACGCTTCCGACCCTGGCAATCTCCGCCGCTTCCGCGCCGGTGAGATCCTGCCTCATCCATTCCCGGGCGGCTTCCGGCGTCAGGACCAGCGGCCGGCGGTCATGTATATCGACAAGACCGCGATCGGCGGCAGCGGTCACCAGCAAAAATCCTTCGGCGCTGTCCCCGCGTTCGAAGGGGGGGCTGCCAATAGCGGCCATAAATATCGGCTGGCCATCCTTCCGCTGGATGAAGTAGGGCTGCTTTTTGTCTCCGACCTTTTTCCATTCAAACCAGCCATCGGCGAAGCAGATCGCCCGCCCGTGCTGCCACAGCGGTTTGAACATCCTGCTGGTGGCAGCGGTTTCAACCCGGGCATTAATCAGCGGTGATTTATCCCACCATCCCGGCGCATAGCCCCAGTGAACGGGATCGAGGTGGAGTTGCTCATTCCTTTCACTCAGGAGTAACACTTTTGTCCCGGGCGCGACGTTATATCGCCCAATGGGCACCGGGTCCCAGGGGATATCGCTTTCGGCCTCTTCTGCGAGAAACGCCAGGTATGCTTCCCGCGTCTGTGCTTGCGCAAAACGTCCGCACATCGCCACCTCCAGCCAGATGTCTGACTAAAAGTATAGAACAGCAGAAAAAAGGGACGCCTTACCAAAAACCACAATCATTCCACAGGGAGAGGCTATAATTTCAGGCCATCATATTGCCAGACGTCTCTGCAATAACCGTTCGGTGTGGTACCTGGCTTTTTCTCTTTACGAGTAATCTTTATTACCCTAATAACCGGGGCTAGAGAGAAGGCTTCTTCTCTTTTTATTGCTTTTCAGAATTATCGTATGTGGCTTTACCTTTGTCTGAAATGGTTGGCGTTTGGTTGTGTTTGAAAACTTTTACCCCTTATTATTTAAAAATCATCTTTTACTTTGAAAAGGTTGTTTATGAGTAACTGGCTATTATTATCCCTGGCGGTAGTATTATTATTGACATCATTATTTTTTGGTCTCTCCTATGTTAAAGATCGAAGAAAAATGAAGATGCGATTTAACAAAACTCGACGTTAACCGATCCTTCCTGAGGAAAGCGCAAGAGCAACGGATGAGAATTTCGTCAACTCTTGTTTGGTGGCTATTTGGAATTTTTTCATGATATTGATTTTATGGGAAAAGACCGTTTTATGGCTGATACCTAGTTCTTGCGCTATCTGCTGATTATTCATTCCCGTTCTGATCGCATCGATAATATAAAGTTGTGATTTGGTCAATGTTAATCGAGGGCATTTTACACAGCGTCTGCTGTCTTTTACCTGGCTACTAGCAATCGACGCTGTTGACTCCATCAGATGTTTCGCAATCTGATTTTTTATACGGTGCAATCCGGTGTTGATACTAATAAAAGTAGCATCACGTAGACAATACGGTATCCGATCAACTTGCATAGCACTATCGGTGGGAACGAAAATAAAAATAGATGTGTGTTCGGGGATTTTTTTGAAAACCGGGTGGCATAGATAATGTTCACCGGTCGTCATTTCCGTAAACAGCATATCTATCTGACCGAGAGTATCTGGTGAGTATTGCAAAATGGAAAAAGGTGTACAGATGTTTTCTTCCTTTGCGACCTCGATAAGAAGTTCACAAACACCTCGATTAAGAAATATGTTTTCAGTATTAATGAAAATATTAGTCATAGTAATGCCGATTGTCAAAATATTAATATTTTTAAGGGGGAGAGTATTTACAGTATATGGGATTAGGATATTTCTAATAGCTAATAAAATCAATAAACCCATTTTTGAGACTTTATCTGGAAAAGACTTTAAAAAGCATATAAATCAATGTGTTGATTTTGGGCTTTGCCCTGTTGTAGCCGGTGATTTGGCACAAACTGCTTAAATTGTACATATAACAAACATTAATTCTGGATTGGAATGTATTAATTCAAGTGATGTATTTAGTGCATGAATCATTTATTCAAAAACGGTTCGGTTAGGGCATACTCTTGTCAATAATGCCTGAGCGGAAGCAGAAGTGGTCCTGACCGGATGCCGGTAGAGGGCGCTATCACGCCGCTGCATCAGGTGAATGGCAACGGCGTCCAAAAGGGATTAGTTATCCGGGTTGTTGGAGATGCCTTTCCATACCATCCCCAGACCGATCAACATCGACGCGAAGAGGGCGAACAGGGTGGTAGAGATAAAAATGCCGGTCATAGTGATGCCTCAGAAAGTGCGTATGCAGGTTATTAGGCACGGAGGGAGGTGAAAGGTTCCTTCCCTGACGGCGTAAATTTTCGCCAGGGTCTTCCGGCTGGCGCCAGCGAGGCCAAAGTGATGTCGAGGCCGCCGCTGTTGGCGAAACGATCGTCAGGGGAACCGCATTTCTCGTGGCGCTATTGCAGGGCGACGGGTGAGGGGGCGCGATTCGGGCGTTGACATCCCCTTGAACAAGTAATATATACATGACGCTTCTGTTTATTGAATGTTAAACAGCATCAGTTATGGGACTCAGAAGCACCCCAGCCCCCGCCGTCTGGCGGGGGTCACTTTCCCACCTGACCTGGTTATTTCTTTCTGTGGCTGACGATGAAATTTTTTATTTCGGGTCTTGAAAAACGCGCTTTAGCTATTATTTTATAAAGCGGACAAGCAATGCTTGCCTTTATGTTGAGCTTTTGAATGGATATTCAGGAGGTTAATTATGGCACTCAAAACCTTGTCAGCACTCCCGGTATTTGCTGATTCCCTTTTTGCCGATCGCTTTAACCGTATCGACCGTCTTTTCAGCCAGTTAACGGGCGATACGCCGGTGGGGACCTTACCAGCCTACGATTTACAGAAAGTGGATGACAGTAATTTCCTGCTCAGCGTCAGCGTGCCTGGCTGGAAAGATGATGAACTGGAAATAGAGACCGTAGGCGGTAATCTGCATATTACCGGTAAACGCGCGCAAACCGAAAATCATTCCGGAAACAGCCAGGGCTGGATTTATAAAGGCATTCGCCGGGCTGATTTCCAGCTTAGTTTTTCGCTTCCCGAACACGCCCAGATTAATCAGGCGCAGCTGGAGAGCGGGATCTTAAAAATTGCTATCCATCAGGAGATCCCCGAGAGCGAAAAACCGCGCAAAATTGCCATTGAGAACCAGGGGCGGGTGATCGAACACAAAGTGTGATCCCGCTTCTGTGCCGAGGGAGTTCCTTTCAAGGCCCGCGCTGCGGGCCTTTATTTTATCCACTCAGGGTGGCGTAAACGGCCTCCAGGCGACGAGAGAAATCACTATGCTATCCTGTTAACAGGGCAGTGAGGCGGTGATACTTTTCAAATTCGGCGAGGAGTGAGAATGGCTGACGAGATCGATAAAGACGCACAACATACTCATCAACTGACCGCCGAGGTGGCCCGCGCGCTTATCGCGCGCGGCTGGCGGCTCACCACTGCGGAATCCTGCACCGGCGGCAATCTGGCGGCAGCGCTCTGCGCTCAGGCTGATACCGCGGCCTTTTATGATACCGGCGTGGTTACCTTCAGCGATGAAGCCAAGCGCAATGTGCTGCAGGTGCGCGCGGAAACCCTGGCGGAACACAGCGCTGTCAGCGAAGCGTGCGTGAAGGAGATGTCCAGCGGTATGCTGGCGATAGCCGGGGCCGACATCGCCATTGCCATCAGCGGCTATGCGGGACCGGAGGGGGGAGAGGATGGTACCCCCGCCGGCACGGTATGGTTTGCCTGGAACTTTCGCGGCCAGATCGAAACTCAACGGCTGCGCTTTACCGGTGACTGTGAGACAGTGGTGGCGAAAGCGGTGCGCTTCGCCCTGGCGGCGCTGGGCGAAAAGCTCCCCCACTGGCAGTGACGCTGCCGACTACCGCGGCCTTACAGATCCGTTGCCTGACGCGCTATCGGCCAGCAAATTTCCCCGATGCCGTTCAGGCACGGTCGGGAGAAAAGGAACCCCTGAAACAGGCGAATGCCCACCGACTGCAGCCAGCACCACTCTTCCAGGCTTTCGACGCCTTCCGCCACCACCGTGATGCCCAAATCCTCGCAGCAGCGCACCACCGAGGCGACAATCGCCTGCTTGGCGCCGCTGATATGAATATTTCGCACCAGCTCCGCATCCACTTTGATTTTATCGGGCTGAAAGCGGGTCAGTAACGACAGGCCGGAGTAACCCGCGCCAAAGTCGTCGATGGCCAGCTTCATGCCCGCGACGCGCAGCGCTTTGAGCACCTTGCGGAACTGGTCAAAGCAGGTGATCACCTCCGTTTCGGTAACCTCTATCAGCACCTGGTCCGGCCGGAGGCCGGCCGCCAGCAGGCTGTTCATCAGCCAGCCTACGGCGTCAGGGTGGTTATACAGCGAACCGGGCAGCAGGTTAATGGCCAGCTGATGTTTACCAAGCGGTAACTGCCCGGCGAGAGAGAAGGCATACGCTTTGCTCTCGAGGTCGAAACGGTAGCGATCCTCCGCCGGGATGGCGGCAAACATCTCCACAGGAGATCCGCCGGTGGGGCTGCGGATCAGCGCTTCAAAGGAAGAGACCCGCTTCTTGGCCGGCTCGACGATGGCCTGCAGGGCAAACTGGCAAGGTTGATCGGGCAGGTGGCGCGCCGTGGCAGTGGCCGGGGCAGGCATCATCGTCCAGCGAGAAGGCTGCAGCGGCTCGGGCAGACAATAGCGCCCACCGTCGGCGATAAAGGCGCTAATCAGGCGGAACATCCGGTCGTTGACCGGCTCGGTGACCCCAAACGAGCTAAAGCGCAGGAGCTCCTCCAGCGCGCTGTCGGCTTCGAAAAGACGAAGATCCAGCAGGCGCATCCCGGTGTCGTGAAAACGACGGTAGGCCGAATAGTCGCGCATCAGTTCCACCACGTCGCGATGGCGCGGATCGCTCTGTATCTCGTGGAATAACGACTCAAGATCTTCCTCGCTTCCCTCCAGCACCTGGAAGAACTGCAGCCCGTTAAACAGCAGAATACCGGTGATGCCAAGAGGCATGTTTTTTCCGCTGGCGCGATGAATTAAAGCGTCGAGATCGGTGGGCGGGCGGGCAGGATTAACCTGGCTGCGGTATATCAGGGTGGTTAGCATAATCATTCCGGTCGCTGCGGCAGAGCGTGATGGTCCGTACAGCGCGTATTGAGGGAGGTATGGCCAGCCCCTCGGAGAAGGGAGGCTGTTTTTTTACGACATTTAACCAACCGTGATGTCCGCTACGCGGAACGGGGGCTTCACTTTGTGATTACCTTCACTCTACAGGGAATCTGAGGTTTAGCTATCATTTTCTCATTCCCAATGCAAAAAAGGGCAAACAGGCCGCTCATTCCGCCTGCGGTATTGATCCACCGCCTTAAATTATCGGTTAACATTCGCCACCAGGAATTATCCTGCCATTATATTGCCCGCTCTCAAAAAGAGATGCTGGTCTTGCCTGATTAAAAGCAAATCCATATTATCAACGTAAGTTTAATTCCTTTTTTCAGGTCTGATATGAGCGACTTATTTATTATTTTGTGTCTGATTTTTTGTCCCGTCATTTCTTTATGGAGTGGTCTTTCTTATATTCAGGAAAGACGCAAAAGACGCTACGTCTTCCGTTCCAGAAGATAATCTGCAGAGGTAATATAATGACGATTGTATTAACGTCTGGCGAGTAGTTTTACGAGGTTGTTAAATTGCTGGCGGCTGTGCAAATTGAACTTGCTCATAATATTCTTTTTATGTGAATGAATGGTTTTGTGGCTAATTTTTAGCGCCGCCGCGACTTCATGCGGACTTAGACCAATACTGAACGCGTAAATGACTTTGGTTTGCGCATCGCTGACCGACTTGCAGGCGCAATTGATGCAACGCCGCAGTCGAGTGAAGGACGGGTCATGCTGAGGAGGCCAGGGGCGCTGAATCGCGCTGACTATCTCATCTTTAAGACGCTGAACGGGAGCGTGGGGAGGCATAAACACCGCCTGACGCAGACAGTTGGGTAAACCCTCTTCGGCGGTAGCTTGTTCATTGTCCTGAAAAATAAAAAGCGTGTATTGCTCTGGGGCATGCTGAAACAGGTCATGACACAGGTACCATTCTCCCGCCACCATTTCCGTGAAGATCACATTAGCTTGCGCCATCCCATCCGCGTTCCATTGTTGAGAAAACTGATACGCTGATCCCCGTAGGTCTTCATCGCTTCATCCACCAGCTCCGCAATAGCGACTCGCAAATAGTGATTTTTTATATTGATCAAAAAATTGTCATATAACTTCCCTGTGGGGTATGAAAAAAAGTGTCAGAATAAATTAAAGAATATAATGGTGATGCGCAGGCCTTTTTTGGCTGGGGTAATCTAAGGGATGTTTTTCATTAATGCAATATCTGCCAGGAAAAGTGAGATAACGGTGTGTTGGTATGCGAAAGTTCCTAATAAACAAAATGATAAGCATATATTTGAAGGCGTTTTAAGCGCTTTGGTAATTTTTTATTTTTGCGATGCATAAAAAGCTTAGTGGTTGCCAGTATCTGTTGCTAAAATTAGCGGAGGACAAGATTACAGGAAGTATGTGGTGCTTATGAAGCAAATGCTCTATTTAAAAATGCTGGCGTGGCTGGAGGATAATATCTACTGTAACCCGGCGATCGATGACCTGGCGCAGTATATGGGCTATTCGCGTCGGTTTGTATACGAGGTGTTTTATCAATATGGCCGGTTACCCATCGGGCAGTATATTCGCCTGCGGCGGTTGACCATCGCAGCGGTCAGTCTGCGTTTAACGCGGCAACCGATCGCCGCCATAGCCTGGCAGTTAAGTTACGATTCGCCGCAGACCTTCTCCCGGGAATTTAAGAAACGTTTCTCACTTTCGCCACGGGAGTACCGCTGCGCGGCGCACTGGGACACGGCAAAACTGTTAAAAAAATTCCCCACGGATGATGAGAGCCTGCCTTTGGCTCGGATCTGTTCCCTGCCGGAGCGGGTCTATTATGGCTACCCGATGAAGTATGAGCTGCGCCTGTCGGATATGGTGTTGCAAAGTACCGCCAAGACGGCTATCAGACAAAAGGTTGACCGCTTTTTCGCCGCTGGAGGCGGTTCGCTTTCCATACTCTCCGATTACGCGGCAGCGAGTCAAAATGAGCTTAACGTCGAGGTTAACGCCTTTGTCGGTTGTCACGAGGCGCGAAAGCCTTCGTCCGCGTTGACCACCCGGTCGGGGCTGTATGTGGGGGTTGAATTCTACGGCAGCTGGTCACGCTATGCCCGTTTGTCCAGCGATCTCTATCTGGAACAGTTGCCAACGCTGGGGGTAAGCCGTCGGGATGGGCATGACATTGAATGCTTTATGACCCGTCATGCGGAAGGAGGAGAGGCAGAGGAGAAGCGCTATCACGTACGCTATTTTATACCGGTGACGCTGTCAGCGGGAGGCCAGCTGCCGGGCAGCGATAATGAGTTAGTCCCCGCGAAGGGGACACGATAAGGTGGCCGGAGCCACCCGGGTGAATATTACAGTACAAACCACAGCAGCCAGGTGATCAGGAAGCCCGTCACCCCCATGATGGTGGTCAGTACGGTCCAGGTTTTGAGTCCGTCCGGCACCGAGAGCCCGAGATAGCGCGTGACCACCCAGAACCCGGCGTCGTTAACGTGCGATAACCCGAGCGAGCCGAAACAGGTCGCCAGCGTCACCAGCACCAGCTGCAGCGGCTCCAGCCCGACGACCGCCTGTGACAACAGGCCGGAGGTGGTAAGGATCGCCACGGTGGCCGAGCCCTGCGAGGCCCGAAGCACCAGCGACAGCAGGAAAGCGGCGGGCATCAGCGGCAGATGAATCGTCTCCAGCGCCTCGGCTAAGGCATTGCCGATGCCGGAGGCGACCAGCACCCCGCCAAAGGCGCCGCCGGCGCCGGCGACGAGGATCACGTCCGCCGAGGAGGGGATCGCGCTGCCGGTGACTTCTCCCAACTTTTTCAGGTTCATCCCCCGCCGGATGCCCAGCGTCCAGCTGGCCAGCCCCAGGGAGATCAGCAGGGCGACGGGCGGGGTGCCAATGACGGTCATCAGCTGGCGAATCGCGTTATCCGGCAGCAGCAGGGCCTGACACAGCGTTCCGGAAACAATCAGCACGATGGGCACCACGATCAGCCCGCTGATAACCAGCGCATTCGGCGGCGCCAGTCGGGTCTGCTGGGCGTTGACGGAGAGGTCGGGCACCTCGGCCGTTTGCTGCTGTTCCAGCACGTTAATCGACAGATGATAATGGCGCTGATTGATAGACCGGGCGACAAAATAGCCCACGATACCCACGACGATCGACACTCCAATTCCCGCCAGCATCAACCAGCCGACATCGCTATGCAGAATACCTGCCGCCGCCGCCGCGCCAGGGTGGGTTGGCAATGCCACATGGACGGTTAACATCACTCCGGCCATCGGTAGGCCAAATTTCAGCGGCGACAGATGGGCGACTTTACTGAAGCCGTAAATTAACGGAATGATGATAATAAAGCCGACTTCAAAGAAGACTGGCGTGCCGAGAATAAAAGCCACGATGGTTAAGGCGGCAATAGTCCGTTTAGAACCCAGCACGCCGGTCAGCGTTTTCGCCAGCGATTCGGCGCCGCCGGATATTTCAATAAGCACCCCCAGCATTGATCCCAAAATAATTATGCTGGCGATGTGGCCGAGCAGGCCGCCCATGCCTTTTTCAATGGTGGTAATGATTTTATCCGCCGGAATGCCGGTGGCGAACGCCACCAGCAGGCTGACGATCAGGAGCGCCACAAAAGGATGCGCTTTCGCTTTGATCACCAGCAGGAGCAACAGCACTACGCTGGCTAACGCAATAAGTAACAGCGCCGATGTCGACATAGTTTTGCCTCGGGTATTAACAGGTGTACAGAGAGTTATATTTTTAGAACCGCGCTTTATTTTTTCCGGTAGGGCGAGAACCATTCCAGTCCGGAAAGGGTATCCGCCCTGGGGATATATTCGCAGCCGATCCAACCGTCATAGCCGACGTTATCCAGCAACGCATAGATCCATGAATAATTAATCTCGCCCTCGTCCGGTTCATGGCGGTCGGGCAGGGAGGCTATCTGAATATGGCGGTACTGACCGGCATACTCGGTAATAAGATGGCTTAAATTGCCGTCCACTTTCTGCGCATGAAACAGATCTAATTGCACGGCGATGTTTGGCCGGTCGACCCGCTGCGCAATCTCCAGCGTCTGATATTGACTGTGGTAGAAATAGCCCGGTTTGGTCTGCGGATTCAGGGCTTCAATAAGCGCCCGCTTGCCGTGGCGGGCAAAGCGCTCGGCGGCGTAGCGCAGGTTATCGAAAAGCTCCGCCTCGCAGGCCGCGCGATCCATCCCCGGCTGCACCACGCCGGCCATAATATGCACCTGCGGACAATCCAGTTGGCAGGCGTACTCCAGCGCCAGCTCGATATCACGCCGGGCCTCGGCGCTCCTGCCCGGTAGGGCGGCGAGTCCCCATTCCCCGGCGTTAACGTCGCCGGGCGGGGTATTGAACAGCACCAGCTGCAGCTGGTTTTCCTGCAGGCGCTGTTTAATTTCCCCGGCGGCATACTCATAGGGGAACAGAAACTCCACGGCTTCGAAACCGGCGCGGGCGGCGGCGGCAAAGCGGTCCAGGAACGGCAGTTCGGTAAACAGCATGGATAAATTTGCAGCGAATTTTGGCATGGTTTTATCTCAGTTCATCCACTTCGTCAGCGGTCAGGTAACGGATCTCGCGATTGCCGAGGGTAAACATCAGCCGCGCGGTCTCTTCCAGCTCTTCGGTATTATTGGTGGCTTCGCGCAGCGATGAGCCAGTGACCACCGGACCATGGTTGGCCAGTAAAAAGGCGTTATAGCGCGGCGCCAGGCCGGCCAGCGCCTCGGCAATGCGGTCGTCGCCCGGTCGGTAGTAGGGAACCACCGGGACGTCGCCGACCCGCATCACCACGTAGGGAGTAAAGGGGCGAATACAATTGTGCGGATCGAGCCCCTGCAGGCAGGAGAGCGCGGTCAGATAGTGGCTATGCAAGTGGACGATCGCCTTGCAGGCCGGGTTATGCAAATAGACCGCCCGGTGAAAAGCGATCTCTTTCGACGGTTTGTCGCCGGCGATCCATTCGCCTTGCAGGGTGACCACCGACAACCGCTGGGCCTGCAGCTCGCCCAGGCAGGAGCCGGTCGGCGTCGCCAGCAGGTTGCCGTCCGGCAGCAGGAGCGACAGATTGCCGGCGGAGCCGGTGGCATAACCGCGGTTAAACAACGAGGCGCCAATCTGCACCATCTCATCTCGCAGCTGTTGCTCAGTCATGACAAAACTCCTGCTGGGCACGGGCAAAGAACTGGATATCGCCGAAATTACCTGACTTCAGCGCCAGGGAGAGCGGCTGGCGGGTGTCACGCACCCAGGGAACCCCAGGGGAGATCGTCGGCCCGATATGGAACGCCTCGACCCCCAGCGTCTGCGCCACGATGCTCGACGTTTCCCCTCCGGCCACAATAAACCGGGTGAATCCTTTCTCCTTCAGCGCGGCGGCGAGGGCGGCGAACAGCTGTTCGATCCGTTCGCTGCTGGCCTTGTCGCCATACTGCGCCTGGATCCGCTGCAGCGTTTGCGGCTCAGTCGTGGCATAGACCATCGGCGCCAGCGGCGAATCGCGGTTTGCGTCCACCCAGGCCGCCAGCGTCCCGGCATAGCCCTCCAGATCGGTAAAGCAGGCGCTTAAGTCGACGGCGCGGGCGGGAGCCTGTTCACGATAGGCCGCCACCTGGCTGTTGGTCATCAGCGAACAGGAGCCCGAGAGCACTACCGCCGGGCCGGGCAGCGGCATGCCCGCCTGGGATCCTTCACCCTGGGTTCCGTGGCGCTGCGCCCAGTCGCGGGCGAGGCCGATGGCGAGACCAGAGCCGCCGGAGACCAGCTTCATTTCCCGCAGCGCCGCCCCCTGGGTCAGCAAATGCTGTTCACTGAGGGCGTCGAGCACCACATAGCGCACCGCCGGGTCGCTGATTGCCGCCAGCGCGGCAGCGACCGCCTCCGGCCCCTGATCGATAATCGGCCAGGCGATCAGCGCCGCTTTTCCGCCGCCCTGGCGCTCGATTAAGCGGCCCAGGTGGGCATCCTCCATCGGCGTCACCGGATGGTGGCGCATCCCGGACTCATTGAGTAACTGCTGGCCGACAAACAGATACCCCTGATAGACCGTGCGGCCGTTTACCGGCAGCGCCGGGGAAATCACCGTCCGGGTCTCGCCCAGCTCTGCCAGTAGAGCATCCAGTACCGGGCCAATGTTGCCCTGCGCGGTGCTGTCGAACGTGGAACAATACTTAAAATAAAATTGCTGACAGCCCCGGGCCTGCAGCCAGCGCAGGGCCGCCAGCGACTGGCTGACGGCGGTTTCCACCGGGCAGGAGCGCGTTTTCAGGCTGATCACCACCGCTTCGCTGGTCAGCGGCAGTTCGTGGGGCGGTACGCCGTTTAGCTGCACCGTCGCCATGCCGTTGCGCACGAGGAAACTGGCGATATCCGTGGCGCCGGTAAAGTCATCGGCAATGACACCAAGCTGCATCTTGTCTCTCCTCACTGTTTATGGCCCGGCAGGGTAATGCCGTTGAAGATCTTGATCACCGCGCTGTCATCTTCCCGGCCGAATCCGGCGTTGCTGGCGGAGGTGAACATATTCAGCGCGGTGGTGGCGAGCGGCAGCGGGAAGGTCAGCGCCCGGGCGGTGTCATTCACCAGGCCGAGATCTTTGACAAAAATATCGACGGCGGATTTTGGCGAGTAATCGCCATCCAGGACGTGCTGCATACGATTCTCAAACATCCACGAATTACCCGCCGCGTGGGTCACCACGTCGTACATCGTCTCCAGCGGGATGCCGGCGCGGGCGGCGAGGGCCATCGCTTCGGCGGCGACGGCGATATGCACCCCGGCCAGCAGCTGATGGATGATTTTTACCGTCGAACCGAGGCCAATGTCGCTCCCGATGCGATAGACTTTGCCGGCCACCGCGTCCAGCACTGGCGCGAGGCGGGCGAAGACGGCATCGCTCCCGGAGGCCATCACCGTCATGTCGCCGGCGGCCGCTTTCACCGCGCCGCCCGATACCGGCGCGTCGAGCATCAATAGCTGATATTCCGCCAGCGCCGCGGCAATCGCCTGGGCATCGGCGGAGGCGATGGTTGATGACACCATCACCGCGGTACCCGGCTTCAGATGGCCGGCGAGGCCGCTCTCGCCGAACAGGATCCCCCGAACCTGGGCGGCATTGACCACCAGCAGCACGACCGCATCCAGTTCAGCGGCGAAAGGCACCGCGCTGGGGCCTGCGCCTTTGGCGCCCGCCTCCAGCAGCGCGCGGCAGTTGTCGGGGTTGATGTCCACCCCCCAGGTGTTCAGGCCCGCCTGCAGGCAGGCGCGGGCGGCGCCCATGCCCATCGAACCCAGTCCAATCACGCAGACGTTAGTGTGTGCAGTCATGACGGTCTCCTTGTGAATATTCGTTAATTAATGTGATTTAATGATAGAATAAAGCGTTGCTATGTGAAATTATGTGAGAGTTATCACGAATAACCCACATGAATATAAAAAATTCACAGACGGAAAGTGGCTGCGCGACGGCGATTCTTGCCCTAAAATAGCGTAAAAACAGCGGTCAAGCAGCGATGACAGCACAGGGGATCTTCAGGTTCCCGGCGTGAGTGGTAAGCTCTGGTGTGAAAAAATGGTAAGGGGAGAGCGGTGATTCCAATAGAACGTCATCAGCGTATTTTAGCCCTGGTGGAGCAGCGTGGGGCGGTGAGCATTAATGAGCTGACGGAGATCCTCGGCGTGTCCCATATGACTATCCGTCGCGACGTCAGTAAGCTGGAAGAACAGGGGCTGCTGGTCAGCGTCTCGGGCGGCGTGCGCGCCGTCAGCCGCCTGGCCGCAGAGCCCAGTCATCTGGTGAAAAGCACTCTACAGAGTGAAGAGAAACAGGCCATCGGCGCGCTGGCGGCCAGTCACATCGCCAAAAACAGCTGCATCTATCTCGATGCCGGCACCACCACCCTGGCGCTGGCGCGGGCGATCCTCGACCGGGACGACCTGCAGGTGGTCACCAACGATTTTGAGATAACCCAGCTGCTGATCGATGCCAGCCAGTGCGGCGTGATCCACACCGGCGGCACCCTGTGCCGGGAGAACCGCTCCTGCGTCGGCGAGTCGGCGGCGCGGACCTTGCGCCACCTGGCTATCGATACGGCCTTTATCTCCGCCAGCGGCTGGGACAGCCGCGGGATTTTCACCCCTGATGAGAACAAGGTCACCGTCAAGGAGACCGTCAGCCAGGTCAGCGCCAGAAGCATCCTGCTGTGCGACAGTTCGAAATATAATCAGGTGGCCACGTTTATGGCGTTACCCTTGACCCGCTTTACCACCATCATTACCGACCGGCATCTCTCCGATGCTGCCGCCACACATATCGCCCGGCACGCTTGCGAGGTGCTGCGCGCCGGGTAAGGCGCGCGGCCTTCGCCGGGCTAGCGCTGCCAGTGCTCGATCAGCGCCGCGCCTATTCTGGCGATCTGCTGGTTACGCTCGGCCATGGTCGCCGGCGTATCCCGCAGATAGATCACCACGATGCGCTCCGCTTTGCCGTTCGGGCCGAGCAGGGCGACAATGCCGCGTGAGCCCCGCTCGCCGGCCCCGGTTTTATCGGCGATAAACCAGCCCGCCGGCAGCACGGCGCGGATCAGCGGGCCGGCCACCTGGTCGTCCACCATCCACTGCAGCAGCTGCTGCTGCGAACGGGCGCTCAGCGCGTGGCTGGTTAGCAGCTTGCGCAGGGTGGCGGCCATGCTGGCTGGGGTGGTGGTGTCGCGCACGTCGCCGGGAAGCGCTTCATTGAGCTCCGTTTCCCAGCGGTCAAGGCGGGTGACGTTGTCACCGATCTGGCGCAGAAAAGCGGTCAATCCCGCGGGGCCGCCAACGCTCTTCAACAGCAGATTGCCGGCGCTGTTGTCGCTCATGGTGATGGCGGCGGCGCAGAGTTCGCCAACGGTCATCCCGTCGGCAAGGTGTTTTTCGCTGACCGGGGAGTAGTCCACCAGATCCTGCTGGCGGTAGCGGATCCGCCGATCCAGCTGTTCGTCTCCGGCATCCACCCGGGCCAGCACCGCGCCGCAGAGCAGCACTTTAAAGGTGCTCATCAGCGGAAAGCGCTCACTGGCGCGCCAGGCGGCCAGCGTGCGGCCGCTGGCCAGATCCATTTCAACATAGCCCACGCGGCCCGCCAGCTGACTTTCGCTGCGTGTAACTTGCTCAAGCGGCGGAGGGCTGGCGAATACCGCCAGTGGCAGGGCGGCAATCAGGGAGAAAAGGCACAGGCGAACATAACGCATAACCGCAATACTTCCTTGAATCAGGGCCATTAAAGGCGAGTAGAGGAGTGATAAAATAGAATAACCTGGCGTTTTGCTGATTCACAATTCCTCTTTTTTCCTTCATCATTTGTCATCTTTTATTTCGAATAATCAATATTTAGCTCAGCCTAAGCACGCTATTTTTTGACTCAAGGCCGCAATGAACTATAAGAAAATACTTAAGACCGCACTCTGGCTGGCGCCGCTGTTTGCTGACGATACGCCCGCCGCGCTGCGCGGTTTGCCAATGATCTATGCCATCCCGGGAGGAACTGGTGCACCCGATAATTAAGGTCATGCTGGTGGGCGGTAAGGCGGATGGACTGCTGGTCAGCGTCGCCGACGATGCGACCGAGGTCTCAGTGACCCCTGCGCAATACGGTGCGCCGTCCGGACAGCCGCTCAGCTATCGTATCGTGAGTCAAACCATTGACGATGAACGCTATTTCTTTGGCGTTTTCAGTGACGCCCATCAGGATAGCGACAAGCTGACGCGGGTGGCGCTGACCCGCGGAATGAAAAAAATGTTCTGTTAAACCCGGTCGGAGAGAGGGGGCGATAGTATCCCTGCCGCGGCTTTGCTACTGTGGCAGCCTTCTCTCTCCGGGCCAGGACGCATCATGATTCAGTACATCCGTATTCAAAACTTTCGCTCAGTCAGGGATATCGCGCTGGAGCTGGGGCCGCTGAACATTGTCTTCGGCCCTAACGGCTGCGGCAAATCCAATATTTACAACGCTATCCATCTGTTGACCGCGGCTGCCGACGGCAGGCTGTCGGGATTTATCAGCGAAGAGGGGGGCCTTGAAAATATGATGTGGTCCGGAGATCGTTCTCCCCTCGATCGCCATCCCCGCCGGCTGCAAATCGCCTGTCGGACGGAGAGCTTTGATTATGAACTGCAGGTTGGTTTCCCGGAAAAATTGCCCTATCCGACGCAGTTCATGCTCGATCCCATCGTCAAAGAAGAGAACATCTGGCTGGCGGGCTATTCCCGTCGGCCTTCCTCCCGCGTACTGCAGCGTAAGAATCAGGCGGCGTTCCTCGTCGATGTCGCCGGGGAGAAAAGCACCTTCACCGAGAGTATTTATGAAAACGAGTCGGTGTTCGGTCAGCTTGGCGAGCCGCACCGTTTTCCTGAGGTCTCGCGGGTGCGCGAGACCCTGCGCCGCTGGCGGTTTTACCATGAATTCGCTATCGGCCGCCACTCACCGCTGCGCCAGCCGGCCGTCGGCTACCGTTCGCCGGTGCTCGACAGCGACGGCCATAATCTGGCTGCCGCCTTTCAGACCATTGTCGAGATCGGCGCGGAGGAGATTTTGCACGAGATCCTCGCCGACGCCTTTCCCGGCTGCCAGTTTTACTGTGAAAACGAGCACTCGCGTTTCGCGCTGAAAATGCGCCGGGAGGGGATCCGCCGCCCGCTGCTGGCGGCGGAGATGTCCGACGGCACGCTGCGTTTTCTCTGCCTCGCCGTCGCGCTGCTCAGCCCGCGCCCGCCGGCCTTTCTGGCGATCAATGAACCGGAAAACAGCCTGCATCGCGACATGCTCCCGGCGCTGGCCAGGCTGATCGTCGAGGCCTCCCGCTACAGCCAGATCTGGCTGACCAGCCACTCGGCAGAGCTGGCGGATCTTATCGCCGCCGGGGCTGCCTGCCAGCGCTATGCGCTGGAGAATAGCGGCGGAGAGACGCGCATTGTGGAGTGAACCCCGTCATCCCTGACGGGCGCGCCCGGTCAGGCGGGGGTCTGCGTCCCCGCTGCCGGCAGCAGGCTTTTGCCGCCGCGCAAGGTGATGAACGAGAGCAGGGTAAAGCTCAGGGTGATGCAGCCGAGGATCAGATAGGCCTGATGGAAGCCGACGGTGTCGTACATCCGGCCCACCCAGGCGGAAAGTACCACCCCGGACAGCTGTTTCGACAGGTTAAAGCCGATCAGAAACAGGGTGGCTGAGAGCCGCGGGTTAAAGGCGGAGGAGATATATTTAAAGGTCCCGACCAGCAGGAAGGGGATCTCAAACATATGCAGCATCTTGAGGATCACCACTTCCACCGCCGATGAGGCAAAAGACGACCCGAGAATACGCACCGACATGATCATCCCCGCGGTCAGCAGGGCGTTTTTGGCCCCGATACGGTTAACGATGGCCGGGGCGCAGAACATGATCACGGCATTGAGCAGCTCGCCACCGGTGGTGACGAAGCCAAACACTTCGGTACCGCGCTGCGGACTGGCGAAGAAGCTTTTGAAAAAGTTAGCAAATTGCTGGTCAAACACGTCGTAAACGCTGGCGACCCCCACCACATAGACGATAAAGCCCCAGAAGCGCGGCATACGCAGCAGCTCTGCCGCCGTACGCAGCGAAAAGGCCTGGCGATTGGCCCCGAGCGCCTCGATAACCTGGGCGCTGTTGCTGCTTTCCGGACGCGACAGCCAGAGCAGAAGACCCAGCACCAGCGCAAAGCCGGAGGCGATCCAGAAGGTAATATTGGGGTCGATGCCGAACAGCACGCCGGTTATCGAGGCGCACAGCGCCCAGCCGACGCAGCCAGCGACCCGCACTTTGCCATATTCAAAGCGGTTTGCCCGGCTGACGCGCTCGATATAGGCTTCCACCGCCCCGGAGCCGCTGGAGAAAACAATCCCCAGGTAGATCCCGCCCACCAGCGAACCGGCGATAATATTCATCTGCAGCAGCGGGGAGAAAACGAAAATAAAGAACGGCGCGAACAGAATTAACAGCACCGTAATAGTCCACAGCAGATGTTTGCGCAGGCCGAGCTTATCCGACATTAAACCAAATACCGGCTGAAAAATAATCGCGAACAACGAGATGGAGGAGAAGACGATCCCGGTTTCCGTTTTGGTTAAATGGTTAACGTCCGCCAGCCACACCGGGAAAAACGGAAAATAGGCCGACATAATGAAATAGTAAAAGAAAAAGAACAGCAGGAAATAGACAAAATTATGCCGTTCTCGCGGCGCCAGTTCAGAGAATTTCATCACCATGATCCCTTGTTATTCTGTTTGTAGGGTGGGGGCTGCCGCCCCCACGGATTAAAGGCAACGCAATGAGACCTCGTACTGCCAGCGCGTTTGGGTCAGGAGCCACTGCGGCAGCACGCTTGGGGTCCAGGAGTCATCGCCTCCCACCCCCATATGCAGACCGTCAAGGGTGATCCACACGCCGTCTTCGGCCTCCATCTTGTGCCAGTGGTCGGTCTCCATCAGCTGACGGGTGCTCCACGGCTGAACGGAGAAGTGGAAATGACCGCTGACGTGCCAGCGTCCCCAGTCCAGCGCCTGAGTATCACAGCGCAGGCCGTTTTCCGTCGGGAAGATGTAGGGGGTGGTCATCGCCGCCAGCGGCTGCTCCCAGCGGGCGAAGCAGGCGCTGCTCCGCCGGTCGGGGTAGTTCTCATGCGGCCCCAGCCCCAGCCAGCTCACCGGCGCCTGCTGATCCGCCACCTGGAAGTGCAGCCCGACCCGCGGCAGCGGCGGCAGCGTTTCCGCGCGCTCGCCGTCCACCGCCAGCCGCACCGTTCCGTCCGCGGTAAAGCGCAGGCGCCAGTGGCTGATAATCACCACCTCGTCGCCGCGCAGGTAGTGCCAGCGGCTGTCGACAAGGGTCTCATTCGCCAGACGCTGGGCGTCGCACTGCACGCAGCGCGCCTCAAGGTCGAACAGGCCGGCGCTTTTCCAGCGCTCCACCCAGGCGTTGGGGTCGATGCGCTCCACTTCGCTGACCCCGATGTCGTTGTCGAGCGGCGCACGGATAAACTGATCCCGCAGGGGGGTCAGCAGCTGCTCCTGACCGCCAACCGACCAGCCACTCAGCAAACCGGTCCGGCGATCGACGGTCCAGCACTGCGTGCCGGTGCGGATCTGCCAGGCCTCATCGCTGACGATAAGATCCGGGGCGCCGGCTGGCACCGTGGGCGCAGGCAGCGCCAGCGGCGCCGGCAGGGGATATTGCTGCCAGGCGACGCGATGATCCGCCGGGGACCAGGCTGTCGCCTGGGGCTGGACCACCTCCAGCGTCAGCCACACGGCGCGGGCGCCTGGCGGCAGGATCAGACTGTCGAGCAGCGTTATCTCGTCGCTGCCCTCAGGCGGGAGCGCCAGCGTCAGGTTGCCGTGGTACAGGGTTTCACCGGCCGCCTGCACCTGCCAGCGCAGCGCTTCGTTATCGGTCTGGCGGAACAGGTATTCGCTGGCGATGCGCACCCGCAGCGGCGAGGTTGACAGCAGGGCGAACTGGAAATACTGCTGGGCGTGCTTCGCCTCGACCAGCGACGGATGCGGCGTGCGATCGGGGAACACCAGGCCGTTCATACAAAACTGGCGATCGTTCGGCTTATCGCCAAAGTCGCCGCCGTAGGCCCAGCCGACGCTGCCGTCGTCAAAGATTTTGCGGATCGCCTGGTCGGCCCAGTCCCAGATAAACCCGCCCTGCAGCCGCGGATACTCGCGGAAGGCCTGCCAGTAATCGGCGAAGTTGCCGAGGCTGTTGCCCATCGCGTGGGCGTACTCGCAGAGGATCAGCGGCCGCTGCTCGCCGGGCAGGCTGATCCATTTTTTGATCCCCCACTTCGGTACCGCCGGGATCGGCTGGTCACGTTCGACGCGGGCGTACATCGGACAGATAATATCGGTGGCGGTGGTATCCGCGCCGCCGCCCTCGTACTGCACCGGACGGGTCGGGTCGTTACGCTTCAGCCAGTGGTACAGCGCTTCGTGGTTGCCGCCGCCGCCGGATTCGTTGCCCAGCGACCAGATGATAATGCACGGATGGTTGCGGTTGCTCTGTACCATCCGGGTGACGCGGGCGCTGAAGGCTGGCAGCCACGCCGGATCGTCGGACAGCCGATTCATCGGCACCATGCCGTGGGTTTCAATATTGGCTTCATCGACCACGTACAGACCGTAGCGGTTGCACAGCTCATACCAGCGCGGGGCGTTGGGGTAGTGCGAGCAGCGGACGGCGTTAAAGTTGTTCTGCTTCATCAACAGAATGTCCTGCACCATATCCGCCTCGCTGACCACCTGACCGCGTAAATGGTGGTGTTCATGGCGGTTAACGCCGCGGATCAGCAGCGGTTTGCCGTTAAGGCGCAGCAGGCCGTCGGCGATCTCGATGCGGCGAAAACCGATATCCCACGCCTCTGCCTCCAGCAATGCCTCGCCGCGCCACAGGGTGACCACCGCCCGGTAGCAATCCGGGGTTTCCGCGCTCCAGTGCGCCGGCGCCGCCACCGCCAGGGAGAAATCGACCCGTTCGGCGTAACGGCCGCGCTCATCCACCGTCGGGGTGCCTAACGGCTGACGGTGGGCAACGACAGGCTGCTCGCCGCGCCACAGGCTAACCCCGACGCTGAGCCCGGCAAGCGCCGCTTCTGTCGCTTCGACGGTCGCCTGGACCTGCAGAGCGCCGTCGCGGCAGAGGGCGTCAAGGGTCGGCGTCAGCTGGACGTCGCTCAGCCGCTGGTGCGGCTTATTCAGTAGCCACACCGAGCGGAAAATACCGCTCATCCGCCACATATCCTGGTCTTCCAGCCAGCTGCCGGCGCTCCAGCGCATGACCATCACGCACAGACGGTTGTCGCCCGGACGCAGAAAGGGGCTGAGATCGAACGCCGCCGGCAGGCGGCTGTCCTGGGAGTAACCGACCCAGGCGCCGTTGCACCAGAGATGAAAGGCCGAGTTAACGCCGTCGAAAATAATCTGCGTCTGCCCGTCCGCGCGCCAGGCGTCATCGATCGCAACGTGCAGGGAGTAACAGCCGGTTGGGTTATCCTCCGGCACCCGCGGCGGGGTGGTGTCGATGGGGTAGCGGACGTTGGTGTAGATCGGCGCGTCATAGCCCTCCATCTGCCAGTTGGAGGGCACCGGCGTACCGCGGCTGCCCGGCAGGTCCTGCGTCAGCCACTGCGCATCGACGGCAAACGGGCTGCGGGCGTAAGCAAATTGCCACTCGCCGTCCAGCTGACGACGATGGGGCGAAGGATGATTATCGCGGGCGGCAAGCTCATCGCGCCAGCTGGCGAACGCGGGATGGGCCGGCAGGCGGTTGAGATGGGTAATGGTCTGGTTCTGCCAGTCTTCGCGGGCGAGGACGGCGTGGAAGTCAGGCGCGTGGCGGCGACTGGTATCGCTTATTGGCATAGTAATCCCCGGTAAGTCAGAAAATGTCGATCGCTAAACAGGATGAAGAACGTTATCGGGTAATTTGTTTTTTCCAGCAACGACGGCGGAAATGAAATTAACAGACGATCACGAAAGCGGGCGTAATACGCTGTTTTTTGTCGTGCGTTAAACATAAAATGTTAGCGCACGACATTTTGTCGATGAGGAGAAACTATGCCGCGTCGTACCGCAACCCTGGAGGATGTCGCCCGCGCGGCGGGCGTCTCCCAACAGACGGTCTCCCGGGTTCTGAACCGTCCGGAAGTGGTGTCAGCCCGCACCCGCGAGCAGGTGATCCGCGCGATGCAGACGCTGCACTACGTGCCTAACCGCTCGGCGCAGCTGCTCGCCGGCAAAGCGGCGCCCTCCATTGGGCTGATTACCGCCTCGCTGACCCTGCATGCCCCCTCGCAGATCGCCGCCGCGGTAAAGAGCCATGCCAGCCTGCACCAACTGGAGGTGGCGATAGCGATGCCAGCGCAGGCCGACTTCGCCGCGCTGCAGGCCCGGCTGGACGAACTGCGCGCCCAGCATATTCGCGGGGTGATCGTCAGCCTGCCGCTGGAGAGCGCCACCGCCGAGCGGCTGGTTAAAGAGAACCCGGATATGGCCTGCCTGTTTCTTGACGTCTCCCCGGAGGCCGATGTCTGCTGCGTGCGCTTCGACCATCGCGACGGCTGCGGAGCCTGCGTGCGCCATCTTTGGGAGCTCGGGCATCGCGAATTTGGCCTGCTGGCGGGGCCGGAAAGTTCGGTTTCCGCCCGTCTGCGTCTCGCCAGCTGGCGCGAGGCGCTGCACAGCCTGAACATTGCCCGTTCAACCACGGTGTTCGGTGACTGGAGCGCCGCCAGCGGCTGGCAGAAAACCTTCGAACTGCTGCACCTCCAGCCGCGGATCAGCGCCATTGTGGTGGCCAACGATCAGATGGCGCTCGGGGTACTCAGCGCGCTGGCCCAGCTCAATCGCAGCGGCAGCCAGGCGGTGTCGGTGACCGGCTATGACGACACCGCCGACAGTCTTTACTTTCAGCCGCCGCTCACCACGGTGGCGCAGGACTTCGATCTGCTGGGCAAACGGGCCGTGGAGCGGCTGATTGCTCTGATGGCGGCCCCGCAGATGCGGATCCGCGAGCTGCTGCCGACCCGGCTCATCGTGCGCCAGTCGGCGTGGCCGCTCGCCGCCGCGGAGGACCGGCAGCAGACCCTGGCGCAGCTGAAAGCGTTGGTGGAAAAGCTTTAGCCGCAGGCCGTTGAGGATTTATTGAGGTTGACCATGCTAACCTCGGGATCAAACGTAGAGAGGTCAGGATCCTCTGCCTGCGAAAAATGCAAAATACAATCTATCCATGCAAGCATTGATTTACCGCCAGTCACATGGCGGTTTTTTTTTGCCTCACTCCCGTTTTCCGCGTTCTTTCGTTGGATTTTTCGCCTGGCATCCACGGCGGCGGCATGCTACATCTTTCTTCCGGGATAGATGCCGAACACGGCGGGAGACAAGGTCATGATGGTGATTGAGGGCAAAGAGGCGATTGCGCGGGTAGACTGGCGGCGGGTGCGGGCCATCGTCGCCGAGGCCGGGCTGAATGAACGTGATGTTCAGCAGCTGGAGCAGGCGTTTCGCCAGAGCACCTTCTGCTGGTTCGGCTATGAGAACGGTCAGCTAATTGCCGTGGCGCGCGCCATCAGCGACTGCACCTGGAGCAGCTACTTGTCGGATGTGGCGATCGTCCCCGACCGACAGGGGCAGGGTTACGGACAACAGCTGATGCTGGCGGTCCGGGAGCAGCTGCTGCCCTTTGGCAAAATTTTTATCTATGCGGTGGCCGATAAAATCGCGTTCTATCAGCGTTTTGGTTTTGCCATGCTGACCACCGGGATGGTCTGCGCTGGCGAGGAGGGCATGCGCAAAATGCACGAGCAGGGCTATATCCGCCAGCCCTGAGCGCGGATGCCGGGCAACGCCTGGCTTAAGCGTGTAAACCAGGCGCAGGCTCCGTTACAGGGGCCTTTCAAGCACAAACAGATACGCTTCCCGCGACCAGAACAGGGCGGTACGGCGGCGCTCCACCGACATGGTTTTTACCTCCCAGCCCTCGCGGGTATAGCTGCTGAGAAACTGGCTCATTTTGTCAGGGTCGGCTTTGGCTTCGCCAAAAAACAGGCTGCCCAGCAGGCCCTCTTTATAGATCACTACCCGACACTCTTTCTTCATCATCGACCATCCTGGCGACCGGTTTACTGTGGTCGTCTATTGTCCGTGGCTGCGAGGATTTTGCAATCGGAGAAGTAGCAAACTGTTTACGGTACTGCAGCGGGCTTAGCGCGAAGCGCAGGCGAAAATGGTGGCGCAGGGTGCCAGCGCTGGCAAAACCGCAGCGCTCAGCGATCTGGTCGATGCCCATCGTGCTCTCCGTCAGGTGCTGACGGGCGCGCAGCAGACGCTCCTCCAGCAGCCAGCGGGCGGGGGTTTTACCAGTGGCCTCTTCAAAGCGGCGCAAAAAGGTGCGCGTCCCCATGCCGGCGCGCTGCGCGAGGGAGGCGACGGTGTGGCTGGCGGCGAGATGCTGGTGCAGATAATCAAACAGCTGGCCAAGGCGCAGACTCTCCCGGCTGCGGGCCACCGGACGCAGGACCTGCTGCGCCTGACCGCCATCGCGATGGGGAGAGACCACCAGGCGGCGAGCGACCACATTCGCTGCCTCGCTGCCGAAATCCTCGCGCACCAGATGCAGACAGAGGTCGATCCCCGCCGCGCTGCCGGCGGACGTCATCAGCAAATCATCGCCCACGTAAAGGACATCCTCCACCACCTGGATCTGCGGAAAACGGGACTGCAGCGCCGCGGTGTAGCGCCAGTGGGTTGTCGCCTGGCGGCCATTGAGCAGCCCGGCGGCGGCGAGAACGAACACTCCGGAACAGATGGAGATTATTCGGCATCCGCGGGCGTGAGCGGCGGACAGGGCGGCGCACAGCGCTTCGGGGACCGGGGCGTCGATGCCGCGCCAGCCCGGGACCACGATGGTCTGCGCCTGGGCGAGAAGCTCAGGGCCGCCGTCGGTCATCAGGCGGACCCCGCCGGTGGCTCTCAGAGGCCCTTCATCGACGGCGGCGACGGCGAACTGGTACCAGCGCTCGCCCATTTCCGGGCGCGGCAGGCCGAAGATCTCCACGGCCACGCCAAACTCAAACGTGCACAGGCCATCGTAGGCGAGGGCCACCACGCGGTGAGGTGACGGTGTCACCGAAGGGGTTGTCAGGATGTTAGCGTTTTCTGTCATGGTTGCCGGCAGATAAGGGTGATGGGCGTCAGTAAAGTAGTGTTATCACAGACAAGGAGAAGACGCCATGAGTGTAGTAAGCCAATTTACCCCCGCCACCTCCGCCGAGGCTATCCGCTGGTTCCGCCATAAGCTGCAACTCGAGACCGATTGCGCCGATGTGCACAGCGCGCAGCGTGCCGGCGAGGTCGACTTTGTCCTGCTGCACGTGGTCGGCAGCGAGGAGGCCTTCGCCAGGCGTCACCTGCCCGGCGCGCTGCATCTTCCGCACAGCCAGATCAGCGCCGAGAGAATGGCGGCCTGGCCGGCGGAGACCCTGTTTGTGGTCTATTGCGCCGGGCCGCACTGCAACGGTGCCGACGTAGCCGCGCTGAAGCTGGCCGAACTGGGGCGGCCGGTGAAAATGATGCTCGGCGGGATCACCGGCTGGGAAGATGAGGGTTATGCGTTTGTCGCCGGTAAGTGAATATTTTTCATGTACCATGAAATATTCTCGTTTGCGGCCCGTCGACCTGCATGCCAGTATCTGGACATATAGCCATCCAGAAGTCTAAAAATTCAAATAATGAACTATCACGGTGGGCAACTAACGCGCCCACCGCTAAGGAGACAGCATGCAACGTCAACAGGCCCCGTTCCGCGCAGACATCGTCGGCAGTTTTTTGCGTCCGGACAGTATCAAACAGGCGCGTCAGCAGCTGGCGGAGGGGCTTATCGACGCCGGTCAGCTGCGCGAAATTGAGAATAACGCTATCCGTCATCTGGTCCAGCAGCAGTGCGACTGCGGCCTGCACGTGGTCACCGACGGCGAGTTTCGTCGCGCATGGTGGCATTTCGATTTCTTCGACGGCCTGCAGGGCGTTGAGCGTTACGATGCCGAGCAGGGGATCCAGTTCAACGGCGTGCAGACCAAAGCCCACGGCGTGCGCGTTACCGGCAAGCTGGCGTTCGGCGACCACCCGATGCTGGAGGATTTCCGCTATCTGAAAAGCATCAGCGGCGACGCGCAGCCGAAGATGACCATTCCCAGCCCGAGCGTGCTGCACTTCCGCGGCGGTCGGAAAGATATTGATGCCACCGTTTACCCGGATCTCAGCGACTACTTCGACGACCTGGCCACCACCTGGCGCGACGCGATCCGCGCCTTTTATGACGCCGGCTGTCGCTATCTGCAGCTGGACGATACCGTCTGGGCCTATCTGTGCTCCGATGCCCAGCGTCAGCAGGTACGCGAGCGCGGCGACGATCCGGATGCGCTGGCGCGCATTTATGCCCGGGTGCTGAACCAGGCGCTGGAGGGCAAACCGGCCGATCTGACGGTGGGCCTCCACGTCTGCCGGGGTAATTTCCGCTCAACCTGGATCTCGGAGGGCGGTTACGAGCCGGTGGCCGAGGTGCTGTTTGGCGGCGTCAATGTCGATGCCTTCTTCCTCGAATATGACAACGACCGCTCCGGGGATTTCGCGCCGCTGCGCTTTATTCGTCCCGGCCATCAGCAGGTGGTCCTCGGGTTGATCACCACCAAAAACGGCGAGCTGGAGAACCCGCAGGGGGTCAAAGCGCGTCTCGCCGAGGCGGCGCAGTATGTTCCGCTTGAGCAGATCTGCCTGAGTCCGCAGTGCGGTTTCGCCTCCACGGAAGAGGGTAACGCCCTCAGCGAAGACCAGCAGTGGCAAAAAGTTCGTCTGGTGACCGCCATCGCCGCCGACGTCTGGTAATGCCTTTCTTAGCGCAGCGTTGCACCGTGATGAGGCAACGCTGCCATCTCCTTCACCTCCGCCCTCCGCCTGCGCCGCGTCCCGCTGTTCTCACAACCTGGCACCGTTTTTGCCTTATCACCTCTGGTTAGCTGTTAATTCTTTATTTTTGCGCTACTCAGGAGTGAATCATGCAACGAAGAACGTTATTAAAAGCTTTTGCACTCTCCGCCTCTGTAATGGCTATGGGTCTCTCATTCCAGGCCTATGCCGCCGACACCATTAAAGTCGGGATTATGCATTCGCTCTCCGGGACGATGGCGATTTCCGAAACGCCGCTGAAGGACGTCGCCCTGATGGCCATCGACGACATCAACGCCAAAGGCGGGGTGCTGGGCAAGAAGCTGGAGCCGGTAGTGGTCGACCCGGCCTCCAACTGGCCGCTGTTCGCCGAGAAGGCGCGCCAGCTGCTGGCCCAGGACAAGGTGGCGGTGGTGTTCGGCTGCTGGACCTCGGTCTCGCGTAAATCGGTGTTACCGGTGTTTGAGGAGCTGAACGGCCTGCTGTTCTACCCGGTACAGTACGAAGGGGAAGAGATGTCCCCCAACGTCTTCTATACCGGCGCGGCGCCTAACCAGCAGGCCATCCCGGCGGTGGAATACCTGCTGAGCGAGGACGGCGGCGGCGCCAAACGCTTCTTCCTGCTGGGAACCGACTACGTCTATCCGCGCACCACCAACAAGATCCTTCGCGCCTTCCTGCATGCCAAAGGGATCCAGGACAAAGATATCGAAGAAGTCTACACCCCGTTCGGCTATAGCGATTACCAGACCATCGTCGCCAATATCAAAAAATTCTCCGCTGGCGGCAAAACGGCGGTGGTCTCCACCATCAACGGCGATTCCAACGTGCCTTTCTACAAAGAGCTGGCTAACCAGGGTCTGAAAGCGACCGACGTGCCGGTGGTGGCCTTCTCGGTGGGGGAAGAGGAGCTGCGCGGCATCGATACCAAACCGCTGGTCGGCAACCTCGCGGCATGGAACTACTTTGAGTCGGTCGATAACCCGACCAATAAAGCCTTTGTCGCCGACTATCGCGCTTACGCCAAAGCGCACAAGCTGCCGAATGCCGATACGGTGGTGACCAACGACCCGATGGAGGCGACCTGGGTGGGTCTGCATATGTGGGCGCAGGCGGTGACCAAAGCCGGCACCACCGACGTGGACAAAGTGCGCGACGCCATGGCCGGGCAAACCTTTAAAGCGCCGTCCGGTTTTACCCTGACGATGGATGCCACCAACCACCATCTGCATAAGCCGGTGATGATCGGTGAAATCGAAGGCAACGGCCAGTTCAATGTGGTCTGGCAGACCGATGAGCCCGTCCGCGCGCAGCCGTGGAGCCCGTGGATCCCCGGTAATGATAAGAAACCTGACCATCCGGTGAAAACCGTCAGCCAGTAAGCGCCAGGGCCGACGGGGCGGGAGCGTCGCGCCCGTCGGCCGCTGACCAGAGGAGAACGACATGAACGCATTGCGTCTCATGAGTGTGTTGGCGCTGCTGCTGAGCTTGCTGCCATGGCGGGCGCAGGCTGCGGAGGCGGATGATTTCGTCGCCGCCAGCCGCAGCCAGCAGGCGCAGCTGTTGACCCAGTGGGCGGCGGCGCCGCAGGCCGATCGCCTGCCGTTGCTGCGGGCGTTAACCAGCGAGAGCCTGGTGATGGACGACGGAAAACATGCCTTCCGCGCCCGACAGGGCGGCTTACAACCGCTGGGCGCCGCCGCCGCGCCGCAGGGCGACCCCCGGCCGGTCCGTCTGACCAACCGCCTGCGCAATCTGGCTGCCGGCGCGCTGGCCAGCCATCTTATTTTAAGTGACAACGTCACAGAGCGAGCGTCCGCGGCGCGCACCCTGCAGCGGGAAGCGACCCCGGCCATGGCCGCTCTGCTGCAGCAGCGGCTGAAGGCGGAAAGCGATGATAATGTGCGGGGCCTGCTGGAGGTGGCGCTGGCGCGCCTGCAGTTGACTCAGCCTGAGGCCAGCGCGCGGCTGGCCGCGGTGACGCTGCTCGGCCATTCCGCGGCCCCGGAAACCCAGGCGCTGCTGATCCCCTTTACTGATGCCCAGCATGAGCCGGATGCGGCGGTGCGCGAGGCGGCCAGCGACAGCCTGCAAAAGATCAAACATCGTCTGCTGCTCGGCGATCTGCTGGGCCAGGCCTTTATGGGGCTGTCGCTGGGCTCGGTGCTGCTGCTGGCCGCTCTGGGGCTGGCGATCACCTACGGCCTGCTGGGGGTGATTAACATGGCCCATGGCGAGATGCTGATGATCGGCGCCTACAGCTGCTGGCTGGTACAGCAGGTCCTGGCGCAGCTCGCGCCGCAGTGGCTGGCCTTTTATCCGCTGGTCGCGCTGCCGGTGGCCTTCCTGGTCACCGCCGGGATCGGCATGGCGCTCGAGCGCACCATTATTCGTCATCTGTATGGTCGGCCGCTGGAGACGCTGCTCGCCACCTGGGGGATCAGCCTGATGCTTATTCAGCTGGTGCGGATGCTGTTCGGCGCGCAGAACGTGGAGGTGGCGAACCCCGCCTGGCTCTCCGGCGGCGTGCAGGTCCTGCCGAACCTGATCCTGCCGTGGAACCGGCTGGCGGTGCTGGCGTTCGTCCTGCTGGTGCTGTGCTTCACCTGGCTCATCCTGAACCGCACCCGCCTCGGAATGAACGTCCGCGCCGTGACGCAGAACCGGGCAATGGCCGCCTGCTGCGGCGTGCCTACCGGGCGGGTGGATATGCTGGCCTTTGGTCTTGGATCCGGTATTGCCGGGCTGGGCGGCGTGGCGCTGTCGCAGCTTGGCAACGTCGGCCCGGAGCTGGGTCAGGGCTATATCATCGACTCGTTCCTGGTGGTGGTCCTGGGCGGCGTCGGCCAGCTGGCCGGCAGCGTGGCGGCAGCCTTTGGGCTGGGCATTTTCAACAAAATTCTTGAACCTCAGATGGGCGCGGTGCTTGGCAAGATCCTGATCCTGGTGATGATTATTCTGTTTATTCAGAAACGCCCGCAGGGCCTGTTCGCGTTGAAAGGGAGGGTGATTGACTGATGAGCCAACCCATTACCTTAACGCTGGCGCAGCGCGCGCCGCGGCCTCTGCGCTGGCTGGGGATCCTGTTAGTGCTGGGGCTGCTGAGCATGCCATTCCTGGCGCTGCTGCCGGCCTCCCATCCGCTGGCGGTGCCGAGCTGGCTGCTGACCCTGAGCGGTAAAATCCTCTGCTACGCCATCGTGGCGGTGGCGCTGGATCTGGTCTGGGGCTACGCGGGTATGCTATCCCTTGGCCACGGGATTTTCTTTGCCCTCGGCGGGTACGCCATGGGCATGTACCTGATGCGCCAGGCGGCGGGGGACGGTCTGCCGGCGTTCATGTCTTTTCTCTCCTGGAACGAGCTGCCCTGGTTCTGGTGGGGCACGCAGCATTTCGCCTGGGCGATGGCGCTGGTGGTGCTGGTTCCCGGCCTGCTGGCGCTGGTTTTCGGCTGGTTCGCCTTCCGCTCGAAGATCAAAGGGGTCTATTTCTCGATCATGACCCAGGCCTTGACCTATGCCGGTATGCTGCTGTTCTTTCGCAACGAGACCGGGTTTGGCGGTAACAACGGCTTCACCGGATTTACCACGCTGCTGGGCTTTCCGGTCACCGCCACCGGCACCCGGGCGGCGCTGTTTATGGCCACGGTCCTGCTGCTGTTGCTGACCCTGTGGCTGGGCTCGGCGCTGGCGCAGAGTAAGTTTGGCCGCATCCTCACCGCGGTGCGGGATGCCGAGAACCGCCTGATGTTCTGCGGGTACGACCCGCGCGGCTTCAAGCTGCTGGTGTGGACGCTGTCGGCGGTGCTCTGCGGCCTGGCGGGGGCGTTATACGTCCCGCAGGTGGGGATCATCAACCCCAGCGAAATGTCGCCGACCAACTCCATCGAGGCCGCCATCTGGGTGGCGCTCGGCGGGCGCGGCACCCTGATCGGCCCGGTGCTTGGCGCCGGACTGGTCAATGGCGCGAAAAGCATTTTCACCGTGGCGATGCCGGAGTACTGGCAGCTGTTTCTTGGCCTCATGTTCATCATCGTGACCCTGTTTCTACCCCGCGGGGTGATGGGTCTGCTGCGTCGAGGAGACCGCTAATGCAACCGGATGAAGGACTGTTTACCCGCCAGCTGCCCGGAGATCGCTTCCGTGCGCAGACCGACCCGGTACTGCAGCTGGAGAACATTAACGTCAGCTTTGACGGTTTCCGGGCGCTGACGGATCTGTCGCTGGCGATAGGCGTCGGCGAGTTGCGCTGCGTGATCGGCCCCAACGGCGCGGGCAAGACCACCCTGATGGACGTGATCACCGGCAAAACCCGGCCGCAGAGCGGCAAAGCGATCTATGACCAGTCGGTGGATCTGACCACTCTCGACCCGGTGGCCATCGCCCGCCAGGGTATCGGGCGCAAGTTTCAAAAGCCGACGGTCTTCGAAGCGCTGACGGTGGCGGAAAATCTCGCCCTGGCGATGAAGGGGGATAAATCGGTGTGGGCCAGCCTGCGCGCCCGGCTGAGCAGCGAACAGGACGATCGGCTGAATGAGGTGCTGCGCCTGCTGCGCCTCGACGGCGAACGCTACCGCCAGGCGGGTCTGCTGTCCCATGGCCAGAAACAGTTTCTTGAGATCGGCATGCTGCTGGTGCAGGAACCGCATCTGCTGCTGCTTGATGAGCCAGCGGCCGGCATGACCGATGCGGAAACCGAATATACCGCGGAGCTGTTTCGCACGCTGGCCGGACAGCACTCCCTGATGGTGGTGGAGCACGACATGGGGTTTGTCGAGACCATTGCCGACCGGGTGACGGTCCTGCATCAGGGCCAGGTGCTGGCGGAGGGGTCGCTGCGGGAGGTGCAGGCCAATGAGCAGGTCATTGAAGTTTATCTGGGACGTTAAGGAGCGCCAATGTTACAGGTGAGTCAGTTACATCAGTACTACGGCGGGAGCCACATCTTGCGCGGGGTGGATTTTACCGCCCGTCAGGGCGAGGTCACCTGCCTGCTGGGGCGCAACGGCGTCGGTAAGACCACGTTGCTGAAATGTCTGATGGGGCTTATTCCGGCGCGTAGCGGCGAGGTGCGCTGGCAGGATCAGAACATCACCCACCGTAAACCGCACCAGCGGGTGCAGGCCGGGGTGGCCTACGTCCCCCAGGGACGCGAGATTTTTCCTCGCCTGACGGTGGAAGAAAACCTGCTGATGGGGCTGTCGCGCTTTCCCGCCCGCGAGGCGCAGCAGGTGCCGGAGGAGATTTTCCAGCTTTTCCCGGTGCTCAAGACCATGAAGCAGCGGCGGGGCGGTGACTTATCCGGCGGTCAGCAGCAGCAGCTGGCGATCGGCCGCGCGCTGGCCAGCCGTCCGCAGCTGCTGATCCTCGATGAGCCCACCGAGGGGATCCAGCCCTCGGTCATCAAAGAGATTGGCGAGGTGATCCGTCAACTGGCGAGCCGCGGGGATATGGCCATTCTGCTGGTGGAGCAATTCTATGACTTTGCCGCCGGGCTGGCGGACCACTACCTGGTGATGTCGCGCGGCGCCATCGTCCAGCAGGGAAAGGGCGGAGATATGGAAACCGACGGCGTGCGCGCCCTGGTGACTATCTGATCGGGCCGGCGGCGCGCGCCGCCGGTTTCCATGCTATTTACGCAGCAGCCGCTGCAGGCGCGCCTGGCGCCAGTTTTTGATCCATTCGCCAAAGACGAACAGACGTAATCCTCTCACCACCAGCAGAGCGCCCCAGATCAGGGCGACCCAGCCGGACCAGTAGTACTGCGGGTTCGTGTACCGGTTGAGCACCGCCAGCAGCACGCAGACCACCAGCGCCACCGACAGCGAACGAAAAAAGCGACTCTCCTGCTGCACCCGCGCTTTCGCTTCCTCTATACGCAGATCCAGCGAAGCTTGCGGACCCGGCGCGCCCTCCCGCGAGGCTTCGCCGCCGATCTCGGCCACCGTCACCTCAAAGACCGCGGCGAGGGCGCTGAGGGTCTCCAGCCCCGGGCGTTCGCCATTCTCAATGCGCTGGATCGTGCGGACGCTGAGCCCCGCCATTTCGGCCAGCTGTTCCTGGGACCAGGCGCGCTGCAGCCGTAATTGTTTGACCTGATTGATGCTGTTCATATTCATATGCTCCATGACGTTCTGCGGATGTAAACCTGTGATGGAGTATGGAAAAGCGGGCCGCCAGCCACCACGACAGCGACCCGACAACGGCCCGACAGCAACCTGACAGCCGCATGTCAGCTGGCGTCAGGCCCTGGCTAGCGGAGAATCCGGCTGCCAGGGACGGGCATTGATCCCCTGGAAAATCATCAGCCAGGCGGCGACAATAGCCGCGATAAGAATGACAAACAGCGACCAGTGCGGCAGATGGGTGAGGATCAACCCGGTGAACATCGGGTTGAAGGCCGCGCCCAGCCATCCCAGCGACTGAGCGGAGAAGTAGCTGGCCTTCATTCCCGGCGGGGCGATATGGTCAATCAGCATATACTCGCCGGGGGCATAAATCACCTCGCCAAGGGTGAAGATCGCCGCCGAGATCCCCCACGCCCACAGGCTGGCGCCGGAGAACATAAAGCCCACGAGGCCGATCACAAAGCAGAGGGTACCGAAGGTCATCAGCGGGCGGATATTTCTCGCGCTCAGCCGCCGGCCAACGGCGTACTGCAGGGCGACGACCACCGCGGCGTTAACCGGCAGCACTACGGCCACGACTTTCTCTGCGAAGTCGCTGCTGGCGACCACCAGCACGTACTGCGAGATACAGGAGGCGAAGGCGCCGCCGACGAAGGAGGCCAGCAGCCCGGAACAGGTAAACCACAGCAGCGCGCGGTCGCGCAGCAGCACCGAAGGCGTCCAGGCGGCAGCTCCCGGCTGGGCGGCGGCGGCCCCATCCCGCTGGAGAAACAGCTGAATAAACACCAGCGGGAAGGCGGCGCAGGCCGCCGCCAGCCAGAAGGGCAGATTAATGCTGTGCATCACCAGCAGCGTGCCGATAGGCGGCCCGACGGTCCAGCCGATGTTGAGGATGGTGTAGTTCAGCGAGAAGATGCGCGCTTTTTTCTCCGCCGTCAGCCGGTCGGCGAACCAGGCTTTCAGTACGGTGGAAAAGACCGAATAGGCGCAGTTGATCAGCGCAAAGAAGATCACCACCAGGGTCGCGTTATGGACCAGCGGTATCGCGCTGAAACCGAGGATAAATACCAGCACTGACCACACCATATAGCGCTTTTTGTCGAACTTGTCCGCGAGGATGCCAAAGCCCATGCTGAACAGCACGCCGACCACCAGGGCCAGCGACAGGGCGTAGCCGATCACATCCACCTCCAGCTGATAGCGTCGGGTGAGGTAGATGGTCATAAACGGCAGTGTGGCCCCGCGGCCGATAGTCAACAGTAACGACGATGCCAGCAGCGCGATGGTGGAGCGCCGGAGTGTGGTGATCATGATTTCCTTGCCTGTCATGTTGTTATAATTTTATGTCTTCGATCACAAATAACACGGTCATCACGCCTTGTACAGGTCGCCCCGGTCGCGATCGGCACTTCTGAACCTGCCAAAAATAATGATCTATCCTGGCGGCCGCTTTTTCGCTACTTTGATTTTGTTCACAAAAATTCTAATAACGACAGAGGCAGGGGTATGACGAGGAAAGATGGACTGCTGGCGCTGCTGGTAGTGGTGGTGTGGGGGCTTAACTTCGTGGTGATTAAGCTGGGATTGCACAATATGCCGCCGCTGATGCTGGCGGGCCTGCGCTTTATGCTGGTGGCCTTTCCAGCGCTGCTGTTTGTCGCCCGGCCAGCCATTCCGTTGCGCCTGCTGTTGGGCTATGGCCTGACCATTAGCTTTGGCCAGTTTGCCTTTCTGTTCTGCGCTATCGGCCTGGGCATGCCGGCGGGGCTGGCGTCGCTGGTTCTGCAGGCGCAAGCCTTCTTTACCATCATCCTCGGCGCCTTCGTCTTTGGCGAACGCCTGCAGGGCAAGCAGCTGGCGGGGATCGCTCTGGCGATCTTCGGCGTGCTGGTGCTGGTGGAGGGGAGCCTCGGAGGGGAACATGTCCCGCTGGTGGGCTTTATGCTGACCCTGGCGGCGGCGCTCAGCTGGGCCTGCGGCAATATTTTTAACAAGAAAATCATGTCCCAGGCGACCCGGCCGCCGATCATGTCGCTGGTGGTGTGGAGCGCATTGATCCCGGTGCTGCCGTTTATGCTCGCCTCGTGGCTGATCGATGGCCCGCAGTTGATGCTGGCGAGTCTGCGCCAGATCGATGTGCTGACGGTTCTCTCGCTGCTTTACCTGGCGTTTATCGCCACTATTGTCGGCTACGGTATCTGGGGCTCGCTGCTGGGGCGGTATGAAACCTGGCGGGTGGCGCCGCTGTCGCTGCTGGTGCCGGTGGTGGGGATGGCCAGCGCCGCGCTGCTGCTGGGAGAGACGCTGAGCGGGCTGCAGCTCGCCGGGGCGGCGCTGATCATGGCCGGGCTCTATATCAACGTTTTCGGTCTGCGTCTGGTGCGGCCGGGCATGGCGCGCGGGTAAAAAAAAGCCCCGGAGACGGGGCTATACACAAGTATGCGTGTAATGGCATCACAGGTCGTGCTGCTGGTAGTACGGCACGCCAAGTTCGTCAGATTTATCATTGCCGGCCGCCATATGATTGAAATCAAACGGCGAGTCGTTATGTTCCGAAGGGATAATCATTGTGTCACGCTGGTTTTGCCGCACCGGCGTGGTGGTTTGCTCCGCATAGCTGAAGCTGGATGCCAGCGACATAACGACGATGGCTGCGGCAGCGAATAGTTTCATGATTTCCTCAATACGTCTTTAATAATGCAGGCGATTAACAACAGTTATTTAGCGGATGCAGATAGCGGGATTCGCCAGGTACATTCGTTATGCGATATTTGTGGGGCGGAACATCGAAATAGTTTTTAAACGTTCGCGTCAGGGTCTGCTGCGATTCGAAACCGTAGCGTTCCGCCAGGTACAGGATTGGCTCATTGCTCTGCTTGAGCTTTTGCGCAATCTCCGTCAGCTTACGGCTGCGGATGTACTGGCCGAGGGAATGGCCGGTCTCTTTCTTAAACATACGTTGCAGGTGCCACTTGGAGTAACCTGAGCGCTCAGACACTTTTTCCAGCGACAGGGGCGATTCCAGGTTATCCTCGATCCACGACAAAATACTATGGATAGTGATGGCGTCATTATTACGTCTGGACATCATCTTACCTCTTCTTATTTTTACGGCAGGACCTTCTTGAGGAGTTGCTCAAGCATGGCGACTTCGTCCGCCGACAGATTTTTTGTTAACTCCTGGTGTAACTTCTGACCCACAACCTGATGACACTGCTCGCAAAGGGCTGCGCCGTCTGGCGTCAACTGCACCAGCACGCCGCGCTTGTCAGCGGGGTTGGGTAACCGTTCAATCCAGCCTTTACACGCCAGGCGGTCGAGCATACGCGTCATCGCGCCCGGGTCGACGGAAAGCACGGTTTTCAGCTCAACGGGGGTAATACATACCTCGCAACGAATGGAACAGAGCACCCGGAACTGGGTCGCGGTAATATCCATGGGTGAGAGGTAGTCATTGAGCAGGCGATCTTTTTTCTGGTTAACCATCTGGATCAAGCGGCCCAGCGGGATCATCTCGTTGAACAGGTCGCTGGTACTTTTCATGATGGTTGCCCAGGCAATGATTTAGTTGCGAGTGATACTATTGCCCAGGCAATCATAAGTCAACATTATGAATTGGCCGATGCCACGATTTGCTAAAACAAGAAAATTCGACACGGGTCACTGTTTGTGAATTTTCTAACGCTTGTTAATTTTTGGCGAAGGTGATTTATCAGCAGGCTGGCGTTGGAATTGTTGAAGCCGGTATACTCACGGCGTGAAACCATCCTTAAAAAATGAATATTTACGGGGCTTTTTTTAACTATGTTTGATTTGTTTAAAGCGATAGGGCTCGGCCTGGCGGTGCTGTTACCGCTGGCGAATCCGCTGACTACCGTGGCGCTGTTCCTTGGCCTGGCGGGCAATATGAACAACGCCGAGCGGAACAAACAGGCGTTGATGGCTTCGGTGTATGTCTTCGCCATCCTGATGGTGTCGTGGTATGCCGGCCAGGTGGTGATGAATACATTCGGCATATCAATACCTGGGCTGCGTATCGCCGGGGGGTTGATTGTGGCCTTTATCGGTTTCCGCATGCTGTTCCCCCAGCAAAAAGCCCACGATTCGATGGAAGCGAAGATCAAATCGGAAGAGCTACAGGATGAGCCAACCGCCAATATCGCCTTTGTGCCGCTGGCGATGCCAAGCACCGCCGGTCCGGGCACCATCGCGATGATCATCAGTTCCGCCTCAACCGTGAAGCACGGCGTGGACTTCCCGGAGTGGGTGGTGCTGGCGGCGCCGCCGATTATCTTTGCCCTGTTGGCGATCATTCTCTGGGGTTGCCTGCGCAGTTCGGGGGCGATTATGCGTCTGGTAGGCAAAGGCGGCATTGAGGCCATTTCGCGGCTGATGGGCTTCCTGCTGGTCTGCATGGGCGTGCAGTTCATTATTAACGGCGTGCTGGAGATTATTTCGACCTGGCATCCCTGACCGCGGTGATGCGCAGAGAGACAAAAGCCCGCCGGAGCGATACCGACGGGCTTTTTTTTGCGGCTCAATCAAGAGTGGTGCGGCTGGTGCTCTTCCAGCGATACCGGCCAGCGACGGAAGATCAGCAGGGCCCAGATCAGGCCTGCCAGCGCCGGGATGGCGCCGATGTAGCCGATGGAGGCCATAGAGAGGTGCAGACTCACCTGGCTGCCTACCAGCGCGCCGGCGCCAATGCCGATGTTAAAGATGCCCGAGAACAGCGACATGGCGACGTCGGTGGCGTCCGGGGCGGAGGCCAGCACTTTCACCTGCATGCCGAGACCGATAATCATGATCGCCACCCCCCAGAAGATGCTGAGCAGCATCAGGTGGTGCGGGTTATGCGAGGCCGGCAAAAGCAGCAGCAGACAGGCCAGCAGCAGGCCGATGGCGAGGCTTATCAGCCCCGAAGCGTGCTGGTTACCGAGCTTGCCGAACAGAATGCTGCCGATAATCCCGGCCCCGCCGAGGATCAGCAGCAGTACGGTGGCAAAATTGCCGCTCAGACCCGCCACCGTCTGGACGAAGGGTTCGATATAGCTGTAGGCGGTATAATGGGCGGTCACCACCACCACGGTCAGAATGTACACGCTGACCAGCGCCGGGCGACGGAACAGCACCGGCAGGCTTTTCAGCGAGCCTGAGTGTTCGCTCGGCAGCGTCGGCAGCAGTTTCACCAGGCAGGCCAGAGTGGCTAAGGCGCCGAGGCCGATCGCCAGGAAGGTCATCCGCCAGCCAAAATACTGGCCGATGATGCGGCCGATCGGAATGCCAAACACCATCGCCAGCGCGGTACCGGTGGCGATCAGGCTCAGCGCCTGTGCCCGTTTGCCCGGGGGCGCCATGCGGATGGCCAGCGCCGACGTTATCGACCAGAACACCGCATGGGCGAAGGCGATGCCGATGCGGCTGATGACCAGCACGTCAAAATTCCATGCAAAGAACGACAGCACATGGCTGGCGATAAACAGAATAAACAGGCCGATGAGCAACCGCCGACGCTCCACTTTGCTGGTCAGCAGCATAAACGGCAGCGACATTAACGCCACCACCCATGCGTAGATGGTCAGCATCATGCCCACCTGGGCGGTTTCCATGCCGAAGCTGTCGGCAATATCCGACAGCAGACCGACCGGGGCAAATTCTGTGGTGTTAAAAATAAACGCGGCGATGGCCAACGTCACGACACGTAGCCACGCTACCTTGCGTGAGACCGTATTCGTAGTCATAAGCTCTGGACTGGTGATTCAGGGGAAGATGTGACGCTGATCTTAAAACGTTTGCTGGCGAAAAGACAATCATTTTGTGATCTGCATCTCATTTCACTGCAAACGCCCAGGTGCGGTTAAGCAATTAATTTTGCTATGGATAGTGTCAGGGGGGCGCTTTTATGTCATGTTGAAGGAAAGTAAAAAAAATAAGGACAGTGTATGCAGGAAATTCAATTTTATCTGGTCGATGCCTTCAGCGATAAAAACTTCGGCGGCAATGCCGCGGCCGTTTGCCCCCTCAGCGAGTGGTTAGCCGACGATGTGCTGCTGAAAATGGCCCAACAGCATAACCAGTCCGAAACGGCGTTCTTCGTCCGCACCGACGAAGGCTATGAGCTGCGCTGGTTTACCACCCTTGGCGAGATCAACCTCTGCGGCCACGCCACCCTGGCGACGGCGCACGTTATTTTTGAATATCTCGACCATCCCTCGGCGACGATTACCTTTAGCACCCGTTTTGTCGGCGACCTGCGGGTGACCCGCAGCGGCGACTGGCTGACGCTCGACTTCCCGGCGTGGACGACCACCCCGGTGGCCAATCCGCCGGCGGACCTGCTGGCCGGGCTGGGCCTCGAGGCGGCCGTCGAGGTACGGGAAGGGCGCGATTATCTGGTGCTGCTGGCGGATCGCCGGCAGGTTGAAGCGGTGCAACCGGACATGGCGCGCCTGCAGACGCTCGGCAAAATGATCTGCGTGAGCGCGCCGGATGAGGAATATGACTTTGTCAGCCGCTTCTTCTGCCCGGGAGAAGGGGTGCCGGAGGATCCGGTGACCGGCTCCGCCCACAGCATGCTGATCCCCTGGTGGGGCGACAAGCTGGGGAAAACCACCATGATGGCGCGCCAGGTCTCCGCCCGCGGCGGGGATCTGCGCTGCCAGTGGCAGGGCGACCGGGTGCTGATCGGCGGCCAGGCCACCACCTATCTGCGCGGGACTGTCTATTTGCGTTAATCCTCACCGCCGCGTCGTTCCGTTGTCCGGGGGCGGCGCGGCGTGCGTCATCAGGCAAGGGAGGCGCCACCGCACATCACCAGCTCCTGTCCGGTCATCGCCGATGCGCCCTCACTCAATAACCAGCTTATCAGCGAGACCACCTCCTGCGGGGTAATGAGCCTCCCCAGCGGCGGCAGCCGCGGCGGAGAGCTTTCCCTACCAGGCTGATGGAGCATCGGCGTATCGGTTGCCCCGGGCGCCACCACGTTGACCGTCACCCCAGCGGGCGCCAGCTCTGCCGCCCAGCTTCTGGCAAGGGCGACCAGCGCGGCTTTGGTGGCCGTATACTGGGAACGACCCGCTGCACCTCGTGATGTTCGGCTTCCCAGCAGAACAACCCTCCCGCCCGGCGCCATGGCCGGGGCGAAGTGATTGACCAGCGTTTGGGCCGCGTCGACATGTAAACGCCACAGCGACTCGCCGCGCAGTGGATCAAGATTGCCCAGGGGCGCGGCGGTCATCGAACCCGCGGCGTGGATGATGGCCTGAGGAGGCTCAATCTGTTCCAGCGCCGCCAGCAGCGCGCTGCGTTGGCTGACATCGATCTCCAGATGGCGAAAGTTCGGCTGTGAGAAGGGCGGCAGCGAACGGCTCATGCCGACCACCTGCCAGCCGTCCTCCAGCAATTGCCTCACCACCGCGGCGCCGATCCCGGAGCTGGCCCCGGTGACTATGGCCCGCTTCATTGCGCCTCCAGCATCGCTGCCGGTATCTTGAATACCGCCTTTCTGACCGGCGCTGGCGTCGAAACCGCACACAGCGCCTGGTGCGGTTCGCCGGGGTAAAAGACCGCGAAGTCGCCGGGACGCAGCAGAATAGAGACACTCTCCGGGGCCGGCTGACAGAGATAGAGGTCGGGCTTAAGCTCATTATCCTGCGGGCGCATCACGGCAGCCATGCCCGCCTGGATCCGCTCCTCGCCGGCCAGGATGACCTGAATATCCGCCCACTGGCGATGATATTCCGTATGCCGCTCGGCCGCAGGCTGGGTTTGCGCCACGCCGAGGGTGCAGAACCACGGCGCGCCGTCGGGCTGGAAGCGGCCATCCTCTCTGGCGCTCAGTGCGGCCAGCGAACAGGCCTCGCTGCTCAAAAGCTGCTTTAACGCCGGCGGCAGACCAGCCTGGTGCAGCGCCTGCAGGGTACCGATAATCATGCGCTTTCTCCTTTCACCCACTGTGGCGAAACGCGAACATACTTGATCGCCTGGCGGTACCAGGTGTAGGCGATATGCAAATTACCGTCTGCTCCCTGTTTGATGCTGGGGTAGGAGAACTCCCGGTTCAGCTTCTGCTCCGAATTATTGGTCATGCAGTAGCCGTCGCCCTCGTCAAGATTACGCAGCCACGGCCAGCTTTTGCCGCCGTCAGGCGAGATCGCCACCGTCATCGGCGCGCGGGGCGCGCCCCAGAAGGCGCTTTTTCCGGTTGTTTCCGGCTCCTTACGGCCATCGTCATCCGCAATTTCATCGTACAGTGAGGCTCGGCGTTCGGTGGCCCCGGCGGCGCTCATATTATTAAACACCAGCGCCAGTTCGCCATTGTCGAGAGTCGTCGCCTGAATGGACGAGTTGTTGTTCGGCAGCGTCGTTGGCACCGGCGCAGACCAGCTTTCACCCTGGTCGCTGGAGCGGCTGAACCAGATGTGATCCGCCCAGCGACTGCGAAAGAAGGCCGCCAGTCCGCCGTCGGGATGCGCGGTGATGCTCATATGGACGCAGCCAAGACTCTCCGGGACCGCCACGTCGCGCCAGCTTCTGCCGCCGTCGGAGGAGATCTTCACCGCGCTGACGTCATTGTTACCCACCCATTTCTCGCCGGGTGCAGTGCGGCAGTAAAACACCGGCAGCAGCCAGCTGCCGTCAGGCATGACGCTAATCGGCTGGCGAATAAAGGTACCGGGCTGATCCAACAGGGTATCGATGGGTCCCCAGCTTTGCCCGCCGTCGTGTGACTGGCGGTAGCGCACAATGGCAGTATCCTGGTTGCCGGCGAATTGCGCCGTCCATAACAGCCACACTACATGGTCCGGCGCCTGAAACAGCACCGGATTTTGTTCCGAGCGGTCAGGATCGTCGGAGAGCTTAACCGCTTCGCTCCAGCGATCGCTGCCGGGGGCTAACCGCGAACCCCAGATCGAAATGTCGGCTTTCCCCTCCTGGGAGCCGCCGAACCAGACGCACATCAGGCAGCCATCATCCAGCTGAAGCAGGTTGGCGGCATGATTTTGCGGGCAGGCGTTGGGGAGCATCGCCCATGCGATATGTTCATCTTGCTGGTGCTGGCGAATGACGCCGTCGAAAGAAGGAATTGCGGACATGTTTTAGACTCCACGTTGCTCAACAGGGGCAGGGGATGATTGTGATTTATTCGGGATCAGGCGATCGATGACCATAATGATCGCCGGGGTCGCCAGGGCGATATACATGTTATTGATGCCGAACGGATCGCCAAGTAAATACCAGACGGAGGTCACCACGCAGGCGCCGATCAGACCGGCATTGGCGCCGCGGGTGCTCCTGAAGAAGGGGGCATAGAAGGCGATGACCGCTACTACGGTAATGGACAGGCGGATGGCGCGGGTGAAGAAGGAGAGTTTCAGCACTTCCGGCACCAGCAGCACAAAGATCAGCGGCAGGAAGCCGATAATTAACGATGCCCAGCGCGTGGCTCTGAACTCCTGGTCCGGGGTCGGATTACGCCATGGCACGTAGAAATCTTTCACCACCAGCGAGGCAATGGCCAGAGCAACGGTACTTACGCTGACGAATATCGAGGCCACAAGTGACGTTGTCACGAGTCCCGCCAGCCAGGGATTCATGTCCTGCAGAAATACCGGCAGGGCGTACAGGCTGTTGATTTCCGGATGCAGATACTTCGCCGCCACGCCGATGATGGCGATGGCAAGGGCGATGGGCAGGCAGAAAAAGAAGGCGATCCACGTGGAGCGCTTTGCTGACCGGACGTCTTTGGTGGAGCTGATCGCCTGGATAACAAACTGGGTGCAGAAGATGGAGCCGATAGTGCCGATAAGCCAGGCGAAGATAGTGCCAGCGCCAATGTTGCCATCCCACGTCCAGTAGTAATCCGGCATCTTCTCAATCATCGGCGTGAAGCCGCCGGTTTTGGATAGAGCAAAACCCAGAATGATCAGCAGACCAGCGTATTTTAACGCGCTGTGTAACATGGTGACCCAGGCGACGCCTTTCATGCCGCCGAAGGCGAAATAGAAGGTACTGACGATGGCGGTAATAAAGGCGGCCACGGGTAAGTTGACTTTTAAGACGGTGGAAATAGCCGCGGCGCCGCTGACGTAGTTGCCCACGTTAACCAGCAACAGCGCATAAATCATGATCAGGGAGATAATATTTTTGGTACTGGTGCCATATTTCTCAGCGATAGCCCCGGATATGGTGATTTTCCCGGTGTTATAGATGCGCTTTACCAGAATCAAACCGAACAGCGGGAAGCCGATGGCCGCCCCCAGCACGGACCATGAGGCGGCAATTCCGCTCTCAAAGGCGGCCTGAGCGGTACCGATGGTTGATTTGGCACCAATATATTCCGACATCAGTAATATACCGACAATAAAGGCCGGCATGGCGCGCGAGCCTTCCATAAAATCCCCGGAATTCTTACTACGAATACGGAATGTCAGCCAGGTGGTAAACAGAATATAGGCAATGACAATGCCGACAATAATAAAGGTATCTTCAGCGGTAAAATGATTCATCTTAGCCTCTCTCTGGGCGTACGAATCCTGGGTACGGCGGTACCCGGTCTGTTTTATTTACGAAACGCAGCGGGTATTACGCTAAATAACGGGCAATGATGCCGCGTATTTCCTGCAGCTGCTGGTCACTAAACTGCACCGCGTAGCGGCTGTCGCCCACCTCATGGCCCATCAGCTGCAGCGCTTTTTTCACCGCCGCGGGTGAGAACGCTACGTTGTACAGGTCGGTGCGCAGGCCCGTTACCCGCTCCTGCGCCTGGCGCGATCCGGCGATATCTCCAGCATGGAACAGCGACCAGATAGCGTTGATCTCGGCAGGCGCGACGTTGGCAAGCCCCGAGATGCAGGCTGAGCAGCCGTCGACAAACCCCTGATGGATAAGCGAGTCCGGGCCGTTGAGAACGTCGAAACCGTCAATGTCGCGTACCGCGTCAAGAAATCCTTTCAGACTGTCGTAGCTGCCGGCGCTATCCTTGATGCCAATGATATTGTCGTGCTGCGCCAGCTTACGCGCTGTCTCCGGCGCAAGGGTGTTACCGGTGCGGGCGGGAATGTTGTAAAGAAAGAGCGGGACGCTCAGGGCGTCGGCGATCGCCGTATAGTGGTTTATCAGCTCTTCCTGCTTCAGGGGCACGAACCACGGGGTAATGGCCGATACCGCGTCAACCCCGAGGCGGGCGATCTGCTGGCCAAGCCGGCGGGTCTCCCGGGTGGAAACCTCCCCGATGTGGGCTACCACCGGCGCGCGACCGGCGGCCGCCTCCACGCAGGTTCTGGCGACGGCGATCTTCTCTTCCTCATTGAGGACAAAAAACTCGCCGTTGGTGCCGCCGCAGAATATGCCGTTGCCCGCGGCGATCTGGCGCTGCACCTGCTGCTGCAGCGCTGGCAGGTTAAGGGCTCCCTCGGTGGTAAAGGGGGTAACGATGGCGGTGAGTACGCCGCTAATGGCTTTCCTCATTTGATTTTCTCCTGTTAGGCATGTTCCGGAAAAAGCGTCTGGTAGATAGCCGCGATCTCTTCACGGCTGACGCTGCAGGGGGCGTTATTCATCAGGCGCTTAACGTTCTGCGCCGCCGCGCTGAGGGCGGGGATACTGTCTGCGGGAACGCCGAGCGCGGCGAGGTTATCGGGCAGCGGTAAGCGTTTGACCAGCGCCGCCAGCCATGCCACCAGCGCATGGGATTTCTCTTCCTCGCTGAGGGTGAGGTCCGCGTCGGGGATCAGATCCCAGACCTGAGCGAACTTCGCCACCGCGTGGGGGCGGACCACCCGCATGCAGGGCGCCAGCAGAATGGCGTTGGCCACCCCGTGCGGCAGGTGCCAGGTGCCGCCGAGCGGATAGGAGAGCGCATGCACCAGATGGGTGCCGGCATAGTTGATCGCCGCGCCGCCGTACCACGAGGCCCAGAGCATCTCCAGCTTCGCCGTCAGATCCTGCGGCTGATCCACCGAGCGTTCGATATGACGCACCAGCTTGTGTAAACCGATTAACGCCGCGTTATCGCTTACCGGGTTGGCCACGGTGGAGGTGAAACACTCCAGCAGATGGCACAGAGCATCGATCCCGGTCGAGGCTGCGATGCTGGCCGGCATGCTGGTGGTCAGCTCCGGCAGCAGGGCGACGTAGTCCGGGAGCAGCACCGGGGAGATGATCCCCACTTTGGTCTGCTGCTCGGGGATCGCCAGAATAGCGTTCGGCGTTGCTTCGGAGCCGGTCCCGGCGGTGGCAGGGATCAGCAGGGAGCATAGCCGTCGTTGCGGCTGTTCACCCGCCAGCAGGGCCGTCAGAGTGGGGGCTTGCGGATGCAGCAGCACCGACAGCAGTTTCGCCACGTCCAGTACGCTCCCGCCGCCAATGCCGACGACCATCTGCGGTTGAGAAGCGCCCAGCTGGCTGACGATCTCCGCCACATCCTGATGACTGGGCTCGGCAGGCACACTGTTAATGACCTCAACCTGGCGCCCGTCAGCCGCCAGCAGGCGATGGATCGCCCGGGTCGCCTCCAGCGCCCCGACGTTCTTGTCGGTCACCAGCAGGATACGGGTTTTATCTGCCAGCAGCGGGAGCAGGGCCGATGAGGCGCCAGCCCCGCTGATGATCGTGCTGTGTATCGTCGCCACGCGTTTCTCCTTGGTAGTGGTTGATTGAATTCAATCATTCACGAGTCGTTCTACTCGTCTGGTGGGGAAAAGTTATAATTTATACGGCGGTTTAATAACTTGAGCTTGCTCACATTTAATCAAATATGATTGAATATAATCAAATTCAGATTTGCAACGTTTACAACGACCACAAGGCAGGACAATGAAAGACGGCAATAACAGCGTGCTGGTGCTGGCAGATGACTTTACCGGAGCCAATGACGCCGGGGTCAGCCTGGCGGAGGCGGGCATGTCGGTAGAAGTGGCATTCTCCGCCGGGCAGGCGTCATCCGCCCGGGCGTTAATACTCAACAGCGACAGCCGGGCGATGACCGCCGGCGCGGCCGCCGACAAGGTCACCGCTCTGCTGCGCGGCGCGGCGCGATTCGCCCCGCGCTGGCAGATAAAGAAGATCGACTCCACGCTGCGCGGCAACCCCGGCGCCGAACTGGAAGCGATGATGACGGCGCAGGGCTGCCGGGTGGCGGTTGTGGCGCCGGCTTACCCGGCGGCCGGGCGGCATACCCGGGACGGACGCTGCTATGTACACGGGATACCCCTCGATCACACCGAATTTGCCAGCGATCCGAAGACGCCGGTTAGCCGGGCGGATATTGCCGGCATTCTCGCCATGCAGAGCCGGCTGCCGAGCCGGTCGCTGAGCGCCGCCCAGCTTCCGGGAGCGTTAGCGACGGCAGGCGATGCGAGGCAGGTACTGATTATCGACGCCTGGGAAGAGCGTCATCTGGATCAGGTCATTGACGCCGTCGCTCCTCATGCGCAGGAGACCCTGCTGGTCGGCTCGGCAGGCCTTTGCGAGGCGCTGGCGCGCCGCCTGCGCCGCAGCGAGCAGGGGCCGCTGCTGGCGGTGGTCGGCTCGATGAGCGAGATGGCGCAGCGCCAGGTCGCGGCGCTGCAGGCTCATTCCCGAGTGAGAAAGATCGAAATTGATGTCGAACAGGCCTTTAGCGGATCGCCGAAGGAGGAAGCCTCGCGGATCGCCGAGGTGCTGCGTGAGGGTGATCACTGCGTGGTGACCACCCGCCCGAATAACGCCGTCCGGCACGGGATTGAAGCCCAGTGCCGCGAACGCGGTCTCAGCCGTGCGGCCTACGGGGAGCACATCTGCGCCTGGCTTGCCGACGTTACGGCACAGGCGGTGGCGCTGTGCCCCCCTGGCGCGCTGTATCTCTCCGGTGGCGATGTGGCCATCGCCGTGGCTCAGGCGCTCGGCGCCAGCGGTTTTCAGATCCGCGGCCGGGTCGCGGAGTGCGTCCCATACGGATACTTCCTCGGCGGCCGCTGGTCGCGGCCGGTGATGACTAAAGCCGGAGGATTCGGCACCGACACCACGCTATTACATGTTGTGAATTTTATTGAGGAGAAACTGAGTGTCTAACATCATTGCAGTCACAATGGGCGACCCGGCAGGGATTGGTCCGGAGATTATTATCAAATCCCTCGCCGAAGGGGCGCTGAACGGCGCGCCGGTGGTGGTGGTGGGCTGCGCGCAGACGCTGCGGCGTATCCTGGCGTTGAACATCACCCCGCGGGCGGAGCTGCGCATCATTGACCATCCCGCCGAGGCAAGCTTTGCCCCGGCGACGATTAACGTCATCGATGAGCCGCTGAGCGACCCGCAGGGGCTGCGTCCTGGCGAAGTGCAGGCCCAGGCCGGGGATCTGGCGTTTCGCTGCATTAAGCGGGCGACCCGCCTCGCGCTGGAGGGCGCCGTCGCGGCCATCGCCACCGCGCCGTTGAATAAAGAGGCGCTGCATCTGGCGGGGCATGCTTTTCCCGGTCATACGGAACTGTTGGCCCACCTGACGCAAACCACCGATTACGCCATGGTGCTGTACACCGAAAAGCTTAAGGTTATCCATATCACCACCCATATCGCCCTGCGCCAGTTCCTTGACACCCTCAACCAGCCGCGGATCGAGACAGTGATCGGCGTGGCGGATCGCTTTCTGCGCCGCGTCGGCTATCAGCGTCCGCGCATTGCGGTCGCCGGCGTGAACCCGCACGCCGGGGAGAACGGCCTGTTTGGTGATGAAGAGATCCGCATCGTCGCCCCCGCGGTTGCCGCCATGCGGGAGCAGGGAGTGGAGGTAACCGGCCCCTGTCCGCCGGACACGGTGTTTATGCAGTGTCATGAGGGGATGTACGACATGGTCGTGGCGATGTATCACGACCAGGGGCATATTCCGCTGAAGCTGCTGGGATTCTATGATGGGGTCAATATCACCGCCGGGCTGCCGTTTATCCGCACCTCTGCGGATCATGGCACCGCGTTTGATATTGCCTGGACAGGTAAAGCGAAGTCTGAGAGCATGGCAACCTCCATTGAGCTCGCCATGCACATCGCGCAGGAATAACATGAAGGGATATAACCGGTTAGAGCAGATTATGGACTTCCTGAAAAGCCATAATCTGGTGACAGTCGACCAGCTGGTGGCGGCGACCAACGCCTCGCCAGCCACCATTCGCCGCGACCTGATCAAACTCGATCAGGAAGGGGTGATCAGCCGCACGCACGGCGGGGTGACGTTGAACCGGTTTATTCCTGCCCAGCCGACGACGCTGGAGAAAGCCCAGCGCAGCCCGCTGGAAAAGCAGGCGATCGCCAGCGCGGCGGCAGCGCTGGTGAAAGCCGGCGACGCCATTGTGCTCGATGCCGGCACCACCATGATTGAGCTGGCGCGGCAGATCACCCATCTGCCGCTGCGGGTGATCACCAGCGATTTACATATCGCCCTGTTTTTGTCGGAATTTAAGCAGATTGAAGTGACGATTATCGGCGGGCGCATCGATGACAGCAGCCAGTCGTGCATCGGCGATCACGGCCGCCGCCTGCTGCAGACCATCTGGCCCGATCTCGCCTTCGTCAGCTGCAACGGCTGGGACCTTGAGAAAGGGATCACCGCCCCGACGGAGGAGAAGGCCGCCCTGAAACGCGATCTGATGGCCAATGCTCGCCGGCGCATTCTGCTGGCGGACAGCTCCAAATACGGCGCCTGGTCACTCTTCAACATTGCCCCGCTGGAGTCGTTGACCGATATCGTCACCGACGGCCACCTGCCGGAAGCGACCCGCGAGGCGCTGGTGATCCTTTCCCCTCAGCTGATCATTGCCGAATGATCCAGACGTCGCCGTCTGCCGTCAGGGCAGACGCGCGATATTGGCTTTGATCACCGCAATCGACTGGCTGAACTTCGCCTGTTCTTCGCCCGCCAGCCGCAGTTCGATAATCTGCTCCACGCCCCCCTGGGCCAGCACCGCCGGCACCCCAGCCGCCGCGCCGCTGACCCCGTACTCACCGTCAAGAATGCAGGAGACCGCCAGCGCACGGTGGCTGCCGGTAAAAATATTGCGGCAGATCTCGGCGATGGTGCCTGCCACGCCATATTCCGTACAGCCTTTGCCGGCGTAGATCTCAAACCCCAGCTTGCGCACTTTGTCGGCCATCGCCTCCCGGTCGAGCGGCCGGCCGGTGCGTTGCTGGTAGAGGTCGGCGATCGGCGTGCCATATACCGAGGAGTGCGACCATACCGGAAACTGGGTGTCGCCGTGCTCGCCGAGGATAAAAGCGTCGATGCTCTGGGCGCCAATGTTCAGCTCCTGCGCCAGCAGACGGCGCAGGCGGGTGGTATCCAGCCAGACGCCGGTGCCCAGCACCTGGCTGCGCGGCAGGCCGGAGAGCTGCCATACCTGCCAGGTGATGATGTCACACGGGTTGGTGGCCACCAGGAAGATGCCGTTAAACCCGTTGGCCATCATGGTCGGCACAATGCTCTTGACGATTTTCGCGGTAGTGGTCAGTTCATCGAGACGGCTCTGGCCGGGGCGCAGCGCGCCGCCGGAGACGGTGATCACCGCGATGTCGACATCGGCGCAGTCGCTGGCCTCGCGGGTGGAGATGGTCATCATCCCCGGCAGATAGGCCGCGGCGTCGCTGAGGTCCTGAGCGTGGGCCTCGGCGCGCGGCTGGTTAAGGTCGACGAGGATCAGCTCCTCACAAATGCTCTGGTTGAGCAGGGCGTAGGCCGCTGACGCGCCGACGTTACCGGCGCCAATAATCATCACTTTACGGGCTTTGGTGCGCATATTCAGGTCTCAAAAACGGACGGCAGGGGATAAAGTTACTTCGTTTCAGTTAGTTAGCGCAAGTGGCGGGCGGCAATATAAGTTAATGCTATGGCGGAAAACGTTCCGGGGCACGCTACAGTGGCGTAAAAAAAGGAGCTCACCTATGTATACCATCACCGACATCGCCCCCACCGACGCCGAATTTACCGCCCTGATTGCCGCCCTCGACGCCTGGCAGGAGACACTCTACCCGGCGGAGAGCAACCATCTGCTGGACCTCGGTCAACTGCCGCCGGAGACAGTGATCGCCCTGGCGATCCGCAGTCCGCAGGGCGAAGCCGTTGGCTGCGGGGCTATCGTCCTCAGCGATGAAGGTTTTGGCGAGATGAAGCGGGTCTATATTGATCCACAGCATCGTGGGCAACAGCTGGGAGAAAAACTGCTGGTGGCCCTGGAGGCGAAAGCGCGCCAGCGCGACTGCCATACTCTGCGCCTGGAGACCGGCATCCATCAGCATGCGGCCATCACCCTCTATACGCGCAACGGCTATCAGACCCGCTGCGCGTTTGCTCCCTACCAGCCCGATCCGCTCAGCGTCTTTATGGAGAAACCGCTGTTTGCCGATCTTCGTTCAGCAGCGCTATAAACGCTTCCAGCTGGCGGGTTTTGGCGCCCCGACGCCACACCAGCCAGGTGGTGAGCCAGCGCCACTCTTCCGCCAGCGGCCAGGCGGAAACCTGCTGATGACCCGGCATACTCTCCAGCATACTGCGCGGGATCAGCGCCAGCCCGGCGCCGGCGATCACGCAGGCCAGCATCCCGTGATAAGACTCCATCTCATGGATCCGGCCCGGAGTGGCTCTGTCGGCATGGAACCAGCTCTCAAAATGCCGGCGGTAGGAACAGTTGGCGCGAAAAGCGTAGACATTAGCCCCGTTCACTTCGCTGGCGCGGGCGATGGGCGCGTGGCCGTAGGGGGCGACGATCATCATCTCTTCAGGGAACACCGGCAGCCCCTCCAGGCCCGGGTGCACCAGCGGTCCGTCAACGAACGCGGCGCTCAGGGCTCCCTCCAGCACGCCGTCGATCATCGTCCCGGAGGGGCCGGTGGACAGGGCGAGATGTATTTTCGGGTAGCGCTGATTAAAGTGGGCCAGGGTGGTGGGGATCCGCACCGCCGCGGTGCTCTCCAGCGAACCGAGAGAGAAGAGTCCCTGGGGTTCGTCGCCCGCCACTACCATTCGCGCCTCGTCCACCAGGGCGAGGATCTGCTGGCTGTAGCGTAAGAAGCTGTGGCCCGCGGGCGAGAGGCGCAGCCGCTGGTTCTCGCGGATAAACAGCTCAACGCCAAGATCCGCCTCCAGCTGGCGGATGCGGGTGGTGAGGTTGGACGGCACGCGATGCACTTTCTGCGCTGCCTGGGTAATGCTGCCGGTGCTGGCGACGGCGTTAAACATCTCTAGCTGAGTCAGGTCCATACTATTCTTCTTTTGTGAATGCGTTGCTTAATATTATTCATTTTCAATGAATGGAAAGGTAAGCCAGAATACGTTCACTTCGCAAGCAACGAGAGAGAGAATAACGATGAATTTATCTGCAACGCACGCCGTCTCCGTCAACCCGACTACCGGCGAGGTGGTCTCCTCGCTGCCGTGGGCCAGCGAACGCGAGGTCGACGCGGCTATCGCTCTCGCCGCGGCGGGCTATCGCCAGTGGCGTCAGACGCCGCTCGCCGCACGCGCCGACGCGCTGCACCGCATCGGGGCCGAGCTGCGCGCCCGCGGTGAAGAGGTGGCCCAGACGATCACTCTCGAGATGGGCAAACCGATTGCTCAGGCTCGCGGCGAGGTGGCGAAATCCGCCAATCTCTGCGACTGGTATGCCGAACATGGCCCGGCGATGCTGGCGACCGAAGCCACCCTGGTGGAAAATAACCAGGCGGTGATCGAATATCGTCCGCTGGGGGCCATTCTGGCGGTGATGCCGTGGAACTTCCCGGTCTGGCAGGTGCTGCGCGGCGCGGTGCCGATCCTGCTGGCCGGCAACAGCTACCTGCTGAAGCACGCCCCGAACGTGATGGGCAGCGCCCGCCTGCTGGGCGAGATTTTTGCCGCCGCCGGCCTGCCGGAGGGCGTGTTTGGCTGGGTCAACGCCACCAATGACGGCGTTTCGCAGATTATCAATGACGACCGCATCGCGGCGGTGACCGTCACCGGCAGCGTCCGCGCCGGGAAAGCGATTGGCGCTCAGGCGGGCGCAGCGTTGAAGAAATGCGTGCTCGAGCTGGGGGGATCCGATCCCTTTATCGTTTTGAACGATGCCGATCTGGATGAAGCGGTGAAGGCCGCCGTCACCGGCCGCTATCAGAACAGCGGCCAGGTGTGCGCCGCGTCGAAGCGCTTTATCCTCGAAGCCGGCATTGCCGAGGCCTTCACCCGCAAATTTGTCGACGCCGTCGCGGCGCTGAAGATGGGCGATCCGCGCGACGAGCAGAATTACGTCGGGCCGATGGCGCGATTCGATCTGCGCGATGAACTGCACCAGCAGGTAACGGCGACCCTCGATGAAGGCGCAACCCTGCTGCTGGGGGCGGAAAAAATCGAAGGGGCGGGCAATTACTATGCGCCAACGGTCCTGGGCAACGTCACCGCCGGCATGACCGGCTTCCGCCAGGAGCTGTTTGGTCCGGTCGCGACCCTGACCACCGCCCGTGACGCAGACCATGCGCTGGCCCTCGCTAACGACAGCGAATTTGGCCTGTCGGCAACGGTCTACACCACCGACGAGGCGCAGGCCCAGCGCTTTGCCCGCGAGCTGGAGTGCGGCGGTGTCTTCCTTAATGGCTACTGCGCCAGCGACGCCCGGGTGGCTTTCGGCGGCGTGAAGAAGAGCGGTTTTGGTCGCGAACTGTCGCATTTTGGCCTGCATGAGTTCTGCAATGCGCAGACCGTCTGGAAAGACCGTCGCTAATCTGCGTTTGCCCCTGACGACCGTCGTTCTCGTCTGCTATACTCGCCCACCAAAATTCGACGGTGGGCAAGGAGCCGCGTGTGGCGACGGTGATCAATAACGCAATGCTGGAAGCCATTCTGGCAGAAATCAGGCCGCTGATTGGCCGCGGTAAAGTGGCGGATTATATTCCGGCGCTGGCCAGCGTCAGCGGCGATAAGCTTGGCATCGCTATCTGTACGGTGGACGGGCAACATTTTGCCGCTGGCGATGCCCATGAACGATTCTCCATCCAGTCGATCTCCAAGGTATTGAGTCTGGTGGTGGCCATGAACCACTATCAGGAAGAGGAGATCTGGCAGCGGGTGGGGAAAGATCCCTCCGGTCAGCCCTTTAACTCGCTTCTGCAGCTCGAGATCGAGCAGGGCAAACCGCGCAACCCGTTTATTAACGCCGGGGCGCTGGTTGTCTGCGACATGCTGCAGAGCCGGCTCAGCGCGCCGCGCCAGCGAATGCTGGAGATTGTCCGCCGCCTGAGCGGCGTGACCGATATCGCCTACGATCCGCTGGTGGCCCGCTCTGAGTTTGAGCATTCGGCGCGCAACGCCGCTATCGCCTGGCTGATGAAATCCTTCGGCAACTTCCATAATGATGTCGCCACCGTGCTGCAGAACTATTTCCACTACTGTTCGCTGGAGATGAGCTGCGTCGAGCTGGCGCGAACCTTTCTGTTTCTCGCCGACCGCGGCATCGCCCCGCATCTCGAAACGCCGGTTATCGCGCCGATACAGTCCCGCCAGGTGAATGCCCTGATGATGACCAGCGGCATGTACCAGAACGCCGGCGAGTTTGCCTGGCGCGTCGGTCTGCCGGCGAAATCGGGCGTCGGCGGCGGAATTGTGGCGATTGTGCCGCAGGAGATGGCGATCGCGGTCTGGAGCCCGGAGCTTGACGAGGCGGGGAACTCCCTGGCCGGCGTGGCGCTGCTGGAGAAACTGACTCAGCGGCTGGGGAGGTCGGTGTTCTGATGGTCGATCAGGATCGATTATTTGCTCGCCTGGCGCGTTCGACGTTTCGTTCACGCTTCCGGCTGGGAATGAAAGAGCGGCAATACTGCCTCGATAAAGGGCCGGAGGTCATCGACCAGCATGCCGCCGATTTTATCCGTCAGCGGCTGGCGTCCGCCGCGCCGGCCAATGATGGCAAGCAGACGCCGATGCGCGGTCACCCGGTGTTTATCGCCCAGCACGCGACCGCCACCTGCTGTCGCGGCTGCCTGGAAAAATGGCACGCCATTCCCCACGGCCGCGCGCTGAGCGAGCAGGAGCAGCGCTATATTGTGCAGGTGATCCACCGCTGGCTGGTGCTGCAGATGAATGGCCCGTCTGTGCGCTAATTTGCATTTGATCGGCGCCGGAGTATGCCTGATAAATATTCTCATGTTATGATAATCCGCTAACTAACTATTAACATAATAATTGCCTGAAACAATTAGACGGATAATTACTGAATGTCTTCACTGTCGATTCGGTCATTTACGCTGTTTCGTGAAGAACAACCCGTGCGCGATGCACTGGTCTTATTTACGTTAACGCTATTGCTGCATTTTCTGGGCGCGATGCTGCGTCTGGTGCAGGAGCTCTCTTTCTTCTGGCCGCTCAACGCAGTGATGGCCGGGATCTTTGCGCGCTACGTATGGCTTAATCGCAGCTATTTTTATGCCGTCTGCTTTGCGGCAATGCTGGTCTATGACGGATTAACCTCGCGCTGGGGAATGGGCTTTGCCTCATTGCTGATTAACTTCTCCAATATTGTCTTTATTGTGACCCTGGCGCAGCTGGTGCTGTGGGATAAACGACGCGCCGACTCGATGCCCGGCCCGATTAACGCGCTTAATTTATTCTGTTTCTGTCTGTTAGCCGCGCTGCTGTGCGCAGCGGTCGGCGCGTTGGGGTCGGTGGACGTCGAGCGCGCCACCTTTATTCCCCAGCTGGCGGACTGGTTTAGCGAGCAGTTCTCGACGGCGGTGCTTATTCTGCCGTTTATTCTGACCCTGACGTTGCCCTCCGCGTTAAGCGGTTTTCGCTTTCGCCAGCTGCTGCCCGCGCTGGCGCTGGTGCTGTCGATTGCCCTCGGCGTGGCGGTGGGCGGCGCCGGCAGCATTACCTTCCCGCTACCGGCCCTGATCTGGTGCGCCGTGCGCTATCCGCTGCCGCTGACCTGCCTGTTGACCTTTCTCACCGGCATCGGCGAGATACTGCTGGTGGCCAACTCGTTAATTCACTTTTCGCCGGATACGCGAATGCAGCCGTGGCAGCTGTTCTCCACTCGCCTGGGGATCGCGGCGATGCTGATAAGTCCGGTGATCGTCGCCTCCAGCGTCGAGGCGATCAACATGCTGGTGAAACAGCTGGCCCTGCGCGCCGATTTTGATTTCCAGACCCGGGTATATTCCCGTTCCGGGCTGAGCGAGGCGCTGAAACGTCAGGCCTTGCCGGCCGATAAACTGCTGACGGTGATGGTGCTGGACATCGATGGCTTCAAAAGGGTGAACGATGCCCTGGGCCATGAGGGCGGAGATTGCGTACTGACTCAGTTTGCCCAGCAGGTCAGACAACTGGTGGGCGAGCAGGGTATGGTCGCCCGTATCGGCGGCGAGGAGTTTGCGGTCGCCGCCGTGGTCGACAGTACCCAGCAGGGTTACCTGCTGGCGGAGAAGATCCGCCACGGCGTAGAGTCGCAAGCTTTCGGTTGGGGACATAACCCGATCCACCTGACCATCAGTATGGGGCTGGAGACACGCGAGGTGGGCCAGGCCCGTATTACCGAGCTGTTTAACCAGCTGCTGCTGGCGGCGGACGATGAAATGGTCAAAGCCAAACAGACAGGCCGTAACCGCATCTGTATGCCGACGCTGACGGAAAGCGCACCATAAGAAAATCCTATAGGTGTTATGCTTGTGTTAATGCTTGGTTAAAATATAGTGATGTGGTCAAAAACAAGGAGCTTTTATGATCACATCATTTTCACTGCGCACGTTATCGCGCGACGATATTCTTCATCACCTTCCGGCATTAAGCGATATCCTGGCGAGCTGCGTGAACGGCGGCGCCTCGGTGAGCTTTATGCTGCCTTTCAGTCAGCAGACGGCGACGACCTTCTGGCAACATGTCGCCAACAGCGTGGCGGCCGGGGAGCGCATCGTGCTGGCCGCCCTTGACGCTGAGGAACGTCCCGTCGGCACCGTGCAACTTATCACCAGCCAACCGGAAAACCAGCCCCATCGTGCGGACGTGGCCAAACTTTTGGTTCACCAAAATGCCCGCCGCCTGGGGATTGCCAACGCGCTGATGGCGGAGCTGGAGCAAACCGCGCGGCGGGTAGGTAAGACGGTGCTGGTGCTGGACACGGCGACCGGCAGCGGGGCGGAACAGTTCTATGTCCGCTGTGGCTGGGAAAAAGTGGGCGAAATTCCGCGCTATGCGCTGATGCCTGACGGTGCGATGACCGCCACTTCACTGTTCTATAAGTTTCTTCCCTGACGGCGGTTATTACAGAATCCTTTGATCAAAACAGGGTTTCACTGGTAGTAAAACCTGATAAGTTATTGGACCAATTACTCAGGTTGTATGACTACTCTTAGAGGGAACCCATTGTGAAAACGTTAAACCGTCGTGATTTCCCCGGCGCGCAGTACCCTGACCGTATCATCCAGTTTGGAGAAGGTAACTTCCTGCGCGCATTCGTTGACTGGCAGATTGACCTGCTCAACACGCATACCGACCTGAATGCTGGCATCGTGGTCGTACGTCCTATCGCCACCGATTTCCCCCCCTCCCTGAATACCCAGGACGGCCTCTATACCACCATCATTCGCGGTCTCAACGAGCAGGGCGAAGCGGTGAGCGACGCGCGGCTGATCCGCTCGGTCAATCGGGAAATCAGCGCTTACGCTGACTACGACGCTTTTTTACGTCTGGCGCATAACCCCCAGATGCGGTTTGTCTTTTCCAATACCACTGAGGCGGGCATCAGCTACCATGCCGGGGATCGGTTTGATGACGCGCCGCCGGTAAGCTATCCGGCAAAACTGACCCGCCTGCTGTTTGAACGCTACCAGCATTTTGCCGGCGCAGCCGATAAGGGATGGGTGATCATCCCCTGCGAACTGATCGATTATAACGGCGAGGCATTGCAGACGCTGGTGCTGCGCTATGCCTCCGAGTGGCAGCTGCCGCAGGCCTTTATCAACTGGCTGACGTCGGCAAATACCTTCTGTTCCACGCTGGTGGATCGCATAGTGACCGGCTACCCGCGCGATGAAGTGGCGGCTCTGGAGGCGCAAACCGGCTATCAGGACGCTTTCCTCGATACTGCCGAGCACTTTTATCTGTTCGTTATTCAGGGGCCCGCCTCATTAGCCAGCGAGCTGCGACTCGATAAGCTGCCGCTCAATGTGCGCATCGTGGACGATATCAAGCCCTATAAAGAGCGCAAAGTGGCGATCCTCAACGGGGCGCACACCGCCCTGGTGCCGGTGGCCTTCCAGGCCGGGATCGACACCGTCGGCGAGGCGATGAACGATGCGGAAATTTGCGCGTTTGTCGAAAAGGCGATTTATGACGAGATAATTCCGGTGCTGGATCTGCCGCGCGATGAGCTGGTGTCATTCGCCAGCGCCGTGACCGGGCGCTTCCGTAATCCCTATATCAAACATCAGCTGCTCTCGATCGCTCTCAACGGCATGACCAAATACCGCACCCGTATTCTGCCGCAGCTGCTGGCAGGGCAGAAGGCGCATGGCGCGCTGCCGCCGCGCCTGACCTTCGCCCTGGCGGCGCTGATCGCCTTCTACCGGGGAGAGCGGGAGGGGACAAGCTATCCGGTACAGGATGATGCGGAATGGTTGACGCGCTACCAGACGCTCTGGGCGCGCCATCGTGACGGCCAGATATGCAACCGCGAGCTGGTGTCCGCTGTGCTCAGCGTGGAGTCCCACTGGGAGCAGGATCTCAGCCAGATCCCCGGCCTGGTGGAGCAGGTCGCCGCTGACCTTGACGCTATCCTGACCCGCGGTATGCGCGACGCCGTCAGGCCGCTCTGCTGATAGCGGAGTCTATTCACCCGGCTGCGGCCGGGTTTAATCGCAATCGAATTAGTTACAACATACTTTTTTATTAACCAGATTTAGCCGGTCGGCAGCCTCGCTGCAAAAGGCTTTTTAGTGCCAAATCGCCCTGCGCAGGGGGAGAATTGTGGTTAAGCCGCTTGAACAAATACCTGCGCAGGAAAATAATGGCCTTAACACATATCACATATTTCCTGCCAATGTTCGCAGGCTAATTCATTCATCTGTAAGGAAACTCGCATGGTCATCGATATCCGGGAAGTTCGGCCGCATGACAAAGCCGAATGGCTTCAGCTCTGGGAAGGCTATACCCGCTTCTACGGCAGCCCGCAGCCGGAAGAGGTGACCGAATACACCTGGCAGCGGATGCTGGAGGTGAACTCATCCGTGCTGGGCAGAGTCGCGGTGGTGGATGATACCGTGGTGGGGTTCGCTATCTGCATTCTGCACGAAGGCACCTGGGTTACCACGCCGATCTGCTATCTGGAGGATCTGTTCGTCGATCCTGCCTTCCGCGGACAAGGCATTGCCAGAACGCTGATTAAGTCGCTGCAAACCGAAGGGGCTGAGAAAGGCTGGTCACGTCTGTACTGGCATACTCGCCGTGATAATCCCGCCCGCCACCTGTATGATGAATTCACCCCGGCTGACGATTATGTGCGCTACAGGATCACCCTCGACTCCTGAAGCGATAAGATGTTGTTAAGCTTTTCCCGCTATAACAGGGGAAACAGGCTCAGGAGAAGCAACGATGGAAAAACGTCTCGAAACAGTGGTCAATCTGATAATGTTTCTTTCGCTCTTGGCGACGGCCTGGGATCTGTCACTGGTGCATCATCTCGCCTGGTAGCAACAAAATAGCCTGAATCGCGGCGCCCTGCAGGCGCCGCCTGTCTTATTCACCCGCCATTATGCCGGCGCTGAAACTCCAGTCCTCCAGCTGGTTAAACTGGATCACCACCATCACGTCCTGCGGGCTGACCGCCATCTCATCGGCTAACCGCGCGCACAGCCGACGGTAGAGCCCCTGTTTCTGCGCCCGGCGGCGCGGCTTCCCGGCGAAAATATGAAACAGCACGAAGCGGGCGCTGCGCCCGCCGCTGAGATAATGCGGGTCGTAAATGCGCTGTCCGTCGGCGGTCTGCTCGATAAACTGAAATTTGTCCGCCGGCGGCACGTCAAACTCCGCCACCAGGCATTCATGGAATAGCGCCGACAGTTGAGCAAACTCCGCGGGGCGCCAGGCCGCGCCAAGCGAAATACGCGTCAGAGGCATGGCGCCTCCTGCGCGTTCAGGCAGGTCAGGGCGCTGGCCGCCGCCGGCCAGCCGGCGTAAAACGCCAGGTGGGTAAACATTTCGACCATCTCCTCCTGGCTCAGGCCATTTTGATAGCCGTAGGCGATATGCCAGGGCAGTTGCTCCGTTTTGCCCAGCGCCGTCAGGGCGGAGAGGGTGATTAAGCTGCGTTCGCGGAGCGACAGCTCGCTGCGCGCCCAGATATCGCCAAACAGCACCGTTTCGGTCAGTTCGGCCAGTTTTGGCGCAATGGCTGCCAGCGTGTGGCGATCGACAGGGGGGGTATGCATAGTGATTCCCGTTACAGGTTGAAGTGGTCGTCACTGTCGCACTCTGAGGAATATGTTGAATATCGCAATGTTCAGGATAGTTAATCCTGAAAATCAGGATGGTCAGCTGGCCCGCTCTTATTTTTGTGTTGGTTATGTTTTACGACTTGCTCAGGCCAACCGTCAGGCGGCTCTTTTTCGCACCACGATAAACAGACGCGGGAAGCGCAGAAGCACCATTCCGTTACACTGTAACGGATAGTGGTCGGCCAGCAATGCCAAATAGCGGGTCAGAAAGGCGCTCCTGGCCGGTTCATCGAGGCCCGTCAGATAAGGTCGCAGTCCGGTGCCCTGCAGCCAGTCGACGATCGCCTGATGGGAAGCGAGCGGATGAAAATAGGTGGTGCGCCAGATATCAACTTCACAGCCCTGACGGGTGAGCAGATCGTACCAGGCGTCCGGCGGAAGCAAGGGCTGGCGACCACGGTCCGGTAATCCCAGCTCGCTGGCGACCTGACGCATCAGAGTATGGGAGGGCTCCTGCCAGTTATCCGGCATCTGCACCGCCAGCGTACCGTTCTCCGTCAGCTGGTTCACCAGATGCGGAAACAGCGTCTCATGATCCGCCAGCCACTGCAGCGAGGCGTTGGCATAGATCACGTCTGGCGGTTGCGCAGGCCGCCAGCTGGCGATATCGGCCTCGATAAACTCACAGTCAGGTAAGGCCTGCGTCGCCTGGTCCAGCATGGCCGGGGAGTTATCGATACCGACGATCGCCGCCAGCGGCCAGGCGGCACGCAGCAGGCGGGTACTGTTGGCCGGCCCGCAGCCAAGGTCAACGACGCTCTCGACCTGCAGGTGAGCGATACGGGAAAGCAGGTCAGCCGCCGGGCGGGTGCGCTCAGCGTCAAACTGCAGATACAGCGTGGGGTTCCAGTCGGCCATCGGGCGTTGTCCTGTGTAAGGGAGACAGGGCAAAGCATAGAACGCCCGGGGCCGCCTGTCAGGGGGAAATGATCCACTGCAGCATCTGCCTTGCGTGACAGTGTCACCGATAAAATAACCTCAGCAGGCTATCCCGTGCGTAATGGGCACATTGTCAGGGAGTAAGCGGATTGGGCAGCATCTGCGCCCGCAGCGGGCGCAGTGGCTTATTCGGCGTTCTTGAGCGCTTCGGCGCGGCTGGCGGTGGCGTAAACAAAATCCAGCATCGGCTCGAGATCGGTATCGTAGCCGGCCTGAATAATCTTCCCGCGCAGCCATTCGATTTCACTGGTGATATCGGGAGGGAAAATGTTGTTATCCTGCGCCCGGCGCAGCCATTTCAGCAGAAAGTTGTTCTTTCCTCTGATACCGCCCGACTTTTTCGACTTTCCGTGCATCTTCAGCGCGACCAGGACGCAGTAATAGAAATGAACGCGCTGATTAAAACTTTGGTGCATGTCTGTGTTTCCCGCCAGAATCAGGAATTCACCGTGTGGGTCAGTGATTCGGATTGGACTACGGCGGCGGGCCGGATCGTTGCGCGATCTCTGTTGTTTTCCGCCACCGTCCTTGCATCTGTCGCCAGACGCTGAAGGGGATGTTGGCACGGAAGCCGAATCGTCGTCAATTGCCGATTCGTTTTTTGCCGGTGTCGGCGGCCCGCGGCGTTCCGCGAGCCAGGCCTGGCTACGTCCTGACCGCGGCCCGCTGTTGCAGATATACGCGTAAAATCAGCAGGAAAGCGAACACTACGACGATTGCCGCCAGCAGATACAGGGTGGCGAGATCGTAGTACCCGGCGACCCAGCCGGCCAGCGGCCCGGTCAGCCCCAGCGCGAGATCAAGGAACGCCGAGTAGGTGCCAAGGGCGGTCCCCTGGTTTTGCTCTTCCACCTGTTTTACCGCCTCAACCCCCAACGCCGGGAAGACCAGCGAAAAACCCGAGCCGGTGAGAAAGGCGCCGATCCCCGCCACCCAGGCCGACGGCGCCAGCCAGATAAGCAGCAGGCCGAGACATTCGATGACGAAGCAGGCCAGGGATACCGGGACCCCGCCATAGCGAGTGATGGTGTTCCCCAGCACCAGGCGAACACAGATAAAGCCGACGCTGAACAGCGAGAGGGTAAACGCGGCGCCCTGCCAGCTGTGCGCGGCAAAGTAGAGGGTGATAAAGGTGGCAATAACGCCGAAACCGACGGTGCCAAAGGCCAGCCCCAGCCCATAAGGCCAGATTTTGCGCACCACCGCGTGAAAGGGCGCTCTGACGCCGGCGGTCACGCTGACGTCCTGCCGCGTGCGGGCGAACAGCAGTCCGATGGCGGCGACCAGCACCACCACCGTGGCAAAGCCGCTGATGCCGAAATACTGGTTAAGGGTGACCCCCAGCGGCGCGCCGACCGCCATCGCCACATAGGTTGCCACGCCGTTCCAGGAGATCACCCGCGACGTATGGATCGCGCCGACGGTTTTGATCCCCCATAGCGTGGCGCCGGTGGCGGTAAAGCTTTCGCCGACGCCAAGAAACACCCGGCCCGCCAACAGCGCGGCAATCGCCAGCATCGGCATCGCCTGCAACATTACCGCCAGCAGCGTGAAGGCACCGCTGAGCAGACAGCAGACGATCCCGAGGCTAACCACTTTTTTCGGGCCCCAGATATCGGTGTAGCGCCCGGCGTGCGGCCGGCTTATCAGCGTCGAGATGTACTGCAGGCTGATCACGATCCCGGCGACAAAGGTGCTGTAGCCCAGCTGATAGTGAATATAACCCGGCAGAACGGCCAGCGGCAGACCAATAGAGAGATAACAGATACAGGTAAAAACAACGATCGAAATGATGCGCAGATTAAGTTGCGTGGTGCTGACGGAAGTGCTCATAGGGATAAAGGGTTAATACATAGGGATGTTTAGCATAACGCGCCGCGAAGAGGCTGGCGAGTGGCGAGGGCGTTTTATCCGTGATCGATGGCCTCGCCGCCGTCATTAACGGTGTTGCCGCTGACGCCGGCTTCGGGGCATGATGACGGTATCTTGCCGCCGCCTTGAGGAGAGAATATGTCCCAGGAATTCGCCGATATTGACGTTATGTTCATTGCGGGCTTCGGCCCTATTACCCAAAGCACCGCGCAAAGCCGTGATTTCTATTGTCAGGCATTGGGATTGCCGCTGAAGCCGATGCCGGGTAACGAGGCGTATCTGCTCAGCGAGCAGGATGCCATCGGCGGGGTGAAGCATTTTGCGCTGTGGCCGCTGGCGCAGGCGGCGCAGTCCTGTTTTGGTCAGGAGCAGTGGCCGGAGACGGAGCCGGTGCCGCAGGCGTGGATTGAATTTGAGGTCCGCGACCTTGCCGCGGCGACGGCGCGGCTGCAGCAGCAGGGGTACCACCTCCTTGTTGCCGCGCGCGACGAGCCGTGGGGGCAGACCGTCACCCGTCTGCTCAGTCCGGAAGGTCTGCTGGCCGGGCTTACCGTGACGCCGTGGCTGCGGGCGGAACAGGCTTAACGCCCCCGCCGGGCGCGGTGCGGGTCACCTCAGGGAGGTTATTGAGGCTCCTCGTGATGTGAAACGTTTCGCACTTCCCCCCAGGCGCGGTTTTGCAGCACGGTGCGATAGCCGTCGCGGTCGACGAAAGTGACGCCGTTGACCTCCCAGTAGGGGTTGAATGCCGTGACGCGCAGAAACCCGGCGGCGTCCATGGCGCTGCATTGTGCCTTCCAGGCCTCAGGCTGCGGATAGTACAGCACCAGCAGATCTTCATCTCCTGGCGAGGGGGTAACGGGATGGTGGCGGCAGTGGGTGAATTCCAGATGCCAGCTGGCATCCGGCGAACCGATCATCATCCCGCTGAATCCTTCATGATCGGTAAAGCTCCCAAGTTGCTGCAGCCCCAGCCCGGCGCAATACATGCTGGCGGTGCTCTCCAGTTCGCTGACCGGTCTGGCGATGCGCATGTGGCAGAACGACATAATGACTCCCAAAAGGCGTAGGCCGGGTCAGGCGCGGCCGCCACCCGGCAAAAAGCGACATCATGGCCGCGACCCGTCGCCCGGCGGCGCTGCGCTTGCGCGGGCCTAAGGAGCGGAGGCGCCCTTAGCCGGCTAAGCGCCGCCAGTAGGCCGGGTCAGGCGCAGCCGCCACCCGGCAAAAAAGCGGCATCATGGCCGCGACCTGGCGAAAACGATTTTGTCGCTCGGGTGGATACTGTAGCGGCAAAACGCCTCTGCGTTTGTCGGTAAGAGCTCAGGTTCGCCTCCGGCGAGTGCGTCGCGGTTTCCTCTTTTAGCTTAGCCGTTCGCGGCGCTTTGCAACAGGATGCGCCACTCGCTGAGGGCGGAGGTGCTGAACCCCTGGCGCCAGATAAGCTGGGTGGTCGCCTCGCACAGCGGTTCGCTTAAGCTGTTTTCGGGAAGCGTCATCAGCGCCAGCACGCTCTGCGGCAACAGGCAGGCGTAGCGCCCGGAGGCCACGCAGGCCAGCATGCTGTGATAGGAGCTCACCTCATGCACCTCGACGGCCGCCTGTTGTTCCGCCAGCCAGCGCTCTCCCAGCGCCCGATAGCTGCAGCCGCTGGCAAATGCCGCGAACCGCAGCGGGCCAGCGCTCTGCGGACGGACCAGCATCAGGGTTTCCTGAAACACCGGGACAGATCCCAGGCCTGGCGGGCATGCCGGTTGGCCATCCGTCCCTGGCGGCAGGCAGACCAGCGCGGCATCAAGGGCGGCGGTTAATACCCCCTCGGTTAACTGGCGGGTCGGCCGGGTGCTGAGCGTGACATCCACCTGCGGGCACCGCTGTTGGAAGCGGGTGAGCAGCGGCGGCAGACGGCTGGCGGCGGTCGCCTCCATCGCGCCCAGCCGCAGGCTGCCGCCGGGCGTGGTTGGATGCAGGCTCTGCTTTGCCTCTTCCGCCAGGCTCAGGATCCGACTGGCATAGCTGAGAAACTGAACGCCTGCCGGCGACAGCACCATTTTTTTGTTGCCGCGGACAAAGAGTTCCACGGCAAGCTCCTCCTCCAGTTGCTGAATACGGGTGGTGATATTGGACTGGGCGCGGCCAAGTCGTTTTGCTGCCAGAGTGACGCTTTGCATGTCGGCCACTTGGATAAAAATCTGCAGTGTGCTGTGGTTCATATTTTTATTCTCAATATGATAATGATGTTGATCTTATCATCTTTAAAAGAGATGGTAAGCCTCCGGCATCGCTCATGTACGAGGAACCCATGCAAAATTCACTGCTTTCGCTTCTTGATATTGACTACCCCCTGATCCAGGCCCCGATGGCGGGCGTCTCCACCCCCGCGCTGGCTGCCGCGGTGAGTCATGCCGGGGCGCTGGGTTCGCTGGGGCTGGGCGCTTCAACCGTTGCCCAGGCGGAAGCGATGATCGTCGCCACCCGCCAGCTGACGGACCGGCCGTTCAATGTCAATCTGTTTTGCCATGCGCCGCCCCGGCGCGACGCCCGACGGGAGGCGGACTGGGCTGAGACGCTGCGCCCCCATTTTACCCGCTTTGGCAGTCTCCCTCCGGCGTCGCTTAGGGAGATATACCAGACGTTTATCGGCCACACCGCCATGCTGGAGCTGCTTCTCGATCTCTCACCCGCGGTGGTGAGCTTTCATTTCGGCCTTCCTGAGCGCGAGGCGATCCAGCGCCTGCGACAGCAGGGGATCGTCACTCTGGCCACGGCGACGTCGCTTAAGGAGGCGCAGGTCATTGAGCAGCAGGGGATTGACGTGGTGGTCGCTCAGGGCTTTGAGGCGGGCGGGCACCGGGGGATCTTCGACCCGCAGGAGCCAGATGCGCAGATGAGCACCTTTACTCTGGTGCAACATCTGCGGCGTCGGCTGACCATCCCGGTGGTCGCCGCCGGGGGCATCATGGACGGCGCGGGGATCGCCAGCGTGATGCAGCTGGGGGCGCAGGGCGCTCAGCTCGGCACGGCGTTTTTACTCTGTCCGGAATCGGCCGCCGACGCCGGCTACCGCGCGGCGATCGCTAACAGCATTGACGGGCGTACGGTACTGACCTCAGCGATATCCGGGCGTCCGGCACGTTGTCTGGCGAATACCTTCTGCGCAGTGGGGGAAGCCTGTCCGGCGAGCGCTGTGCCGGATTATCCGCTGGCATATGATATCGGCAAAGCGCTGGCCGCCGCCGCGAAAGCCCAGGGCGTCCATGAGTATGGCGCGCACTGGGCCGGGCAGGGTGTGGGGTTGATCCGCGAGTGTGACGCCGCCAGTCTGGTCCGCCAGCTGGCGGCAGAGTGCGGCTGGAATTAATGTCTGACGGTTAGCGGCGGTGTGCCAGGCGGCGCACCAGCCGATCGCCGGCCATTTGTACGCCCTGAACCATCGCCACCAGGATCAGCACCGTGCCAAACATCACCTCATTATTGAACCGCTGATAGCCGTAGCGGATGGCGAGGTCGCCGAGTCCGCCGCCGCCGATCACCCCGGCCATCGACGAAAAGCCAATCAGCATCACGATGGTCAGCGTAATCCCGGCCAGCAGCGTCGGCAGGGCTTCCGGCAGCAGAGATTTAAAAATCACGTGCCAGACGTTGCCGCCCATCGACAGAATGGCTTCGATTCTCCCGTAATCCACCTCGTCGAGCGCGTTTTCCGTCAGGCGGGCAAAGAACGGAAAGGCGCCGATGGTCACCGGCACGATAGCGGCGGTGCTGCCCAGCGTGGTGCCGACGATCAGGCGGGTAAAAGGGATCAGCGCGATCAGCAGCACGATAAACGGTAACGATCTGCCGATGTTGATCACCGCCCCCAGCAGCGCGTTCAGTTTCGGCATCGGCGCGAGGCCGTTGGCGCGGGAAATAAATAACAACACACCGGTGGGCAGCCCGATCAGTACGGTAAACAGGGCCGCCAGGCCCACCATATAGAGCGTATCCAGCGTGCCGTCGAGTAATAACGGCCACAAATCTTCCCAGCTCATGCTACTCCGCATAATGGCCTCCCCTGAACGCCGTGACGGGTAAGAAAATCCTGTTCAGCCTGCGGGTCGTGCAGCAGCGACTGACGCAGCCGCGACCACGGGGTCACCAGCAGGTCGGCGAGTTTGCCGCTTTCGACAATTTCGCCCTGTTCCAGCAGCGCCGCGTGGTCACAAATGGTTTTCACCACCTCCAGCTGGTGCGTTATCAGCACAATGGTCAGATTGAGCCGCTGGTTTATATCCGCCAGCAGAGCCAGCACCGAGGCGGTGGTCTCGGGATCCAGCGCGCTGGTCGCCTCATCGCACAGCAGCACCTCCGGTCGGGCGGCCAGCGCCCGGGCGATGCCGACGCGCTGTTTTTGCCCGCCGGAAAGCTGAGACGGGAAGGCGGCGGCCTTGTCGCTGAGATCCACCAGCTCCAGCAGTTCGCGCACCCGCGCTTCGCGAACGGCCCGCGGCACCCCGGCTATCTCCAGCGGCACCGCGATGTTGTCGGCGACGGTGCGGGCATGCAGCAGATTGAAGTGCTGGAAAATCATCCCGGTACGCAGGCGATAATCCCGCAGCGCCGCCTTGTTCAGCTGTGTAATATCCTGTCCGTTCACCAGAATGCGGCCCGAGGTGGGCCGCTCCAGCAAATTGAGACAGCGGATGAGCGTACTTTTGCCGGCGCCGCTGCGCCCGAGAATGCCGTATATCGCCCCTTTCGGGATCTGTAACGCGATATCGTTCAGCGCCGGTCGGCCGGTTCCGGCGTAGGTTTTGCTCAGCCCTTCGATGGTTATCATGACTGAGGGGCCACCGGGATCACCGAGCCGTTGTAGTTTTTACGGATAAACTCCGCCACCTGCGGCGACGTCAGGTCTTTCGCCAGCGCCTTAATGCGCGGGTCATTGGCCAGGGCTGGGGTGGTCACCAGGATATTGGCGTAGGGGTTATGCTCGGCGCTTTCCAGCCCCAGAGCGTCTTTCGCCGGCACCAGCCCGGCTTCGAGGGCGTAGTTACCGTTAATCACCGCCAGGTCGACATCGTCGAGGGAGCGCGGGATCTGCGGCGATTCAATCTCCAGGATCTTCAGGTGTTTCGGGTTCTCGACAATATCCTTCGGCGTCGCCAGAGTGGTGGCCGGGTCGGTAAATTTAGGGTCCAGCTTGATAAGCTTCTGCGCCTGCAGCAGGAACAGCGCACGGCTCAGGTTGGTGGTGTTATTCGGCACCGCCACCGTGGCGTTGTCCGGCAGCGACGAGAAATTTTTATGTTTATGCGAGTAGATCCCCAGCGGCTCAATGTGCACGGTGGCCGCGACGGCAAAGGTTTTACCCAGCGCTTTTTCCTGATCCTTCAGGTAGGGAACATGCTGGAAGTAGTTGGCATCCACGTCGCCACTGGCCAGCAGTTCATTGGCGTTGACCCCGCTGGTCAGCTCCACCACCTTCAGATCGAGGCTGGGATCGATTTTTTTGATGTAGTTGAGGATCTCCGCGTGGGGAACCGGGTCCGCGGCGACGCGCAGCGCGGCGGCCTGGGCAGACGTCCATGCCAGAGAAAGAGACAGTGCGACCCCTGCCAGTTTAAAAGCGGCATATTTCATGGTGTGTTCCTTTTTAGTTATGGTTAAACGATCAATTGCTCGGCGCGTTCGCGAAACACGTCCTGATAGTAGCGTTCCGCCACGTCCGGATGGGAACGCAGACGGCCCTTGAGATAATTCCAGCCGACATCGCGCAGCAGCGGATTGTGCGGGTCGCTGTCCGGACCGCGCGCCTCACGCGCCAGCTCGGGCGGCAGGGTATAAACCGGCACCACCGCGTCAAGCTGGGCGCCAAGGAAAAAAGCGATGGAGAGGCGCTGCTGCTGCGCCGGCGGCGACACCACCCGGTGAACGGTAGCGCGCAGATAGCCGTTGGTGGCCAGCTCCAGCAGTTCGCCAATATTGACCACAAAGCTGCCGGCCAGCGGCACAGCGTCGATCCACTGCCCGGGCGCCACCTCAACCTGCAGCCCTTTCTGTTCGTCCTGCAGCAGGAAGCTGAGAAAACCGGAATCTTTATGGGCGCCGACGCCCTGGCTGCTTTGCGTCTCCTGCTGGCCGGGATAGCGGATCAGTTTGATATGCTCGTTGGGTTTGTCGCCATAGAGTCGGTCAAAGGCATTCTCCGGGAGCTGCAGCGCTTCGGCAAAGGCGCGCAGCAAGCGGATCCCCACCTGGGTCATCTGCTGTTGCCAGTGAAGTAATACCGGTTTAAGCGACGGCAGGGCGGCAGGCCACAGATTCGGACCCTGCAGGCGCTGCCAGCGCGGGGCGTCATCGCTGAGGGTCAGCGCCGGACGTTCGGCGCCGATATCAAACTGCTCTCGCCAGTCAGGCTGGCCGCGCGTCAGCTCAGAGGCCGCGCGGTTATAGCCGCGAAAATGGGGGGAGTGGATCATCGCCACCTGCTGTTTTTGCGCCTCATCGAGGGCAAAAAAGCGTTGGGCCTGGCGCTGAACTTCATATTGAAGCGCGTCGTCGACACCGTGGTTGATCAGATAAAAGAAGCCGATGTCGCGGGCGGCGTGGCGCAGGTCGGCCAGGAAGGCCGCTTTATCCGCGGGGTCCGCGTAGCGGGCCAGATCGAGAATCGGCAGGGTTGTCGCGTTCATGGTGTTCTCCGAAAACGGGATAATATGTTATGGGTCGATTCAGGTTCAGGGTTCGGGCACAACAGCAGCGCATGGTGATTTCCTCTGTTCGGGGCTGAGCACAGCTTGCCTCAGGGCCAGATAATCAACCAATAACGTTATTTTCTAATTTATGTTCGCGCGGGGTTCAGTGCTTTTGCGTTAAATAGATAAAGGCGTAAGGGCGAACTGAAGCCGTTGCGCCCGTCATCGAGAGTCAGTAAGGTGGGCGCACTTTTTTAATGCGGAACGGATGTATCCTCATGCACAGTTCAAAAGATCCCCTGCACGGCGTGACGCTGGAAGCGCTGCTCAATGCCCTGGTCGCGCGCTACGGCTGGGCGGAAATGGCCCGCCAGGTCAACATTAACTGCTTTAAAAGCGATCCCAGCATCAAGTCCAGCCTGAAATTTCTCCGCCGGACGCCGTGGGCGCGTAAAGAGGTGGAGGCGATGTATCTGGCTTCGCTCTACGACGATGCGCCGGCAGAGAAAGCGGATCCATGGGCAAACTGGCAGAAAAAATAACCCTTACCACAGGACATCATTATGCAGAGCTGGAGCAGTAAAGATTTCACCGCCGACCGCGCGTGGGGCGCGCTGGATATCGCCAATTTTTCCGGCACCACCGTGCGCCTGCACTGGACCGACCAACCCTATATCTGGCACATCAACGACGGTCAGGAGGTGTTTGCCGTCATGGATGGTCAGGTGGCGATGCATGTGAAAGTCAACGGCGAGGAGCAGGTGATCGTGCTGAACGCCGGCGATATCTTCTACGCCGAGGTGGGATGCGAGCATGTCGCTCATCCCCAGGGGGCGGCGCGTATTCTGGTGATTGAGAAAGAAGGGTCGGTCTGATCCCGCCGGCGGGCCATTCGTTAGTCCGCCGTTTCATCGCCTGTCAGACTCCATATACCGCGTTGATATAAATCACGTATCCAGCTTTCGATATACTTAATTCTTGTTTGCCATTCCCTTCACCCCGGCACTATCTTTTGCCGCAGACGCCTGAACAGGCACAACCGCGGGAGAGATCATGGCAACCTTGCAGTGGGACCACGCAGTACAGTTTGTGAATCAGCCGGAAGCGGCGATTGAAACCTTTGCCGGACAGCAGCTGCGGGCGGTGGCCGGCGGGCGCCATCCGGGGTGGGGAACCCGCAATGCGCTGAGCTATTTTGGTCTGACCTATATCGAATTCCTCGCCATTTCCGACCCGGACGAACTGCGCGCCGCGACGGACAGGTTTCTGCTCTCGCGGGATGCCGCGCGGTTGCTGCCGGAGAACGAAGCGCTGTTTCGCGTCGCGCTGCGCAGCGACGACATCGACGCCACCCATGACCACTTGCGGCGCAAGGGGCTGGCGGTGTCACCGATCGTCGATGGCCAGCGCCACGATCCGCAGGGCAATGTCATCCGCTGGCGGATCTTCACCATCGATGGCGACACCGACGGGCTGGTCTATCCTTTTGTGCTGCAGTGGGGAGAAGACGACGAGTCCCGGCTGGCGCGGCTGCGCGCCCAGGGGCTGGACGTGCCTCATCCGCTGGGCGACATTGTACTCGAGCAGGCGGTGTTCGAGGTGGACAATCCGCAGGCGGTGCGCGATCGCTGGCAGGCGCTGCTGGGCTTCCCGCCACAGGGGGAGCAGGGGCTGGACGTGGGCGGCCAGTGGTTTACTTTCCGCGAAGGAGCCGCCAACCAGCTGACCGAACTGGTGTTTCGCGTCGCCAACCCGGCGCTTAAGGGGCAACGCTTTCGCGTTGGCAACGGCGTGTATCGCTTTATATAAAGGCTGACTCTAGCGTGCCGTGGCGCGCAGGGCCCCCGGCGGCTGGCCGGTGATGCGTTTGAAAGCCCGGCTGAAGGCCGCCAGCGACTGATACCCGAGGCGGAAGGCCACCTTCTCCAGCGCCTGGCCTTCGTGGGTGATGTACTGCACCGCCAGCCGCATACGCAGCTCGGCCAGATAGCGGGCGGGGGTGGTGCCGGTGGCGGCAAGAAAACGCTCGGCGAAGAGAGAGCGCGACAGCCCCGCCTCCCGCGCCAGATCTTCCACTTTCCAGTTCACGCCCGGACGCTGATGCATGGCATAGATCGCTTTCGCCAGCCGGGGATCGCGCAGGACCTGCACCCAGCCGGTGGCGTTACCGCACCCGCATGCCACCCAGCCGCGGACAATCAGCGCGGCCACCACGTCCGCCAGCCGGGCGAGGATCCCGGCATAGCCCGCCTGGCGGGTGAGCGATTCCCGCTCCATTGCGGCCAGCAGCGGCTGGATCTCCGGCCAGGTGTGGAGCAGGCAACTCACCCGCATCACCTCGGGCATGGCCTTCACCAGCGGCTGCATGCCGCCGAGCTCAAAGTCCATGCAACCGCTGAAAATCACGGCGCGCTCCGGGCAGTCAGGCTGGCCGCCAGCGTTGATGCAACTTACCGTGCTGCACACCGTTTCGCTGTTCAGTTGCGCCACATTCACCACCGCGGCCTGCGGATCGGAGAGCAGGGCGTGTCCGTCGCCGTTAGGAATAAACAGCGCGTCGCCGCTCTCCAGGGTGAACTGTTCTCCGCTGGCCATGCGCAGCAGCACCGGTCCGCGGCTGATGAAATGGAACTGGGCTTTGCCCGCCACGGCGCTAAAGCCGACGCCAAACGGGCGGGAAGTTTCGATGCGCCGGTAATTCACGCCGGAGAGGCGCATACCGCGCAGCAGTTCGCTGGTCAGGTCGATTGTAGGCTGGCTCATGGTAACTCCGGACGAATAATCAATAACTGAAGAGTATGCATCATATATCGTCCAGAGGTAAGCCCCTAAGATGGCCAGGATGTTAATAAACCTGGAGAGATGTATATGACTTCCTGCATAGCTGCTGACGCAAGCCTGACACCCGTCAGGCCTGCCTGGCGAGCCGTCTATGCCCTGGCCCTCGGGGTGTTCGGCCTGATCGTGGCCGAGTTTCTGCCCGCCAGCCTGTTAACGCCGATGGCCAGCAGCCTCGGCGTCAGCGAAGGGATGGCCGGGCAGGCGGTGACCGCCACGGCGCTGGTGGCGTTAGTCACCGGCCTGCTGATCGCCACCGCCACCCGCAATATCGACCGCCGCTGGGTGCTGATGTTTTTTTCCGTGCTGCAGATTGTCTCCAGCCTGATGGTCGCTTTTGCCGGTTCGCTGGCGTTTCTCCTGCTCGGTCGTCTGCTGCTGGGGATCGCCATCGGCGGTTTCTGGGCGATGTCCACCGCCACGGCGATGCGTCTGGTGCCGGCGGCCCATGTGCCGAAGGCGCTGGCGATCATCTTTTCCGCGGTGTCTGTCGCCACAGTGGTGGCCGCGCCGCTCGGCAGCTACCTCGGGGAGCTGATCGGCTGGCGCAACGTGTTTATTCTCTGCGCGATACCCAGCCTGCTGGCGCTGCTCTGGCAGCTGTGGGTGCTGCCCTCCATGCGCCCGGAAAGCGTTGGCACCTTCTCCACGCTGTTCAGGGTGCTGCGCCGTCCCGGTATGCTGGGCGGCATGCTGGCGTCGATCCTCATTTTCAGCGGCCATTTCGCCTTCTTCACCTACCTGCGGCCGTTCCTTGAGACCGTCGCGCAGGCCAGCGTTGAAGGCGTTTCACTGATTTTGCTCGGTTTCGGTATCGCTAACTTTATCGGCACCTCGGTAGCGAGCTATCTGCTGAGCCGCAACCTGCGTCTGACCCTGGCGCTGGTGCCGCTGATGATGAGCGTCCTGGCGCTGCTGATGGTGACGTTTGGCCATCTGAGCGTGCTCGACGGGCTGCTGGTCGCCCTCTGGGGGTTTGCCTTCGGTCTGGTGCCGGTGGCCTGGTCCACCTGGCTGGCCACCACCGTGCCGGATGAGGCGGAAAGCGCGGGCGGTCTGCTGGTGGCCTCTATTCAGCTGGCCATCAGCGCCGGCGCCGCCGGCGGCGGGGCGGTGTTCGATCTGCACGGCGCCAGCGGCGTCTTCACCGGCAGCGGTGTGCTGCTGTTGACCGCGATGGTCGTGGTCTTCACCGCCGTGCGGGTGAAACCGGTCGCCCGCGCCGAACAGCCGGAGACCGGTCGCTTATCTCGCGAGATCGATAACTAAATTGGCCGACAGGCTGCGGGAGCAGCACAGCGCAATATGCTGCTCCGCTGCCTGTTTTTCCGCCTCCGACTGCACGGTATCCCGGTGGTCGACCGTTCCCTCCCGCACCGGCGTCAGGCAGGCGCCGCAGATCCCCATCTCGCAGGAGAGCGGCACGTCGACGCCATGCTCCTGCAGCACCCGGGCGATGGTTTTGTCCCCCGGTACCGGCCAGCGCTCCCCGGTGGAGGCGAGGGTGATGGTGAAGGTTCCGTCCGCCGCCGAGGCCGCCGTCGGGGCGGGCGGCTGGAACGCTTCGCTGTGCAGTTGCGCCTCCGCCCAGCCGGCAGCCAGCGCGGTGTCGCGCACCTGGCTCATAAACCCTGCCGGTCCGCAGAAATAGACCCGGGTGTCGGCGTCCGGCGCGCCCAGATCCTGCGCCAGCCGCAGGCGCGGACTCTGTCCGTCGGCAGAGCAGTGGATCAGGCAGGTTCCGCCGGTGAGCTGGCTGGCGATCTCGGTGGCGAAGGCGGCCTCCTGCGCGCGGCTGACGTAGTAGTGCAGCGTAAAGCTGGCGCCGGACGCCGCCCGGGCATAGGCCATCGCCAGCAGCGGCGTAATGCCGATCCCGGCGGCGAGGAGCACCACGTGGCCGCCACCGCGCAGGGGAAAGTGGTTGCGCGGGGCAGAGATCAGCAAGGGCTGCCCCGGACGCAGGGTGTCATGAATATAACGGGAGCCGCCTCGCGACTGCGCCTCGCGGGCGACGCAGAGCAGATAGTGATCCCGCCCGGCCGGGCTGCCGGTCAGCGAATACTGACGGATCAGCCCGCAGGGGAGATGGAGGTCGATATGGGCGCCGGGCGTCCACGCCGGCAGCGGTTGCCCATCGGCGCTCACCAGACGAACGGCCAGATTTTTCGCGCCCTGGCGCCACAGGCCATCGACCACCACCGGGAGTATGTCGCGCATAAGACCTCCACTCATACCAGAAAGAAATCGCCAAAGCCCATCTTCTTCAGCCCGCGCCGGTAGGCGATAGAGCTGCGGTCTGCCGGAATATGCGCCTCCAGGGTCAGATCCAGCGGCAGCCGCTCCGGGCGCTGGGTCTCAACCATCAGGCGATCCTCCTCAAACACCCGCAGGTTGAACGCATGAACGTCTTCTACCGGCACATGCAGGTCAAAATTGCGGGCGATAGGGGCGAACATCCGCGTCACGCGCGACGACGCCGGCGAGGCGGCGTTCATGATCACCAGCTTCGCATCGGCAGGGAAATGGATGGTCAGCGTGGCGGTGAAGGGCAGATGCATTTCAAAGTGACGCAGCCACTGGAACCCTTCCGGCGCGCGGAAATCGGAGCTGGCCGGATAATTGCCCACCGAGCTCCAGTAGTCGGCAACAAAACCGAACGGTGTCTCCTGCGGGGTGTAGTCCGGCACCTGCTGATTGTCCGGGTCGGCAAAGGTATCAGTGTGGATCCACGCAAAGTGGGCGACATCGAGAAAGCCTTCGACCTGGCGGCCGGCAAAGCCCTTCACCTCGAAGGCCGGGCAGTTGATTTGCTGAAAGCCGGCGTCGTCCCAGTGCGGCATGGTCGGTAACGGCGGCGGATTGTCCGGATCGCAGGCCAGGCAGGTCCAGATCAGCCCGTAGCGCTCCTCCACGGCGAAGCTGGTGAGATGCAGTTTGGCTGGAATGGGTTGCCCCGGACTGGAGGGGATGCGGTTGCAGCGGCCATCCTCGCCAAAGCGCAGGCCATGATAGGGGCAGACGATGCCTTCTTCTTCATGAAACCCCAGGGTCAGCGGGACGCCGCGGTGCGGGCAGACGTCGCGGGCGACCACCACCTGACCTTTAATGCGATAGATAACCAGCTGTTCGTCCAGCAGGGTGGCCTTCACCGGGGCGCCGCCAATATCGCAGGCGCGGGCCACCGGGTGCCAGCAGCGGGCCAGCCGCAGCCAGTCCTCTGGATCAAAGGTGCAATGGGCGGGGGGCGTGGGGATGGTTGTCTTCATGATTTCTCTTCCTGCTCACATCGGTGATTGTTTTATTGTTGTGAGATTATTGTTGTCATATTAGGGTGTTCACATCCATCACCATTAATTCACTCTGCTGTTGCAAAAAAGAGTACAGGGTCGCCATGAGTCCATTTTCCCGTTTCGCCCACTATTTCATCGCCGTGGCCCGCTGCGGCAGTCTGCGCCGGGCCGCCGAGCAGCTGCATATCTCCGCCTCGGCGATTAACCGCCAGATCCTGCAGGCCGAGGAGGCCTTCGGGACACCGCTGTTCGAGCGGCTGCCGGAGGGACTGCGGATGACCACCGCGGGCGAACTGCTGTATGACAATCTGCTGCGCTGGCAGAAGGAGTTTCGCCAGACCCGGCAGAAATTTGATGAGCTGCAGGGGATGAAGCGCGGGAGCGTTAGCGTCGGTATGGTGCAGGCGCTGGCGGATGGTGGCTTCGCCGCCGCGCTGGCGGAGATTATCGCCAGCTGGCCGTGGCTGGAGCTGGATCTGCAGGTGGCCGACAGCCACACCGTCAGCCAGAAAGTGCGTCAGGCGGATCTGGACGTCGGTCTGATCCTCGATCCGCAGGGGCAGGCCGGACTCAGCGTGCTGGCCTTTGCCGAACTGGAGGTGGGGATTGTGATGCGCCCGGACCACCCCCTGGCGGGGGCGAGGGCTCTGTCTTTGGGCGAGCTCAGCCTCGAGCGGCACATCGTGCCCGGCGCGCCGCTGATCGTTCATGAGCGGGTGGCGCTTCTCTATCGCCACCATGACTTTGCGCCGGAGAATACCATCAGCTGCAATGATATCCGGCTTATTAAGTCGCTGGTGCTGCGCGGCAGCGGCGTGACGCTCCTCAGCCTGCTCGACGTGCTGGACGAGGTTCAGCGCGGCCAGCTGGCCTTTATCCCGCTGCGCAGTACACTGCTGCGGCCGCTGACCCTGGCGCTGTGCACCGCGCCTTCTCGTCAGCTATCGCGTCCTGCGCAGATGGCCATTCAGACGCTGAGCGCGGTGATTGAATCCATGGCGACCGTCAGCCCAGCGGCCCGCTGAGGATGGTATCGCACATGCCGTTGATAATCCGCTCGCCGGTCTCCTCCCGCAGCTCCTGGTACCAGGCTTCGGTGAGCTGCATATCCTTTCCGTGGGTGATATCGCAGCGCTTGCGCGCCTTCAGTACCAGATCGCGGACCCGGTCGCAGCGCTGGGCTTCATACTCGCGCAGGGCGGTCGCAATATCGCGGGTCTGGCGGAAAACGGCGCCCAGCACCACCGCATCTTCCATCGCCGCGCATCCCCCCTGGCCAATATCCGGGGTGGTGCTGTGTCCGGCGTCGCCCAGCAGCGCGACGCGACCGCGCACCAGGCGGCTGAATGGTTCGATATCGTGGATTTCAATACGGTTGGTGGTCTGCGGGTCGAGGGCGGCGATCAGCTTCTGCACCGGCGGCGCCCAGCCGGCAAAGTAGCGGCTGAGGTCAGCGCGCAGGGTGTCACGATCCTCCGCCAGACCCGCCGGCAGCGGCACATCAAAGAAAAAGTAGAACCGGCCGGCGGAGACCGGCATCAGCGAGACGCGCTTGCCTTCGCCGACAAAGGTGGTCCACTGATCGCCGGGCGCCAGCGCTTCATCTATTTCCACCAGACCGTTCCAGTTGACGTAGCCGGCGTAGCGGCGCTGCGGGGTAAAGCCGAGCACCCACGGACGCAGCGCGGAATGGCTGCCGTCGGCGGCAATCAGCAGATCGCCGCTAGCGCTGCTGCCGTCGGTAAACCACACCGTCACGCCGTCGGCGTTTTCTTCACAGCGGGTGACGCGTTTGCCGAACTGCACGCTTTCCCGTCCCCAGTAATCCAGCATTTCCCGCTGCAGCTCTGCGCGGGAGACCGGGCAGGGGCGGCTGCCGGTACGTTCGATCAGCGGCGCGAGGCTGAACTGGGTCATGTTCTCGCCGCTGCGGAAATCGCGATACGCCATGCGGCGCAGCGGTCCGCCGAAGGTTTCCATGATATCGCCCATACCGAGGTGGGCCATGCACTTCACGCCGTTGGGCCACACGGAAATTGCCGCGCCGACCGGTTTGATCTCTTTCACCGCTTCATAGACTTCGCAGTCGATCCCCGACTGTTTGAGCGCCACTGCCGCACTTAAGCCGCCGATGCCGGCGCCAATCACGATTGCTTTCATTTTTTTCTCCTTCTCCCAATGTTGTGACTGACTACAGCAATTTGCGTACCAGTTCGCCGGAGGGAGGAAAACCGCCGGCCTGAGGCACAGCGATAGGTCATGACGCACCACATCGGTGCAATGTGACGCATTGGTTGCCTTTTTATGAATCAAAAGTTTCTGTATGTTGCATTAAGAATCTATCGTTTCAGTACTCTGGTTCCGCAGCGGTGGGGAGCGAGGCATGACTGGAGTGATTTAACTAAATGATTTTAAAGTATTAATAAATTTATTCGTTCGCGTTGGTCGTCTCTGGCCTGCTTTGTGCAGAAGCTCTTGCACTTCTCTTTGCTACGGGATAACACCATGTCTGACGAACATCACAGCGGCCTGCTTTACGGCCTTGAACAGCGGATCCCACCGCTTGCGGCCTTTTTTAGCGCCCTCCAGCATGTGCTGGCGGGTCTGGTGGGGATCATCACGCCGCCGTTGATTATCGGCGCCACCCTCGGACTTGGCGACTGGCTGCCGTATCTCATCAGTATGTCGCTGCTGGCCTCGGGTATCGGTACCTTTTTGCAGTCCAACCGGGTCTGGGGCATTGGCGCCGGGATGATCTGCATGCAGGGCACCAGCTTCGCCTTTCTTGGCGTGGCGGTAGCCGGAGGGATGTGGGTGAAAGCGCAGGGCGGCGGGCCACAGGATATTATGGCGATGCTGTTTGGCGTTAACTTTGTCGCCGCCCTGGTGCCGGTGATTGTCAGCCGCTTTATTGAACCGCTGAAGAAAATCTTTACCCCCATCATTACCGGCAGCGTGATTGCGCTGATCGGCATCAGCCTGATCAAGGTCAGCGTCATTAACTGGTGCGGTGGCGAAAAGGCGCAGGATTTCGCCAGCATGAGCAATATCGCGCTCGGGGCGGGTACCCTGGGCGTTATCGTCCTGCTGAGCTGCGCCAAAAACCGCTGGCTGCGGCTCTCCTCGGTGGTGGTGGGCATTGCCGTGGGCTGTGTGGCGGCAGGGCTGAGCGGTCAGTTCCACCTTCACAGCCTGGGCGACACCCTGTTTCGCCTGCCGACGCTGTTTCCGTTCGGCTTTCAGTTTAACAGCGCGATTTTTCTGCCGGTGGCGCTGGTGTCGCTGGTCTGTATTCTGGAGGCGGTGGGCGATCTGACGGCCAACTCGCTAATTTCGCAACAGTCTGTTGACGATCGCGCTTTCCGCAACCGGTTGAAGGGCGGTATCCTGGCGGACGGCGTCAGCTGCATGGTGGCCGCGATGCTCAGCGCCTTTCCGAACACGACTTTCGCGCAGAACAACGGCGTGATCCAGATGACCGGGGTGGCCAGCCGCTATGTCGGGCGCTACATTGGCGTGATTCTGATCCTGCTTGGGCTGTTCCCGCCGTTGGGCGAACTGCTGCGGCAGATCCCGGCGCCGGTGCTGGGGGGCGCCACGATGGTGATGTTTGGCTGTGTGGTAGCGGCCGGGATCCGGATCATTACCCAGAACCCGCTCACCCGACGCGATGTGCTGATCGTTGGTCTGGCGTTTGGCGCGGGCCTTGGCGTGGAGTCGGTGCCAGCGTTTCTCAGCCATTTTCCGCCGATGGTCGGCGATCTGTTCGGTTCGGCGGCCACCAGCGGTGGGCTGGTGGCGATAGCGCTGAACCTTGTTCTGCCGCAGGAGCAGGCGGCGACGAAAACGATAAGGAGTCAGGATGATCGCGCTGAGACAGTTTAACCGTCTGAGTCATGATGAGGCAGTGGCGCTGCTGGCCCCCTGCGTGGCGATCCCGGCCTGGAGCGATACGCTGGTGAGCTTGCGACCCTTCGCCTGCCGTGAAGCGCTGCTGCAGGTCGCCCGGGAAGCGATGGCCGACTGGGGGGAGAACGATCTGAACGCGGCGCTCAGCGCCCATCCGCGGATCGGCGAAAAACCGACCGGCAGCCAGGCGCATGCGACGATGTCGCGCCAGGAGCAGTCGGCGGTGGACAGCGATAATGAAAAGCTGGCGCAGGCCCTGCGGGAGGGGAATGCCCGCTACGAGGCCCGTTTTGGCCGGGTGTTTTTAATCCGCGCCAAAGGGCGCAGCGGCGAAGAGATGCTGCAGGCGCTGACGCGCCGGCTGCAGCATACCGCCGACGAAGAAGTGGCTGAGGCGCTTGCCCAGCTGCGGGAAATTACGATGTTAAGACTGGAAGGAGCGATTGGCGAATGAGTACCCTGAGCACCCATATTCTGGATATTTCCACCGGCACGCCGGCGGAAGGCGTGACGGTCAGCCTGAGCCGGGAGGGCGAGACGCTGGCGAACCTGGTGACTAACGCCCAGGGGCGTATCGTCACCTTCAGCGCCGCGCCGCTGCCGGCGGGGCGCTACTGCTTAACCGCGGAAACGGGGGCGTGGTTTGCCCGCGTCGGGCGCGAGAGCGTTTTTACCCGGGCGCAGATTGATTTTGTCATTGGCGAGGCGACAGATGACCATTTCCATCTGCCGTTTCTGATAGCCCCGGGCGGGTGGTCGACCTACCGCGGCAGCTAAATCCGGCTGCCCATTGCCGGGCGGCGCTGCGCTTGCCCGGCCTGGATCGTTACGGAGCGGGGAGAGACAGCCCGTAGGCCCGGTAAGGCGCAGCCGCCACCGGGCATGTAAAGGTGTCTCCGGCCACCATTCTTTCTGTTTTATCCCCACACAAGGATAATTATACTCCTATCCCCATCAGGGGATAACCTTGACATTATCCCCTGTAGGGTATAAAAGAAGATTTATCCCGATAGGGGGATAAACAATGGTGAGGAACAAGCGATGCATTCCCCGCAGATATACAGTCCCGTTCAGCTGGCCAATTACCTGAAACTGCTGCGCCAGCAAAATCACTGGACTCAGGAGGCGCTGGCCAGCCGGATCGGCATTAAACAGGCGACGCTGTCCAATTTTGAAAATCACCCGGACAAAACCACCTTGACCACCCTGTTCAAGATCCTCCAGTCGCTGGGGGTGGTGATGACCCTGAACGCCAAACCGGCCGAGACGGCGACGGCCCCCGATAACACCACGGATCTGGACTGGTAATGGCGACGCTCACCACCTGGATGAACAATGTGCGCGTGGGAACCTTAACCCGCCAGGCCAACGGGGCGCACAGTTTCCGCTATGATGACGAGTGGCTGCGCAGCCCGCGCGCCAGGCCGCTCTCCCTCTCGCTGCCGCTGCAGTATGGCAATATCACCGCCGACGCGGTGTATCACTATTTTGATAACCTGCTGCCCGACAGCCCCCAGGTCCGCGACCGGATCGTCAGGCGCTATCAGGCGCGCTCGAAACAGCCGTTCGATCTGCTGGCCGAGGTCGGCCGGGATAGCGTAGGGGCGGTGACTCTGCTGCCGCCGGGAGAAGAGGCGCATCTTGCAGCGTTGCGCTGGCAGACGCTGGATGAGGCGCAACTGACCGCGTTGCTGACCGCCTACCAGTCGGATATTCCGCTCGGGATGGTGACCGGCCAGGACGATTTTCGTATCTCGGTAGCCGGCGCTCAGGAGAAAACCGCGCTGCTGCGAATGGGCGAGCACTGGTGTATTCCGCAGGGCACCACCCCGACCACCCATATCATTAAACTGCCCATTGGCGAGATAAAACAGCCCAATGCGACGCTGGATCTGCGTGAAAGCGTGGATAACGAATATCTGTGCCTGGCGCTGGCCAGGGCGTTGGGCCTGGCGGTGCCGGAGGCGGAGATTATCACCACCCCGCGGATCCGTGCGCTGGCGGTGACCCGCTTCGACCGGCGCTGGGCGCAGGAGGGGCGCGTGCTGCTGCGGCTGCCGCAGGAGGATCTGTGTCAGGCATTCGGCATCCCGTCGTCGATGAAATACGAGTCTGACGGCGGGCCGGGTATCGCCGCGATCATGACCTTTCTGCTGGGCTCCAGTGAAGCCCTGAAAGATCGCTATGACTTTATGAAGTTCATGGTGTTCCAGTGGCTGACCGGGGCAACGGACGGGCATGCGAAGAATTTCTCGCTCTTTTTGCTGCCCGGCGGCAGCTACCGGCTCACGCCGTTCTACGACATTATTTCGGCATTTCCGGTGCTGGGTGGGACGGGACTGCATCTGCGCGACCTGAAGCTGTCGATGGGGCTCAACGCCACCCGAGGGCGGAAAACGGAGATTAACGCCATCTATCCGCGTCATTTTCTGGCGACCGCCAAAGCGGTTAACTTTCCCCGGGATCAGATGCTGGCGATCCTTGACGAGTTTGCCGACCGCGTGCCGCAGGCCATCGAAAGCGCCCGCCGAACGCTGCCGGCGGACTTTTCCGCCCACGTCTGGCGGGCGATCACGGAGAACATGCTGAAACTGCACGCCCGCCTGCAGCAAGGGCTGCAGGCGCGATAGCGAAGCCGAGTGGCGGTTAGCTCTGCGGCTGCCCCCAGCGGCTGCGCAGGTAGTTAACCGCCTGCCGGGTCTGCGGCTGATTGAGGTTGTTTTCGCGGAACAGGATGGTGCCCTGGATCTGCGGCAGGGACTCATTGAGATCGAGCTGCTTTTTCAGCTCCGGCACGCCGCCATCCACCGTCCAGTCAGGCTCATTTTTGGACGGTTCACCCACCTTGTACAGCGCCACGCCAATATACAGCCGGGTATGCGTGGGCTTAACCACCTCGGCCCACCAGTTGGCCAGCACATCATAGCGCGCCGCATCGCGGGCAAATGGCCAGTAGATCTGCGGGGCGATGTAGTCGAGCAGTCCCTGCTGCACCCAGCTGCGGGTATCGGCATAGGATTCATCATAGGCGGCCGCGCCACGGGTATCAGACCCCGCTGGATCGTGGGAGCGGTTGCGCCACACCCCGGCCGGGCTTACGCCAAACTCGACGTTCGGATTGAGTTTTTTAATGGTCGCGGAGACCTGGGCAATAAGCTGTTGAGTGTTATGCCGCCGCCAGTCGCCCTTCGAGGCATAGCCCTGCCCGTAACGGCGGAAGGTCTCGTTGTCGTTAAGCGGGGAAGCGGCGGTTTCGGTGTAGAAATAGTCATCGAACTGCACGCCGTCAATCGGGTAGTTCTGCACCACTTCAGCGACGATGCTGGTGATCCAGTCACGCGCTTCGGGAATACCCGGGTCGAGAACAAAGCGGTCGCTGGCGGTGCGGATCCAGTTACGGTGCAGGACAAACACGCTGGCCGGTACCTGAGTGAGGGTGTTATTCAGCTCGGCAATGGTGGACGGTTTGGTGTTGACCGAGACGCGGTAAGGGTTAAACCACGCGTGAACCTTCATGCCGCGCTTGTGCGCTTCATCCAGCATAAACTGCAGCGGATCGTAGCCGGGATATTCGCCGATTTTGCCGGTCAGCATATCGGACCACGGCAGAATATCCGACCGCCAGAGCGCCGTACCGTCCGGTTTCACCTGGAAAAAGACGGTGTTGACCCCCAGGCGCTGCAGATTATCGAGTTTGGCGATCAGCGCCAGCTTCTGCTGCGTGATGCGGCTTTCCGGCGTACTGGCGATAATCGACCCGACCGGCGGCCAGTCAAGGCGCGAGACGGTGGTCAGCCAGACGCCGCGTACCGGCTCCCGGTGCGTCTGACCGGCTTTAACGGCCGCGCTCTTCGGCGGCGTGACGAGGGATTTCGGGGCCTTACTGGTGCAGCTGAACAGCATGCCGGCGGCGATGAGCGCCGCGCCTGCCAGCGCCACTTTGCTGGCTAAGGGGAATCGACGAGAATGGCTGATGATGAACTCCCGTGTAATCAGATCGTCGCGTGTAGGCGCTATTCTCTTACGATTCGCCGGTCAGAGCAATTCCTTGTTCGGACTGCGGCCATCAAGAGAGAGGCGTCAGTCGGGCTGCCCCGCCAGAAGGTACCTCAGCATTCCCGGCCCCGGGCAGGATTATCCGTTATGGGCGCCTCGGCAAAGCGAACAGGTAACTCAGCGGATCCGCGACTGCTCGTCGTCGCGCAGCGTCAATACCTCAAAACCGTTGGCGGTCACCGCCACGGTGTGCTCCCACTGCGCGGAGAGTTTTTTATCGCGGGTGACCACCGTCCAGCCATCCTTTTTGGTCTTGATACGACTGTTGCCCTGGTTCACCATCGGTTCAATAGTGAATACCATGCCTTCCCGCAGCACGGCGCCTTCCCCGGGCCTGCCGTAGTGCAGCACCTGCGGCTCTTCATGCATTTCCTGACCGACGCCGTGACCGCAGTATTCTCTGACCACGCTGTAGCCATGGTCCTCGACCCAGCGCTGAATGGCATGGCCGATGTCGCCCAGCGTCGCGCCAGGTTTTACCACCTCAATGCCTTTCCACATCGCTTCATAGGTGGTCTTTACCAGCCGGCGGGCCAGCGGGGAAACGTCGCCTATCAGGTACATCTTACTGGAGTCAGCGATCATGCCCGCTTTCTCGAGGGTAATATCGACGTTAACGATCATCCCGGAGCGCAGATGCTCGGTCGCCTTGGGGATCCCATGGCAGACCACGTCGTTAATCGAGGTGTTCAACACATAGGGAAAGTCGTATTGCCCCTTGCTGGCCGGGCGGGCGTGCAGCTGGTTGACGATAAAATCTTCCACTCGATCGTTGATTTCCATCGTCGTCACGCCGGGAACGATAAAGGTATCCAGCATGGCAAACACCGATGCCAGCAGCTGGCCGGCATGACGCTGGCGCGCGAGCTCATCGGCGGTTTTAATGATTATTGATGGCATTGATCACCTCCAGCAGACGGTCAGAGCCGGATTTCAGCATCAGCAGTTTGATCTGCTGGTGGTTAAGCTCGGGGTAGAGTTCGCTCATCATGCCCAGACGGATCCAGTATTCCGCCTGCGCATTGGCGGAGCGGGACATGGCTTTGCTGGCATCACGAATGTCATCGTGCAGCAGATCGGAGATTTTGACGATTCCCATAGCAACAACCCATATATGATTCGTATATGTATCGTATACCATCCAGCGCGGGATGTCCCTGGCATTTTGTGGCCTGGGCGGCGAACACCATGCAAAAAAGCCCGACCGGCGGGCTTATTTTTCAGCATGTGTTCGGGTTAAAAATTCGCGCTGTTTACCATGGCGAAAATTACCCATTAGGTTATCAGTATGCGGAATGAAAATAACATGATGGCGACGCATCAATATATTTTATGCAGGTGTTAATTTTGCGTATGAATATTCTCCCGTCAGGCCGGGAATCCGGGAGATTTACAGCGCGTCAGTGAGTTTATCCACCACCACTTTACCTGCATTATCGAACTGCGTAATGCGGAAGCTGTCGCTCCAGGAGCGGCGGGTGGTGAAGCGGTCAAACAGGGATACCCGACCTTTACGCTGGCCATCTTTACTTAAAATAACCCATTCGGTCACCGAAGAATAATGCTGACTATTGTCATGACGACTCTGTTGTTCAACCAGGCGATCTTCTTTTTCCACTTTTAAATAATCACGCAACATATTTAACCTCCATAGAAAGTATTATTAACATTACTCCTTTTATTTATTCTTTCAATCAAACTTTTTAATCAATAAAAGTAACTATTAGTGGGCGACCTAAGTGCGAAAATCGCCGAGTTTGTCACTCCCGAAGATGGCCAGGTCCACTACGCTTAACAGGCGTATGCACCGCGCGGTCGGCCCGGAAAGGCGACCATAAAACACCTTAACCTTGTATTCATTATGGGCGTGATTCTGTTATATCTAATGCGTTTTGCCACGACCGAGCCACAGAGAGCGCTGTACCATGAGTAACGATCACCTGACGGACATTGCCTATCGCCACTTTATTGAAAGTGTTAAAGATTATGCCATCTATATGTTGAGCGCCGATGGGACGGTCATCAGCTGGAACGAGGGCGCCCGCCGGGCAAAAGGGTACCTGAGCGACGAGATCGTCGGTCGCTACTTCGGTCTCTTCTATAGCGAAGCCGAACAGCTCTCCAGGGTGCCGGCAAAAAATCTGCAAATTGCCCTGCGTAGCGGCCAGTTCGAAGGCGAAGGCTGGCGGTATCGTAAAGATGGCTCCCGGTTCTGGGCGCATGTCATGATCAATGCCATCCGCGATGAACAACATAACCTGCTGGGCTTTGCCAAAATTACCCGCGACATCAGCGAACAGAAGGCGATCAATGACCGCATCGCGTGGATGGCGCGCTACGATGCGCTGACCGGTTTACCCAATCGGGTGGAGTTCTTTGAGCGGGTGGAAAAGCTGATCACCGGTAATGACGCCCGCCGCTTTGCCGTTTTCACCATCGATTTAGATAAGTTTAAAGAGATTAACGATCTGCAGGGCCATCTTATTGGCGATCAGCTGCTGCAGCGCGTGGCAGGCGCCGTGCTGAAAACGCTGCAGAAGGAGGAGATGGTCGCCCGCTTCGGCGGCGATGAGTTTGTGGCCGTCAAACCTTTTGCCGATGAAAGCGAGGTGGACGCCTTTGCCACCCGTCTCTGGCACTGCTTCAGCGGTAAGCAGACGTTTGCCGCGACGGAAGTGATCCTCTCCGCCAGCATAGGTATCTCCGTCTACCCGGAGGACGGGACGGATATTAATACGGTACTGAGCAATTCCGATCTGGCCATGTATCGGGCAAAGAGCAGTCTCGACCACAAGATTTGCTGGTACGAACGTGAGATGGACGACAAGACGCGGCAGCGGAATATGATGGCCGCCGACATCCGCCGCGGTATTCAGGCGGGGGAGTTTTCGCTTCACTATCAGGCGATCCGCAACATTAAAGATCGTCGCATCACCGGTTATGAAGCGCTGTTGCGCTGGCAGCATCCGCAGCTGGGGGCTATCCCGCCGGAGGTGTTTATTCCCATCGCCGAAGAGAGTGGCGCTATTGTGCCATTAGGCTACTGGGTACTGGAGCAGGTGTGCAGCGAATCACTGGATAATCGGCTGAATAAAAAAATCTCAGTCAATATCTCACCGGTACAGTTGCGTCACCGCAGCTTTATCGAAAAAGTCCGCGAGATCCTGATGCGAACCGCTTATCCGGTTAGCCTGCTGGAATTTGAAGTGACGGAGACGGCGTTTATCATCAATAAACAGCTGGCGTTCAGCGTGCTGCATCATCTGCAAAAGATGGGCATCAGTATTGCGCTGGATGATTTCGGCACCGGTTACTCCTCCCTGAGCATGCTGCGCGATTTTCATTTCGACGTCATCAAGCTCGACCGTAGCTTTATGCAGGATGTGGAGAGCAATCCTCAGGTTCGCTCGTTCGTGCGGGCGATTATCTCGCTGGGCAACTCAATCAATACCCCGCTTATCGCCGAAGGGGTAGAAACCGAGGGGCAACGGCAAATCCTCGAAGAAGAGGGATGCGACGAAATGCAGGGCTTTCTGTTCGGCGAGCCGGTCGATGTTAAACATCTGCTACGGCAGAATTAACGCACCCGCCGTTGGCTGGTGGGCGCGGGATCGTTACTGATGCGCTAACGTAGGCTGCCCGGAAAGGTGCAGCAGTGCCGCGCGCAGGGAGACCTCGAACATCTGACCGTGCGTCAGGCCAGGGTAGCGCCAGAATTGCACCGTCAGACCGTTGCTGGCCAGCTGCTGCTGGGTCTGACGCAGTACGCCCAGGGACGCTTCATGCCCGGAGGGCTCGCCAGCGGCTTTTCCGTCGCCTTCCAGCAGATACAGGGACGTCCCGGTAAACGCGGTGGCATCAAGGGTCTGGGTGTCCTTCAGGGGAGACGTCTGCGCCTGGCCAAGCGACGGGCTGGCAGAATAGTAGATCCTGAAAAGGGAGTGGTTTCGCCACGCGTCGAGTACAAACAGTCCGCCGTAAGAGTGGCCCCAGATAGCGCGCTGGCGGGGATCGATTTTCAGGTTAGCTTCTGTTTGCGGAACCATCGTTTCGCTCAGCAGCTGACGAAACAGATCATTACCCCCGGTTTTTCGCGGCGGCAGCGCGGTTTTCCCGGCGCGAGGTTCATGCGTCTTCAGCGGCGGAGTGTAATCCCAGGCCCGGGCGGCGGTATCGAAGGGCAGCGCCGTCTGGTAACCAATAGCGACGATGACCGGTGGGGAACCGGCGGAGAGCTGTTGCAGAAACGCGTCGTTGAGTTTATCCATCACCGCATTGCCGTCCAGCATATACAGCACCGGGTAACCGGCGGCCGGCGGCGCTTTATCCGGCACCGCGGTCCACACCCGGTAATGGCGTTCACCATCGGCAGAGTCGTACTGGCGCTGGGTAAAATGATAGAAAGCTGACCCTTTATCCGCAATATTCGGTCCCAGCGGCTGCAGATCCGGCCGGGCGAAACTGCCGCTGCTGTAGAAGAGCGCGCCTATCGCCAGCGTCAGCAATCCGTGCGTCTGCCGCGCTGTGATGATCCCTGAATCCTGCTTCACCTCGTCTGTCCCCCTGTTCTCTGTCATCTGGCGTTTTGCCTGGGCTGACACGTTAGCATAGCTTCATTGATAATGGTTCTCATTTCTTTTTATGCGCGCAGTAGCAGGTGGCATGCCGCTGAGGCTGGTGGCGGATTCAGTCCATCAGGAGGAGAGATAGCCGCCTGTTGGCGGCTATGGGAGAAAGGTCAGGAACGATCGTGAAGGGTGCTCAGCAGTTTTTTGACCAGCGGGGTAAGCGCAATAAACAGCAGTGCAATTATCACGACCAGCAAGAGCGCGAGCCCTTTATGGTGAGTGATAAGTACCCACAGCATCGCCAGCGTCATGGGCATGCTCCTTTAATAACGGTATTCACCACCGCTCAGGTGAATGAAATTCAACAGAATGGTCATGACCACCCAGGCCAGCAGCAGAAAGCGTCGTCTGTCGCGCCGCGCTTCCAGGGCGGCGAAATAATTAGCGCTATACCAGGTCGATATAATAATAGCCAGCGTGATGATGACCTGCCAGACCGCTTGACGATAGCCTGTCACGACGCTTATCCCGCGAAAGCAAAGGACGATCGCGATACCGTTAAGCGCGTTACACATCAGCCATCCCCACAGGCTTGCGGGCCGGCTAAATAAATATCCAAATCGTAAAACCAATGTCGTATACACCTTGCCAAAATAATCGCGCTGTAAAATGCATTTTAACCATGAAAGAGGTATTGATTTAAATCAAAACTAATGGGATAGCGCAGGAATTACTGGCGCGCGGCACTCGCGGCCTGATTGCCAAAACAGAGGTTAAAACACTATTTCAATGCTTAAAATTATGTTTTTATTGATGATTTTAGTGTGTCAGATAAGGGGGTCGCATAATAAATAGATTTGATAGCAATTTAATATGCGTTAATTTCCCCGGTTATTATTGTGATTGACGTGATAACGGGGAAAATTAGATTTTTCGCAATGTCTGTTTGCTGCCAGACCAATAAATGGAGGGGCCGGGGGCAGCGCCCCGGCCGGTGGCGCACTTAATGGGGCAGCGCGTTATGCTGGAGGATCTTCAGGAAGTCATTTTTGTCAGAGATTAATGACAGCGCATTCGCGATCAGCTCATCGCTGAATATCGAGGCAATTTCTTTGAGCACGTCAATATGCTCTTTCTCTTTCGCAATCACGCCAATGGCAATAAACATCACGTTGCCGCGATCCCAGATAACGCCATCAGGAAACTGAAAGATCTCAATCCCGGTTTTAAGGATGATATCCGTCGCTGATTTCGGCAGATGCGGCAGGGTGATGCCATTGCCCAAAAAAGTGGAAACCTGATGTTCACGCTCCAGCAGAAAGTGAACGCACTCCTGATTGACATAGCCTTTGGCTTTACACTCCGCGCCAATCATGGCGATGACTTCCGCTTTATTACTGGCCTTGCAGCCGATGTGCAGATTATCCAGCGTGATGTTATCGATCATAGCCAACCTCCCTGGTGAGACGAGTGGATTTTTTATCCTCATGATTCGCTGACAGCTCTGCTTCTAACTGCTCCAGCGATTTATTGGAGGTCTCCGGCAGGGCGAACACCACGAACAGAATCGCCAAATAGTTGATGGCCGCGAAGATGAAGAAGACCGGCCCCAGGCCCAGTTTCGCCTGCAGCAGCGGGAACAGGTAGCTGACTACCGCGTTCATGATCCACATGAAAAATACCGAGATCCCCATCGACAGTCCGCGGAATTTCAGCGGGAACAGCTCGGCTAATACCACCCAGGTGATAAAGCCCATCGAGCCCTGCATCACGCCGACGAACAGTGCGCCCAGAAGCCAGATAGCGGTGGCTTTCAGATCGCCCACCAGGGTGTAGTCAACCGCGGCGATAATCAGATGCAGCGTGGCCATAATGGCGAAGCCGTAGATGATGATCGTCTTACGTTTGAAGCGGTCGACAAGGAACAGCACGCCAATCAGCATACCGCCGACGGAGAAGACACCGTTCAGCACGTTACAGATCAGCGAGGTACGCTCTGAGAAGCCGGCGGCACTCAGGATTTCCGTACCGTAATACATAATGACGTTCACCCCGGTGGTTTGCTGCAGTGCGGCCCAGGTAATGCCCACCAGCAAAATTTTGAGGATCCATGGCGTTGTGAGGATAGTGGTGAAGGTGTTCTGAGTGCTGTACTTATTGCCGGCTTCAATTTTGATCAGGGTGGAGATGTCGTCATACTCTTTCTGTGCGCGTTCCGCCGGGCGGATCTGTTTGAGAATATGCAGCGCTTCTTCGTGGCGGTTTTTGCTGATCAGCCAGCGCGGACTTTCCGGCGCGCGCCACATACCAACAAACAGGCAGATAGCGGGGATCGCCTGCACCAACAGCATATAGCGCCAGACGTCCGGCAGATGGCCCCAGATGATGCCAATGATCGCGTTAATGGCAAACGCCGCCAGCTGGCCGATAACGATGGCGACTTCATTCAGGCCGGTCAGCTTGCCGCGCATCTCGGTGGGCGCCACTTCAGAAATAAAGGTCGGAGCGGTAACCGAGGCGCCGCCGACGGCGTAGCCCAGCAGGGCGCGGGCAATCAGCAGGGTGGTGATATCGGGAGCCGCGGCGGAAAGCAGGGCGCCGATGAGAAAGATAAAGGAGAGGAAGAGTAAGTATTTGCGCCGGCCGAAGTAGTCGGCAAACTTGCCGCCAAACACGCTGCCCAGCGCGGCGCCGACCAGCAGGACGCTCATCACCAGCCCTTCGGTGGTCGGGGTCAGCGCCATGTACTGCTTCAGTGAGGAAAAGGCGCCGTTGATAACGCCAGTGTCGTAACCGAAAAGCAGGCCGCCGAAGGTGGCCACTAAGGTGATCTGATGAAGTCGTTTTCTCTGTTGCTGGTTCAGGTTTGTTATAAATGACATGGTAGTCCCTTTATTTTGTTGAACGACACAAGATAAAAATACATCTCCCCAGTCAGGATTTATCACGCCTGTGTTGTCGTATCTAACTGAATTCAATGATTTTCTTCTTTGTGTAATTGCTCGGCACATGGCAGGGTACGCTAAGCAATGGCGGTCAAAGAGGTTTACGGCTTGGTGGTGATATGGATGTTGTCGATATCCGTTCTCCTTTTCGGGGTTAGCGGTCTTCAGTGCGTCGGCAGGACAGCGCCCTGGTGTGGCATGTTGCTGTCGTTCCGGCGATTTACTGTGATAAGAATATGGCACAAAGAAATGGAACGAGCATGCTACAAGATCACATTATGAAAATTTAATTTCAAATCAGTGTTGCAGGAAGGTAAATACATGAAGCCAATCACAATGGCATGCAGCGCGATATCCCCATGAAAAGGGGGTTAATTTTGCGAGTGAGTAATAATGATGTTGTTTTCAGTGGGTTAATGTAACTCAAAGAATACAACGCAGATCACATTTTTACGCCATAATATCGAAGAATAGAATTTATATTTCATTACTCCGATTAGGGAAAAGCGTGGCTGGCGACTCTGGGGCGTCGGTCTGGAGGGGGTAGCGCAGGCCATTGACGCGTCTGTGCGGAGGGAGGTTATGGGGCAGGCATCGCGGGACGGGTGCCGCTGATAACCCTGCGGAGAGAAGGTCTCCCGGCAGGGTTGCGGCAAAAAATCAGTGCAGCGCGGGCCAGTAACCTTCGTTGGCGACGATCAGCTCATCGAGGATCGCTTTCGCCACCGCGGCGCTGGGCACCGTTTTCGACAGGGTGATGGCCTGCCACAGTTTCTGGTAGCTGCCCTCGATCCAGGCGTCAACCACTAGCTTCTCCACCGCCACCTGCTGCTCCATCAACCCTTTCTGGAACGAAGGGATTTTTCCCATCGCCAGCGGTTCCGGGCCGTTGACGCCCACCAGGCAGGGGACTTCCACCATCGCCGTTTCGTCAAAGTTGGCGATTGCCCCGTTGTTCTCCACGATCAACAGCATCCGCTCCTGGGTGTTAAAGGCGATGGCGCAGGCGAGGTCGACGATGAAAGTGGCATGGGCCCCGGCGTGGAAATGCGCGCCTTCCGCGGTGCCGCGACGGGTGATCTCCCGGGCCATATCGAAGACCTCTTTTTCACGTCCGGCCATCACCTCGTTGGCCCGCGTAAAGTCCGGGTCAGAGTGCGCCACCTCGTAGTCAGGGTAGAGGTAGTATTTCAGGTAAGTGTTAGGCAGGGTCAGGGGATCAAGGGCAAACACATCCTTCACCTTTTTAAAGGTCTCGATCCAGCTCGGCGCCTTATGCTGAAAATCCTCTTTTGGGCTACTGTAACCCTGCTCCGCCACGTGACGCTTCAGCGCCGGCATCAGATCGTTACCGGCTTTATCGGTGATGCTGGTCCACCAGCCAAAATGATTCAGGCCGTAGTAGCGGACGTTCAGTGCCTTGCGGGACGGCAGACCGAGGATGTCGGCAAACAGCCCCTCAATGGCCACCGGCATATCGCAGATGTTGATAATGCGCGCGTCGGGACGCAGGCGACGGGTCGCTTCCGCGACGATGGCCGCCGGATTGGAGTAGTTGAGCATCCACGCCCCCGGGGCGTATTGCTGCATATAATCGACCAGCTCCAGTACGCCGGCAATCGAGCGCATACCGTAGGCGATCCCCCCCGGCCCACAGGTTTCCTGGCCCGGCACGCCATATTTCAGCGGGATCTTTTCATCCTTTTCCCGCATTTCATACAGGCCAACGCGAATATGCGCCATCACAAAATCAACGTCGGTGAAGGCCGCCTGCGGATCGGTGGTATAGCTGAACTTCACCTGCGGGAAGCGTTCAGCCACCAGAATGGCGCAGGCGTCGCCGATGGTCTTCTGACGCTCGTGATGGTTATCGTACAGACGGATCTCCCGCAGGGGAAAGCGCGCCATATTTTCCAGCAGCATCATGACAATCCCTGGCGTGTAGGTACTCCCGCCGCCGGCAATCGTGACCACAAAGTTATCTTTCATTTACCACCTCGTTATTCAGTTACACCCAGACTGGCGTTGACCGCCGTTCGAATTTTGTTAACCCCCAGGCCATAGATCACCTGGACATGATTGCCTTTAATCAGCACGCTGCTCCCGCCGCTCTCTTTCAACAGCGTCTGCTGGATGAGAGTGGGGTCGCGCACATCGACCCGCAGACGGGTAAAACAGTTTTCCACCGTACAAACATTCTCTTTACCGCCCAGCCCCGCAATCACCAGCGCGCCTCTGTCTGAATCGCCATGCGCCTGATCCGTCTGTGGGGAAGACGCCGCATCGGCAGCGGCTTCGCGCCCCGGGGTAAGCATTCGCAGGCGGGTAATGCAGAAGGTGCCGACCAGGTACATGGTGGCGGTTTCCAGCAGGCCGAGCAGGACAAATACCGGCCAGCGCGTCACGCTGGCGCCGGCGGGCAGGTTATAGACGACAAAATCGATAAGACCGTTTGTGGCGCAGACCCGCACGTGAAGCAGCCAGGCCAGCATCTGGAAGAAACCGTCCAGCAGGGAGTAGATAAGCCACAGCAGCGGGGCGGTGAAGATAAAGAGAAACTCAAACGGTTCGGTGATCCCCACCAGCACTGAGGTGACAATTAAGGGGATCAGCGTGACTTTGAGTCGCTGTTTATTCTCCGGTTTCGCCGTGCGGTAGAAGGCGAGCGCCATACCGGCGGTGCCAAAAATCTTCACCATCCCATAGGTTAAAAAGCGGGCGGAATCACTGAGCGCGTCAACGGGATGACGGGCGATTTCGGCGAGGAAAATAGGCTTGGCGCCAATGACGGTCTGGCCATCAATCAGCAACTGACCGCCGATAGAGGTAAAGACGAACGGCGACCAGATCAGATGATGCAGCCCGGTAGGGATCAGGAAGCGGTTGAGAAAGCCGTACAGGAAGACCCCGATGGCGCCAAACGATTTCATAAAGCCGGTCAGCGCCGAGATGCCCAGCTCCACCACCGGCCAGAGATAGACGGTGGCGATAGCAAACAGGCCCACCAGCGGCAGCATCACGATCAGCACCAGCTTGCTGTTGCCGTAGATCGACAGCGCGCCGCGAAATTCGATGCCGATCACGCGATTGTGAACAAAGGCGACAGCGCAGCCAAGGATAATACCGAGGAACACGCCCATATCGATAACCTGAAAACCGAAGATGTAGGTTTGTCCGCTGCCATACAGTTGCGCGTTGGTGGCCCCGGTCGCCAGGCGATGGGTCAGGGTCAGCCAGCTGTTGTTCGCCGCCAGGTAGACCAGCCAGGTCATGGCCGCCACGAAAGCGGCTTCGGCTTTGCGGGTTTTCGCCAGACCGCTTGCCAGCCCGAGGCAGAACAGAAACCCGAGATTGTTCATCAGCGCCCAGAGCATGCTGGAGACGAATTTCCCTAACAGATAGATCCCGCTGCTTTCATCCACCCACAGCCGGTTGGTGGTCATGCTGAACAGGGCGATCAACAGGCCGATAGCCGGCAGATACAGCACCGGCCCGATCATCGCCTTGGAAAAGTCCTGAAGCTTTTTCACGCCAATCATGGTTGTCCTCTCGTCTTCATAGCCTGCTGTCATCACCTGATCAATAGGCTTATCAGACTAGGAGCAGACCACCGGGATCCCGAGCAGGAAAAAGGCCATCTGTGACGAAAGTCATATATATTGTTGCAGGAGAGATATATAAATATAGCCATTTTTATAGATGAGTTAACGTCTAATCTTTCGCGTAAAAGTTAACTATTATCTGTAAATACAATGCGTTATTTGTCATTCTTTTCCACACCCTCCATCTCAACGAGACATCTAAAAGTGATTTATAAAAAGATTGCCACCGAACTGAAGGCCCGTATCAACAGCGACGACTACGCCGTCGGGGATATGCTGCCCAGCGAAAAAGCGCTGGCTGCGGAGCTGCAGGTCTCGGTGATGACGCTGCGCAAAGCGCTGGCGCTACTGGAGGAGGAAAAGCTGATCGCCCGGCGGCACGGCAGCGGAACCTGCATTGTGCGTAAGAGTAACTATCATGGCGGCGAGCTGGAGGGGTTTAACTACCAGATGCAGGTGGTGGGGGTCACCAACTACCGTAATAAGGTCATTGAGTTCACCTTGCTTGACGCCCCACCGGCCATTGCCCAGCAGTTAAAGATCCAGCCGGGAGAGAAAGTCTACTACGTCAGGCGGCTGCGCCTGATTGATGAGGTCCCGATCCTGGTGGAGAACAGCTACATTCCGTACGCCGCTTTTCCGTGGCTCAGCGTGGGTAACCTTGAGCAGTCTAAGTTCAACTATTTCAAAAAAGAGTGCCATATCACCATTATCGAGAGCCACCGCAGCTATACGCCGGTGCTGGCGACCCGCGAGCAGGCGGAGCTGCTGCAGGTGGCGCCTAACAGCCTCCTGCTACGGGTGCAGTCTGTCAGCTACGCCCAGAACCGGGCGATCGTTGATTTCTCAGAGATCTACCAGAACACCAGTAAATACAATGTGAAGCACATTACCCGCCGCTAGGCCGATCCCCCCAGCAGCCCCCGGAGGATAAGCTCCAGCCCCAGCGCCAGCAGGAACAACAGAAAGCCCTGACGAAAGCGCTGCGGGCTGAGACGCGAGCGGATCCGTTGTCCCAGCCACATGCCGAGCAGCGCGGGCAACAGCGCCAGCGCCGACAGCAGCAGCGACTCTGCACGCCAGCCAGCGTGCAGGGAGAGGCCGGCCGCCATCGCCAGAGTGGAGAGGGTGAACGACAGTCCCAGGGCCTGGACCAGCTCGTCGCGACGAAAGCCCAGCGCCTGCAGCCAGGGCACCGCCGGAATAACGAATACCCCGGTCGCCCCGGTGATCAGTCCGGTCAGTCCGCCCATCAGCGGCGACAGGCGCTTTTCCACGCGGGCGGAAACCTGCACCGCCGGACCACGGAGCGCGTATCCGGCATAAGCTATCAGCACGACGCCCAGCGCCAGCGCCGACCACCGCGGGTTCAGGTGGATGAGCAGTGACGATCCCGCCAGCGTGCCGATAATCATCCCGGTCATCATTAACCAGAGGCGACGCACAATCTGCGCCAGCGCGGGGCCTGCCAGCAGTTGCCAGAGATTGGTTAACAGCGAGGGGAGCACCAGCAGGGCCGCCGCGGCCGGTGGCGGCATCAGCAGGCCAAGCAGGCCCATCGCCACGGTGGGCAGTCCCATACCGGTCACCCCTTTGACCAGCCCGGCGGCGATAAAGATCAGCAGTAAACAGAGAGTGTGAAGATCAAACATCATGGCTCACTTATCGGCTCAGAGAAGGGCATTGAAACAGCTGGTCGCCGGGTGGACAATGCGGTATGTTGCCCGCAGGCTACGGTAAAACCGAAGGGAAGGAGGGCTTATGCGACTGGATCTCGCCGATCTGCGACTGTTTATCGCCATCGTGGATAGCGGCAGCATTACCGGCGGGGCGGCGGCGGCCCATCTGGCGCTGGCCTCCGCCAGCGAAAGGCTGCGCAAAATGGAGGCGGAGGTCGGTGTGCCGCTGCTGCACCGTCATGCCCGGGGGGTGACAACGACCGAGGCCGGGGAGGTGCTGGCGCGCCATGCTCGTCCGTTGTTAGAGCAGCAGCGGCGTCTGCGCCAGGCGATGCACGCCTTCGCCCGCGGTCAGCAGGGCACGCTGCGCCTGTTTGCCAATACCTCGGCGATGTCGGCTTTTCTGCCGGGCAAGCTCGCCGCGTGGATGGCCGCGCATCCCGGGATACAGATCGACACCGAAGAGCGCACCAGCGCGGATATTGTCAGCAGCATTCTGGCTGGCGTGGCGCAGGCCGGGGTGGTGTCCGATGCGGTCGACCCCGGGCCGTTGCGCCTGGAGCCCGTCGCGGAGGATCCCCTGGTGCTGATCGTGCCGCCGGCCCATGCCTTGAGTGACGCCGCCGAGGTGGCTTTCGCAACGATCATCCATGAGCCGCTGGTCGCGCTCTATCAGACCAGCGCGCTGCAGCAGCATATCGAAGAGCAGGCCGCCGGACTTGGACAGGCGCTGAACGTCCGCATCAGGATGAGCCATTTTGAAGGGCTTTGCGAGATGGTGGCTCACGGCGCCGGCGCGGCGATCCTGCCGCGCGTTATTGCCGAACGCTACCTGCCGCGCTACCGGTTCGCCGTTATCACATTGCAGGATCGCTGGGCGCTGCGTCGGCTGTGCCTGTGCTATCAGGATGACGAACGCCTGTCGCCAGCGATGCGCCGCTTGCTGGAGTGGCTCCGCCAGCCCTGAGCCGTGATAAATGTGGCTATCATAAAGTGACAGTGTCACTTTATATGGCGGTTATTGCTACTGACATCCGTGCCAGAGATGCGATAGTAGAAGTCCGCCATTTATTAACACGCGAATCAGGACAGACAAGATGAGTACATTACCAAAAGTCGCGGTGCTGGGACTCGGCGCCATGGGACACGCTTTTGCCAGCAATCTGTTGAAGAAGGGCTTTACCGTCGCGGGCTGGAACCGTTCGCCAGCGCGCGGCGAGGATTTACAGGCACAGGGATTATCCCTGCACGCCACGCCGCAGCAGGCGGTGGCCGATGCCGAGGTGATCATCAGTATGCTCGCCGATGGTCAGGCTACCCTGCAGGTACTGGCGCAAATAGCGCCTGCCTGTCAGCCGCAGGCGATCTATTGCCAGATGGGCACCATCGGCCTGGCGGAGACCCAGGAGGCTATCGCTTTGTTGCGGGAGCGTCAGCCGGCGATGACCTTCGTCGATGCCCCGGTTTCAGGGACCAAAGCCCCGGCGGAGAAGGCGCAGATCCTGGTGCTCGCCAGCGGAGATCGTGAAAAGTGTGGCCCGGCGGAACAGGTATTTGCCGCTATCTCACGTGGGACGCAGTGGTTTGGCGAGGCGGGCAACAGCCAGAAAATGAAGCTGGTCCTCAATGCCTGGCTGATTGCGATGATGCAGGGCATCGCGGAAAGCGCACAGCTGGCGAAGACGCTGGGCTTTACCCCCGACCAGCTGTGGAGCGCCCTGGAGGGCGGCCCGCTGGCGGCGCCCTATGTCAAAGTCAAACTGGACGCCATCGCCAATGAGCAATTCGCGCCGCAGATGCAGCTGGCGCATGCGCTGAAAGATGCCCGGCTGGCCTTGTCCCTGTCCGAGCCGCACACCATGCCGGGACTGGATAACATCGCCGAACTGTGGCAGCAGGCGGCGGATGCGGGATTTGCCGGGCAGGACCTGTCCTCGATATATCAGTGGCTGTCGACGTCGGCGAAAGCATAGTGTAGCGCCCTCAGGAAAAAGTGGCCTCGGCGGCCACTTATCCAGAGGGGAGTTATTTTCCGGAGAGCGCCGGGCGAGTGTCGATCCCTTCGTCAATGCGTTTGATCATATAGGGAAAGAACGGATTGGAAGACTGGCGCATCAGCGAGTCCAGACCCACAACCAGCACAGAACGCTCGCCGCGAGCTGCAAACGTGCCAAGGCTGATCCCGTATTGATTCAGCGGATGGGGATAGCGCCCGTACAGCGAATCGCTCAAGGGGAAGGGGAGCGCGACATGAGAAAGAGAGTAGACGTCCGGTAAATAGTGCATTCCCTGCAGCTTTTCCACCGTGGTGTCTGTTTTCCCGGCGCGGGTGGTGCGAACTTCCATCTCTGTACTGGCGGAATTGGCGTTAGTGATGATCGTGGTTTGATAAGCCCGCGGCGCCGCGGGCAGCAACCGCGCCAGCGCGGTGTAAGACGTCCGGCGTAATAATGAATTAAACCTGACCGCATGATTTAAATCGAACAGGACAATTTCACTGCCATTATCCGGTAAGCGGTTATACAGCGCCGTCACGATCGCCCGCGTACTGACCGTTGAATCCACAACGGACTGAAAGGTCAATACCGGCGGTAAGCTGTTAAGCCTATGATTTCTCGAATCCGTCACTATCTGCTTTTGCAACGCTTTGGTCAGCAGAAACGACTGACGGGCGGCGTTCGTCGGGAAGGAGTTATATTTAAACGGATTAAACTCAGGCATGATGTTTAACCATGCGGCTTTCGAGAAGGCGGGAAGAAACGCGGGCCAGCCCGCGAGGCCGGAAAAGCGCGCGAAGCGGGTAATACCGATCATCGGAGAAATCAGGATCACCCGCTGGGGTTTTGCCAGTCCGGCATTATCCAGCGCGTCCAGCGAATACTTCATTGCCAGCGCGCCGCCGTTGGAAAATCCGACGATATGCAGGGGCGCATCATGACCCGTCAGTCGTTTCGCTTCTCTCACCGCCAGGCGCGTGGCGGCCAGCCAGTCCTGCCAGTCCACGTCGGTCAGCCCGGCGGGTACCGTCCCGTGGCCCGGTAACCTGATACCGATGGCGACATAACCCTGTTGCCGGTAATTTTCGGCGATATGCCGCAGACTGTAGGGTGTATCCGTCAGACCATGCAGCAACACCACAGCGCCTTTCGGTTTGCCATCCGGCATCATAATGTATGACCGATTCCAGTTAGTGGGAAACGAGTCCGGATAGATGGGGCTGTGACTGTAGTAACGATTCAGTTCGGTTTGCTGTTCAGCGTCCAGCTTATCGGTAACCTGGCGTTTTACCTCACTAAAGAGCGCATTCTCTTTTTGGAGGTAATCGTTCCAGTCAGCATTGTCGATTTCATCCGCGCCCATTTCATGCGGAACCCAGGTATGCCAGAGCTGCAGATCGGGCCCGCGCTGAATGTCATAAACGCGTAGTCCCAGAGCGCCAACAATCAACAGCAGCAGGGACAACACGATACGTTTTAACCAGGTTACCCATTTCAACGCGTGGCTTCCTTTCTTAATGACCTGTTTTCTGAGTATAAATAATCATGGTCAGGGAAGGTTTACTTTTTTGCGCAGGACCGGTCGTGAAGGAGGCTGAGCGGTCCTATGGCATTGGGTTTAGCGATGCAGGACAAGTAGATGGAGCCATCCATGGCCAAAGGCGCTTACTTGCTGATGGCTTCAGCGGGACACCGTCGAGCATTAGCCATTTATGTCATCTCTTAATAAACAATAATTCCAGCGCCGTCCGTCACTGCGCAACTCGGTGATGCTGAGCGAGTGGACGTCAATACGTGCAAATGAGTGAAGTGGGGCGCCGAGAACGGCGAGGATCATGGCACGGATAGTGGAGGCAGACGCAATTACACAGTGTCGTCCTTGAATATCGACGTGTTTTGTCAGCCAGCGGCCACAGCGCGCCAACAGCTGAACACGTGATTCTCCGCCCGGCGGCGCTTCACCCTCCAGCCAGGCCAGGAAAGCGTCGGCGTCTTGCGTCATCACCTCACGTAATGGCCGACCGGCCCAGATGCCGTAGTCGGGCTCCGCCAGCTCCATTACCGGGGTACCCGGTAAAGAGAGCGCTGCGGCAGTTTGTCGGGCGGCGGTCTCCGGGGAGATCCAGACGCGGTGACAACGGGCGACACGGCTTTGTAACTGACGCGCCCGTTGCCATTCCCGCGCCTTCAGAGGGGCATCACAGGGGAAATGTGAACCACTGGACGCTGCCGTTTCTCCCTGACAAATCAGCGTTAGCGACGCTCTCATGATGTTAACCGCGGCGGAAGGCTGGGCGTTGCGCACGTGTCGCCGGCGTACGTTCGGCTAAGGCACCGAACGCCACACCGATGACGCTCCAGAGCACCAGGTGCGTGCCGAAGGAGCTAATACGGAAACGCCATAGGAGGTCCGCCGGGAAGTGTTCGGGCACTTCGTTTACTGTCGGCATCAGGGCACAAACCATGAGCATCAGCGCCATAGCGAACAGCATTGCCCACATCATCGCATTTCCTCTGCCAAGGCGCGGTATTAGCTGATGTGATAACCACGCGGCCGCGATGACAATGCCGATGGAAAGCAACATCATGACGAAGTACAGTTCGGTACGATAGCCGATGGTATCCGGGTTACCGACTGCAGGCGGATTGGGTGGGTATTTCAGACCAGGCATCAGGCTCATGACCAGAAAGCCGACCAGCGCCAGGCATAACGCTAACAGACGCGGGTTCGATAGTCCGAAGCGCTGATAGCTAAAGGCCCAGCTCAGTGCCAGACTGCCGCCCAGCGCTGCGCCGAACAGCACCATACCGGCCATTAGCCCGATCCCGGACTGGGTTTGACGGCTAAACACCTCTTCTTCACCGCCATCAGCCGACGCGCTGTGTTGGTGTGTATGAGCGGCCAGACTGTCTTCAATCCCAATAGCACGATCGACCTGCGGCTCGCCGAAATGGTGTGCAAAGGCAAATGCCACCAGTCCAGCCAGAATGCCTGCTATCATCCCCTTGAATAATAGTTTCCCAATCATGTCCGCCTCCTCAGTGGCAGGGAAAACCCAGCAGATGGCGTGCGTCGTGGAAGAATTCATGCACCTGGGTGCCGGAAAACATCGACGTCGCACCTTGTTCCGCACCGACGAAATAGATCGCTAACAGCGCCAGCAGGGTGGTGAACAGTGCCCAGGGCAACAGCGCCGCGATCGGTATCGGAGTGGCCGGGGCGTTGGTGGTAAGGGTGATATCGCTCATGATGTAACTCCGTTGTTGATTTTGCTGATGGAAGACTGTGCCGGGCTAACCGTGACCGGAACGCCGAGTGGAAGCGAGTGGTGGTTATGCGCTGGCGGACAGCTGGCATTGGCCAGGACGATCGGCTGACCATGCGGCGTGTTGATATACGCCAGTCGCCATTCCTGTGTCCGTCGGGCAATGTCATCCGGCGCGGTCAGGTGGAGGGCGGTGATCATGTTCTCCATTGCTGTCGCCCACTGGCGATAGTAGGCATCGTTCACGCTTTCGCCGGGCTGCGCCGGAGCAGCCTTGATCGCTTCGCTGAACGTCCGTACCCATTCTGCCCAAGGGAACAGCCCCGCCCGGTGCAGATGGACGATCAGGGAGAATGCTTTCGCCTGCCAGGGCTTATCAAACACAGGCCCCTCCTCGTCGCGGGGTAACCCGACGGCGGCGTAATCACGCTGTGTCGCAAGGCTCATGCTTCCTCCAGATAGTCGTCCCACAGATCGATGTAGACTTTGTCCGGGCGCGGCGTGCCCCACAGTTCCAGTGCGCTGAAGCTAACGCTGTAGACGTGCTGAGGATGTTCGCCCAGACCGTGCGCTGCAGTGTCTGGCGTGATGAATACACCGTGATCGGTCTCAATACGGCCGATTTTCCCACGCACGTAACGCGGCAGGCGGGTGTGGGTGGTTGGGTTAATGTTTTTTGCCCGAACCAGGTCTCCGGCCTTAAAGCGGGGAGCAACATCGTGACTGACGCGCGCGGAGGCACCGGTACTGACAACCGCCGCGACGATGTCCTGCGTCAGCACCGGCGTGCCTGGCGCGCAGGGAGCAGGGGGCGAGCCACCCCAGAGTTCATCGGCGGTGATCACCCCTTTTTCCATCAGCAGCGTTTCAAATGCGTGCAACCAGTGCTCGTAGTAGCTTGCCTCCAGGTAGTGGGCTGGATCCATGCGTTCAATGGCGTGGCGGAATTCATCCACATTGAAATGTCCGCCGACGAACAGCGAGGCGAACAGCGGAAATACCCGGCGCTCCCATTCATGGCGGAAATACGGCTCATTTTCCTCGTTGAGGATCGGGCCGAGGCCGTGCATACCGCCCAGATCATGTATCCCATTCATGGTTTTCTCCTCTTATTATGGCGCGGCGACCAGCCCGGTGCCGATCATTGAATCGCGGGTGACCAGTTCAATCAGCTGCGCTTCGCTCCAGCCGTCGGTACCCGCCGGACGTTCTGGCAGGACCAGATAGCGCAGTTCCGCGCTGCTGTCCCAGACGCGCACCTCTTTACTTTCGGGTATGGTTACCCCGAATTCGGCAAGAACGCCGCGCGGGTCGATAACGATACGCGAGCGATAGGGGGCCGATTTGTACCAGACCGGCGGAAGACCCAGCACCGGCCAGGGGTAGCAGGAACATAATGTACAGACGGTCACGTTGTGCACGTCCGCCGTGTTCTCCACTACCAGCATGTCTTCACCCTGCACGCCGGAGAAACCCAGCTCGGCGATGGCGGCTGTGGCGTCCTCCAGCAGCCGACGTTTATACTCCGGATCACTCCACGCTTTAGCGACCACCTGCGCGCCGTTACGAGGGCCGACCTTGTGCTCGTACGTGTCAATCAGTTCATCCAGTGCCGCCGGGTCAATCAGTCCTTTCTCCTGTAGCAGGGATTCCAGCGCCCGGACACGTAGCTCGATGTCCGCAGGTGGTTCAGTATGGTCGTGGTCGTGTTGATGGCTCATTTTATGTTTCCCGATGGTTAAGAGTTAAAACATCCGCCAGTCGCCGGAAGCTTCAAATGCGGCGGCGGCCTGATAAAGGGTGCTTTCGGCGAAGTGGCGTCCTACCAACATCATTCCTACCGGTAAGCCGTCGACCAGCCCACAAGGGAGAGTCATTGCCGGATGGCCGGTAATATCCTGCGGTGCGGTATTGCCGATCATCTCAAATGCGCGGGAGATATATTCGGTAATGGAGCAGTCAGGTTTCGGTAATGGCTGTGCGACAAGCGGTACAGTGGGCATCACCAGCAGGTCGAAGTCCGCCAGCGCCCGGTCATAGCCCGCACGCGCGCGACGCGCGATATTCTGCGCCTTGGCATAGTAGCGGCCATGGTAGCGTTCCAGCCCGTACTGGCCGACGAACATGCATATCTTCAGCGATGGGGAAAGCGCGTCGGCGTCCTCACGCCACCGGGCGTGCTTGTCCAGCAGCGCCACGTCATATTGTCCTTTCCAGTTAAAGCCCATGCCGTTGCCATGCATCATCTGCGCGGTCAGCCCCTCGCAGCCGATAGGGGACCAGAGCGCACCCGCCAGGCTATGCTCCGGTACCGAAATCTCGCCGACCGTAGCACCCAGATCCTGCAGACGGGCGACGGCAGCGCGAACTTTCTCCGCGACTCGCGCATCCAGATTCGGCAACTGAAAACCTTCGGCCATAATGCCGATCTTTAAGCCATGTGCTCCCTTACCCAGAGCCTCGGTATAAGCTTCTACTTTGGGGGCATACTGACGCGGGTCCAATCCGTCCGCGCCGGCAATGACCTCAAGGACTAAGGCGTTGTCTTTTACGCTGCGAGTCATCGGCCCGGTATGGTCGAAAGTGGCTTCGATCGGCATGATGCCGGTATAAGGCACCAGACCGTGGGTCGGTTTCAGCCCATAGAGGCCGCACCATGCGGCGGGAATACGCGCAGAGCCTCCTTGATCGCCGCCCATCGCCAAATCAACTTCTCCGGAAGCGACCAAAGCGGCGCTCCCAGAAGATGAGCCACCAGCCGAGTAGCCGCGGCGCAATGGGTTATGTACTGGCGCCGGATCGGAGGTGTGACTGCCTCCCGATAAGCAGAAGTGCTCGCAGGTCGCCTTGCCAAGAATAGTCGCGCCGGCATCCAGCAGTCGGGTGGCAACGGTGGCGTCGTAGACAGGGACGAAGCCTTCAAGCGTCGAGGCTCCGTTCATCATCGGTACGCCAGCCAGCGCGATGTTGTCTTTGAGCACCACGGTGCGGCCAGCCAGCTTACCGGTTGCTGCACCTGTCACCTCGGTCTTGTAATACCAGGCATTGAGCGGATTTTCCTCGCCTTCAGGGCGATAGCCGGCGGCGCGCGGGTAGTGCACCGGGGGGATCTCGTCGGGCAGGGCGTCGATGAGATCATAGGCGTCGAAATTGGCCTGCATCAGCGCCAGATATTCTTCGGCTTGTGCAGGCGTCAATCGTATGTTTAGCCGACTGGCGAGCGCTTGCAGTTGTTCAATAGTAGGACGTTCAATAGCCATGGAGTTCCCTTTGTACGATGTTTGCCAATGCAACCTGTCTTCAATATAAGCCCGAAATGTCATCACTACATGGTTGTGCAGGTCAGTCATTTGGCTGAGACGGACACCCGCCTGTTGCGCGGATGTCCGCCCTCGGTTAAGACGGTTTATCTGTTTTCGGCCAGTGGATGCCGACGCTTTTCATCCCCTTGGTTACGTCCATGTCAGGGTGGGCGAGTACCACATCCCGGTATGAAGGGCTACCGATGACGGCGGGTTTGAACTGGGTCAGGAATGCGGTGACCTCTTCACGAATATCCTGCGGAACGTTGAAGTTCTCGTAGCATTCATTAATAGCCTCGAATACGGCTTTCCAGTGCACTTCGGTCAGCCCCATTCCGCGGTGCGCGGTCACCATATCTCGTCCCCGGTAGACCGTGTTGCCGCCCCAGTGTTTGCACAGAAAATCGACAAAGTTGATATGCTCTTTCTGGAACGACGATTCGGATACGTGCGCCCAGATATGGCCGATATCGGGATGCTTCATACAGGTCTTCAACACTTCCCCTGCGAAAGCGTAAACGGCGTCATAACCGCCGAGACGTTCATAGAGTGTGGGTTTTTGCTGCTGATCGGTCATGATGGATTTCTCCGTTGCGGGTGAGTAGTGAGTCTGGGGATGTCTCTGTGCCGATTCGCATCAGAACAGTTTCATCACGCGCAGGGTGGTATGCAGATCTTCCTTAAAACCGCCATCGACGTTGAGGTCGCGCTGGAGCAGACCCTGTACCTGTACCGTGGGGGTGATGAATTTCGATAATTCCAGCCGTACCTGATCGACGCGCGTCGCCTGTCCGTTCTCAATACCGTCAAGCTGCTGTTTGCCGCCCCAGTACTGGGAATAACCGGCGGCTAGGGTCCAGCTCTTATCGGCGGGCGGCGTCCAGTTCACCCAGCCCTGAAACTGATAGGTGTTGTCCTGCTTAAGTCGACCGGTGCCGATGCCCGAGGCGTCGTCGTTGACGCCATACCACATCACATCTGCGGACAGTTGGGTGGCGAAACCGTTACCCAGCTGCTGCACGCCGCCGAGCTGCAGATCGAACTTCCAGCGATTTTCACCAACGTTTAGCGTGCGTCCGGCGTCGTAGGAGCCCGCGGGGAGGTACAGGTAAGGCACAATGGCGAAGGTTGTACTGGGGTTGTTGACCAGCCAGACCGGCGCGGCAAGGATGGGGTCGCCCAGGCCGCTGGCTGAATCAAGTCGAACGCCGTTTAGTGAGCCATTGTAGAGGCGTCCGTAAGGCAGCAGCACTTGCGGCGCAACCGTAAAGCCACCGACGTCCATGTAGTGAACGTAACGAAAGATGCTGACGAAGGAGTCGAGCCCGGTCTCTTGCTTAATTTCACCGCCCCCGGTCGGGGTGAAGCTATCTCTCGTCGCGTAGGTGAAATATCCCAGAATGGCATCGGTGCCGGCAGGGGCTGGAATCAAATCCTGCGAATTGAGATCGACCGCATGGGCCGGGCCGGTTGCCAGCCACAGTGTGCAGGCGGCCAGGCTGATGCGAAACGTAGCGTTGCTGAAAGTCATGACGTTCCCCCTCTTGTCTGATGTCGTGTTATGTCCGGAGCACGGTGTGGCCTGAAGACCTTACGCTTACTGATACTAGGGAGAAATTTGCGGCGTACTTGCTTCAGCAGGACAGTCGTTTGGCTGGAAGGGACATTCGGTTGCGGGCAGCCCCGTCGTGTGATGGTCCGCCATAGTGCAGGCTTCGCACGTTTAGGGTGCGATTCCAGATTTTGTCGTACTGCTATTCAACGCCCTATATGCCAGCAGAAAAGAGGGGCGCGGATTTTCAGTGTTATTTCCCGGTAACTTAGCGCCGATCGGCGAAACTGAAAGAGGGTGTATTAGCTCGTTGGCATGAGAGTTGCTGTCTGCGAAATCGTTTCTGTCGTTTTGGCGGAATACCCGGCGCGAGGTGAATGATGATGAATAGCATGCAGTCTGCGGGCAGTCTCCACTATTCAACCGTTGGCGTAACCGAGTCGCGCCGCTTCGAGTACTGGAACGACGTAGTGTTACGTCACTGTATTCCAGCCGCCAGCGCCCCTCTGGCTGGGGTCGACTTTGATGCACGGCTAACGGTACGTGGAGTGGGTCTGGTGGATATGTGTTCACTGTCCGCGCCGCTACACAGTTGGGATCGCACGGCCCGTTTTTTGCGCCAGGGCCCCGACGACGATCTGTGGTTGGGGTATATGCAGGATGGATACGGTCAGCTTGAACAGGGGGGACGCAAGGCGACGCTGGCAGCGGACAGTCTGGTGCTCTACGATGCCGCCCAGACATTCCGCTTCAGTCTTGGCGGGCGCGATAATCATCTGGTGCGGATACCCCGCCATTTGCTGAGCTGTCATTTACCTGGGGTCGAACACCTCACCGCGACGGTGCTCGACGACCGCCGCCCGGGGGTGATCCCCTTGCGCGAAATGCTGCGTCAGGCGGCAACGATGCCCGCCTGCCTGGGCACTCCGGATATCTCTGGCCGCTTCTCCCGGACGTTGCTGGATCTACTGGTGCTGAGCCTGGAGTTACAGGACCTGAACAACGTTGGTGTTGAGCGCGATCTGTATTCGCGGATGATGAACTACATCCGGCGGCAATTTGTCGATCCAGATTTGAACATCGAAAGCCTGGCACGGGCGCACCACGTTTCCGTTCGCACCGTCACGCGTGCTTTCGCCCGCCACAAAAAAACGCCGATGGCTGTGATTTGGCAGGAGAGGCTGCTGGCGAGCCGAGAGGCTATCGAACGAGGACGTGTCAATAGCGTGTCCCAGGCGGCGCTGGATTTCGGCTTCTCTGATTTTTCTCATTTCAGCCACGCCTTCCGCAAAGCCTTTGGCATTTCTCCTCGCTCTCTGTTGCCGAAGAAGCAGTAAAATTTTGTTCTATTATCACGTGCTGCGCTGTAGCTCGCGAGCCCTGCGCCTGAAGGACGGGCTAGACCGCATCGCATTGTCATCTGTTATCCGGGCGTCGCAGCAGGTGGATGACAGGATGGCGCAAGTGCTTTCGCTTCTGGCGAATGACCTGGCAGAACCCTGAGACGAGGATACGACGGCACGCCACTCATTTTTCATGAATCTCGCCGGAGGAAGTCATTATCAGCTGTAGCAACAGGCTAAACGATGCAGGTAAAACGGTCAGTGTAACCAGCGTGGCAACCAGTAGTCCCCCGATAATCGCATAGGCCATCGGTCCCCAGAATACCTGATGAGAAATGGGGATCATTCCCAGAATGGCTGCACAGGCAGTCAGGCAGATGGGGCGCGCACGATGCTCTGCGGCCGCAATAATGGCGGCATCGCTTGCCATCCCCTGAGCAAGATTGCTGTCCACCTCGCTAATCAGTATGACGGCGTTACGAATGATCATGCCAGCGAGCGCAATCACGCCAAGCAGAGCGACAAATCCCATTGGTGTTCCGCCAGGTAACATAGCCAGCACGATACCCGGTAAACCAAACGGGGCCATCAGTATAGCCAACTCAATACGGGAATAGTTGCGCAACTGGAGCATCAACAGCAAGAGCATGATGACCAGTGTCACCGGCAGAACCGCATAGACCGAACTATTACCTTTTTCAGATTCAGCAACCGCGCCCCCTTCTTCAATGCTGTAGCCTTCAGGCAGTTCCGCGCGCAACCTGTCTACCGCTGGTCTCAACGCTGCGGATACTGCTTCGGCGCGAAGTCCCGGGGCGAGGTCAGTTTGCACGGTGATGAAAGGCAAACGCTGTCGACGCCAGATAACCGGATCATCCACGCCCCAGACTGGCGTGGCAAAGGCGCTGAGGGGGATTTGTTTACCGTCATTCCCCTGAATAGTCAGCGAAGAGAAGGTGGCGAGGTTAAGACGCTCATTGTCCCTGGCCCGGAGCACCACATCGACAAGACGGTCATTATCGCGAACCGACGTGACTATACTGCCGGACCAGACGGTATTGAGCATCCGGGCCAGACTTTCTGACGACACGCCCGCAGCCCGGGCGGCGGTCTGATTGACCTTGAGGGTAATGACTCTCTCCGGTTCGCCTGCCGTCTGATTAACCTCGCGGGAGGAGGGTGACCGGCCAATGACATCGCTCAGGCGGTTCGCGATCGACCTGATCTTCAGATAATCTGGCCCACTCACCCGGTATTTGACTGGCCAGCCGACGGGGGGCCCAAGTTCCAGGGGCGATACGCGAGTGATGATGTCGCTAAAGCGCGTAGCCAGTATCCTGTTTAACTGTCGATGAAGACGATCTCGCGCTTTAAGATCTTTAGCCACCACCACCATCTGGGCGATATTTTCATTTGCCAGAAGCACATCCATAGGCAGGTAAAAACGAATCGCTCCCGACCCAACGTATGTCGAAAAGCGCTCAACGTTGCGGTTGCCTGCCAGGGCCTTCTCCAGCTGTTCAGCCCTATTTTGCGTTTCCGACTGCGAGGCATTGGCCGGTAGCGTCAGGCTGACCAGCAATTCAGGCCTGTCGGAGGCGGGGAAAAACTCCCCCTGCATAAAGGTTGTTCCGTAAACGGACAGACCAAGCGCAATGAGAGCAATACACACGGTGGCGAAGCGGTGACGCAACGCCTTGCGCAGTAGCCACTGGTATCCGCGGGCCATCCGTCCAGGACCTTTCGCCTTCTGTCTGATGTTGTCAGATAACAGCCACGTCCCGGTTAACGGTGAAAACAGGATCGCGACAACCCATGAGCACAGCAGGGCGATGAGCGCCACGGCAAACAGGGAAAAGCAATATTCACCGGCGCTGGACGCAGCAAATCCCACGGGAATAAACCCGGCAATCATCACAAGGGTGCCCGTCAGCATCGGAAATGCGGTCGTTTTAAAAGCCCGGGTAGCCGCCTGCCGGCGGGAATCCCCGGCTTCCAGACCAGAGACCATGGTTTCCACAGTGATCATGGCGTCATCGACCAGCAGACCCAGCGCGATAATCAATGCGCCGAGAGAAATACGCTGCAGACCTATTCCTGCCAGCATCATTCCCGTAAAGGTCATGGCCAGAACCAGTGGGATGGCCGCAGCCACGACCAGTCCGGCTCGTAAACCCAGCGAGACAAACGAAACGGCCAGGACGATCGCCACGGCTTCGATAAGCACCCGGATAAACCCGCTTACGGCATCGCTGACCACCGCTGATTGATCGGCAACCTTGACCATCTCAATACCGTGCGGCAGCGTGACGCTGATGGCATGCATTTTTGCATTCAGCGCGGCGCCGAAACGCAGCATATTACCCGTCGGCGCCATCGAGATAGCCAGCCCGATGGCGGGTTTGCCGTTAATCCGGTAAACCGGCTGGGGAGGTTCGGTGTTTTCCCGGCTAACGGTGGCAATATCCGTCAGAGGAAGGTAACGATCGTTAATACGCAGCGTGACAGCACGTAAGCTAGCTTCAGAAGTCAGTTCCCCGCTGACCTTTATCGCCATATTTTCCTGTCCGGTGCGGATCATACCTGCCGGGACAACCGCATTTTGTGCTCTGAGGGCATCCGCTACCTGCTGGATGTTCAACCCCATACTTGCCAGACGCGCTGGAGAAAAAGAGAGAACTATCTGTTCCTGCTGCTCACCCAGCAGGCTGGTTTTTCCGATATCCGGTAACGACATGAGTTCCCGGCGGATTGTCTCAACACGGTCCCGGACCTCCCGCAGGGTATAGCCCTCAGGTATAAATCCATAAATCGTACCGAACGTATCATCAAATTCGTCGTCGACGGCGGGGCCCTGAACGCCTTCTGGCAACGACGGGGCAATATCCTGCATTTTCTTACGTACCTGATACCAGATATCCGGCACCTTTTGCGGCGGGGTATCGTCACGGAGATTGACATGAATAACGGAGCTCCCGGCACGGGTTTCACTTTCGAGATAATCAAGCCAGGGGGTTTCCTGCAGCTTTTTTTCCAGCGTATCGGTCAGCAGTCGGGTGGTATCCGTTACGGATGCCCCGGGCCATTGCGCAGAAACAACGGCCGTTTTAATCGTAAACGCCGGATCTTCGTTACGTGGCAGGTTCTCATAACAGAACGCGCCCATAGCCATGATCAGCAGCATGAAGAAACTGACCATCTGTTGATTATTTAGCGCCCAGGCGGACAGGTTAAATTTCTCATTCAATACGGGTTTCATGATTCGCACTCCCCGGCAATCACCGGCTCGCCGGAGCGTAATTTACTCACGCCGGCGGTAATCACCCGGTCGCCTGGTTCAAGGCCGCCGGAGATAATAACCGCGGTGGCGGTATAGTATGCTGGCACCACCACGCGAAGCTGGGCCTGCGACCGTGGGTTAATCACATAAACCGCCGGTTTGTCCTCGACGCGGCTCAGCGCTGAAGCGGGAAGGGCGTATCCATGCGGACCCGTTGCGGGTAACGTGACGGTAACGCTGGCGCCCAGCGCCATTGCCAGCGGTGGGTTTTGCAGGGTAGCCCTGACGCGCCATGTGCGGGTCTGAGGATCGGCCTGCGGGCTAATATCTCTTACCGCGGCGGACGCTTGCACCGACGGGTCGCTGAGGAGGGAAACTCGCAAGCCAGCCTGTTCCTGTGGCGGGATCGCCTCGGGTTTAGCGATATCAAACACCACATCGCGGGCTTCACCGGTCGCCAGCGTCAACACCGACTGACCACCACTGACCACCTGACCCGCAGAGGCGCTTACTTCGGTGATCACGCCGCTTTGCGGCGCCATCAGACGCGTCCAGCCAAGGCTTTCCCGGGCATTACGCAATGCGGACTCGCTGTTTTTTAAACGCGCGCGGGCGACAAGCCAGTCTGCGCGGGCGGTATCGAGCTGCGTGCGGGCAATCGCGCCTGTTGGCATGAGCTTTTGCATTCGGTTGAGGTTAAGTGCAGCAACCTGAGCAGCGGCTTTGGCTCCTTCATAATCAGCCTGTGCGCCATCGAGCTGATTCTGACTGGTTGTATTTTCAAGCGTGGCCAGCAGTTGCCCTGCATTGACCCGATCGCCAATATCGACGCTACGCGTCACTATCCGGCCGCCGGTACGAAAGCTGAGAATCGTTTCATCGTGCGCATGGATCTCTCCGGTTCTTTCCAGCGCGGGAAGGGTTTGCGCTGAGCCAACAACAACGTAGCGCACCGTTCGCACAGGAACAGTCGTATTACCATGGTTGTCCCCGCATCCGGGCAGCAGAAAAATCACTACCGAAAGAAGGGTCAGGGGGAGAAAGTGCAGCCAGGAAAGGGTGCGCGCCACGTCGTACAAATGGTGCAGACTGTGGCGGAGGGAGAGTAAAAATTCATCTGACATAACGCCGCTCCATATAGGTTATGGCGTTATTAAATGCGCGCTTAGTCGAGAAAGTTTCGACGTTTCGTCAAGGTATTATCAAGAGCGGCTATTTTCCATTTCAGACGACGTCCAGGGTAACAAAATGCTGACTGCGAGTCCGCCGGTTTCAGGTAACGACGCGCTGATACTGCCACCATGGGCCTGACAAATCGCGCGAGCAATCGACAAACCGAGACCGCTGCCGCCGGAGTGGCGGGCACGCGACTGCTCCTCCCGGCTAAAACGGTTAAACATTTCCGGCAGGAACCGGGAGGATACCCCCGGGCCGTCATCGCGAAATTCGAGGCAATATTGCCCGCTGGCGTAGTGCAGCGTGACATCAAGAAAGCCGCCATCACGCCCGTAACGGAGGGCATTTTCCATAAGGATAGTAAACACCTGGCCCATACGGAACGTATCGCCTTTGAAAGGACACGCCTGAGAATGATGAAGCCTGATGGTAAAACGATGTGCATCAGCCTGGGGCATGATCCATGTCACCCGTTCCTTAAGCAGCTCATCCAGACGAAAGGGTTCGTTTTCCAGAACCAGATTCCCGGCATCAGACAGTGAGAGCAGATGAAGTTCATCGGTCAGGCGATTCAGGTGCTGAAGCTGTTTCATTACCATTGCCAGTTGTTCCGGGCTGGCATCAAACACGCCATCCAGCATGCCCTGCAAACGTCCGATAGCGGCAGTCAGTGGGGAGCGAAGCTCATGCGCCATGGCCACATGAGAGGTACGTAACTCTTTTTCATAGCGGGCCAGTTTCCCCGTCATGGTATTAAAGTCACTGGCAAAGCTGACCATTTCAGCCGGCGCATTCCTGATGAGCTCTGCCTGGCGGCCAAATTGCCCTTCGGCGACGTCCTTTGCCGCATCACGCAACCGGCTGAACTGCAGCGCCAGTGGCCTGGCATATCTCAACCCCATCACCACAATAAAAGGGATCATGACCAGGACCAGTAACGCCACGGTGACCCAGTCTGCCGAGGCGATGGAGGGTGTTGAATAACTCAACCCCCACCAGGTATCGACGATTTGATGGAAGCGCGCCGGGTCCGCCTGCGGGTTCTGGCTGAGCGCAAGAAACTCTTGTCGGACCGATGCCGGCATTCTGCTCATGATCCAGTAATTCTGCACCGCATAACGTAGCCACATACAGGTCGCTATGACAATTACGCTTCCGATGGCCAGCGCTAATATACGTGCGCAAATCCAGCGCCACAGGGAGGAATAGCGGGTTTTTGTCATGGTTGTCTGAACCTGTAGCCTACGCCGCGAACGTTAACCAGCACGCCGGAAATACCCGCCGCTTCGAGTTTTTTACGCAGGTTATAAATATGGGTATCCACCACACGCTCCAGGGCTTCACTTTCCGGCAAACAGTGCTCCAGTAAATGCTGGCGGGAAAAAGGTCGTGAAGGAGAGCGCATAAGCGTGGTCAGTAGTGAAAATTCGGTTGGGGTCAGATCCAACGTCCGCGGTGTGGTGTCCCCGTCGATAATGCTCGCCACGATGGCCGTAACATCCACTTCAAGTGATTGCCAGCGAAGGATCTCTTCCTTTGTTTCCGTTTTATTGCTGCGACGCAATACCGCCTGCACCCGGGCCACAACTTCTCCCGGATGGTAAGGCTTAACAACATAATCATCAGCGCCATAGCGCAGAGCGCCAATACGATCGGGAGTATCTCCCATGGCGGTGACCATGATCACCGGAACATCATTTTTACGACGCAGGCCAGCCAGGACTTCGGTGCCGTTAAGCCCCGGAAGCATCACATCCAGCAGGATCAGATCGGGTTTCCACCGGTGCGCCATATCCAGCCCGGAAATTCCATCTCCGGTAATGACGACATCGTAATTTTCACGGCGTAAATAGGCCTCGAGCACGCCAGCCGCATCGGCGTCATCTTCAATAATCAGCACTCTTCTGGACAACATCCGTTCACCTTGACCGATTCTTAACACTATCCCGACGATTCATTGATTTTGCCAAATCATACTGCGCCAACATTTTGTGGCAGCTCCTGCCTCAGGAGAAACCAGCATCCGTGAGGAGAACAGTATGATAGCGATAAAAAAAGCCCTGTATATGACCGTACCGCTTTTGACGGCCATCACATCCTGTGTACAGGCAAATGATGACGGCTCTTTCACTATCGGGCTGGGGGGGCGCTACGCTCCGCGATACTCAGGTTCAGACAAGCAGGTATGGCAGGTGGTTCCGGTGCTTCAGGGTCGTAACGGCGCTTTCTTTATTGATACGCAGAAAGGGGTAGGGTATGACCTGCAGAACGCCAGCGGCTGGTACTTCGAACATACGCTGGGATACGATCTGGGAAGGACGGATAAAAACGCCAGCTGGCGGGCAGGGGCAAATAATCTGAAAGGGATGGGAGACATTGACGTCTCACTGAACACGGCCCTTGCCGTTGGCTGGCAGGCGCTTTCGTGGCTCAGTGTTGAAGGTAAAGCGACGCTGCCTTTAACGGACGGTCAGGGGGTAAGCTACCAGGCATCCTTCACGTTGATTCCCGTACAAACCGATCAGGACACGATCGCCTTTCAAACGGCGGCCCTGTTTGGCGACAACCGTTACCTGAATACCTGGTATGGCGTGAATCCGGAGCAGAGCCAGCGTTCAGGTTATAGCCGCTATTCAGCACCGGGGGGATTTTATGGCATAGACAACAGTCTGATCTGGAGTCACCGATTTGATGCCCACTGGGGCACGGTTCTGAGCGCTGACTATACCTGGCTTGGGGAGCATGCCAATCAAAGCCCGATCGTGTTACGACGTAACGAGGCGGCGCTGGCAGCAGCAGTTACCTGGACATTTTAGGGCGGAGAAAGTGCGGCGTGCGTTTTGCCGGGAACGGTTAAAATTGAGTGAGTCAGCATTATCTGGCAGATACGCAACCAGAAGCGAAACATGTTGTTAACCGCGCCGGCAGACCTGGTGCGGTCCTTGTGTCGCCGACGTGCGTTCGCCTGATGAACCCAACGACGATCGAGAGCGCCACAAACGTGCCGGAGGAGTTTTATGAACAACGCCATAGCTGGTTTGTCGGGAAGTTTTCGGTCACGTCGTTCGTCGGCATGAGAACACCGAATCCACCAATAACAACACCAATCCGCTTTGTAAGGTTATCATCTTTATTACTCCAGCCGTCATCAATTGTCACCCGCCCTTGCTGAAGTTATCTCGATATTACGCTACCGTAATGCCTCTTAGCTTTATTTCGAAGCGGCCACCCCGGGCGGAAGTAATATAATTCACTACCGATTTCACTTGTGGCTGTGGAGAATTTATTGAAGCTTACCAGCTGACTTTCTCAGCACAGTAATATCCCTCTTGGGTGACTCCCCGAACATCCGCGTATATTCCCGGCTGAAATGGGATAAGCTTTCGTAACCGACAGCATAGGCTGCTGTGGTGACATCGTAATGTTCATTCAGCATCAGTCGCCTGGCTTCATTGAGGCGCAGCCATTTCTGATACCGGAGAGGGCTCATTCCCGCAAGCTGCCTGAAGTGTTGGTGAAAAGAGGGCGTGCTCATTTGCACCCGACTTGCCAGTTCCTCTACGCGTAAGGGTGACGCAATATTGGTTTTTAACCAGTCGATAGCTTTACCGATACGGTAGCCATGGCCGTCTACTGCTGCAATCTGTCTGAGATGATCGGACTGATCGCTCATCAAAAGCCGGTAATGTATCTCCCTTTGAATCAGCGGCCCGAGAACAGGAATGGCTTCAGGCTCGTCAAGCAAAGAAAGCAGACGGCAGAAAGGTTCCAGCAAAACATCAGTAACCGTTCCTATACCGACACCCGTTCCCGCGTCTCGTTTTTTGATCGGCGGCAGGCTTCCCTGGGCAATTAATTCCATCAGCACGCGCTGGTCAAGTTTATAGGCTACGCCGACGCAGGGCCGGGATGTCGAAGCCTGTAAAACCTCCGAGCTGGCTGGCAGGTCAAGGGAGGTGATCAGGAATTTTTCCGCATTGTATTCGTAAGGTTCACCACCAACCCACATGATCTTCGCGCCATCGGCCACCAGAACGATACTGGGAGGGACCAGGCAGCTCACCGGAGGAGCGGTTTCGTTTCGGCGGAACAGTTGGAGTCCTTCTACCGCTGTTGGGAAATCACCGGTGCCCGGAGTGCGCTGAGCAATATCACGGGAAAGCACGCCGAGTCGTTTTTCAACCGTCTTGTCAGAAATCATTCTGTAATACCTCACGTTTATTGCGGCTTTTGACGTTAACAACTTAGCAGCGATGAAAATTGAAATATACGCTTTAAATTCAGTTTCAGAGGATCAGGCAAATAATGCAGAGTATTTTAATAACAACTTTCATGTAAGGCACTCAAAATAACAACACTGAAATGAAGCTGTGACCTGTCAGTCAGCTTTCACAGCGAGCCAATTTAAACCGTTCAGGTTAAAGCCATTTTTAACTGCCAGACAGGTTATCCGGAGGAGACATACGTGAAAGAGTTTACTTTCTACAACCCAACCCGAATCGAATTCGGTTCCGGAAAAGAGAGTTGTAACTGAAATACTCATGCATGCTGTCTGAAACTATCCCTCAACATCCAATGAAAGGTTTTAATATCATGACGCTAAAATCTTCAACGCGCTTTTTTAATCGCGCACTCATCGCCGGAGCGATGGCTCTGATTTCAACAGAAGCTGCGGTCGCCCAGCCGGCACCAGGCACAGCAGATTCTTCAGTCCATCTGGTTCAGACGTGGGATAAAACTTTCCCAAGGAGCGAAAAAGTGGATCATCAAAAAGTTACTTTTAAAAATCGTTACGGTATTACGCTGGCCGCAGATGTGTATCTTCCTAAAGATCGCGGGAACAAGAAGCTTGCTGCGCTTGTGATTTCCGGGCCATTTGGCGCGGTAAAAGAGCAGGCTTCAGGTCTTTATGCTCAGACCCTGGCAGAGCGCGGATTCGTGACGCTGGCATTTGATCCGTCTTATACCGGTGAAAGCAGTGGTGAACCCCGCAATATTGCTTCCCCTGATATCAATACCGAAGACTTTATGGCCGCAGTCGATTTCATTGGACTGCAACCTTATGTGGATCGTGAACGTATCGGTGTCATTGGTATCTGCGGCATGGGAGGGATTGCCCTGAACGCTGTTGCCGTGGATAAACGCGTAAAAGCGGTCGTTGCCAGCACCATGTATGATATGAGCCGCGTGATGTCGAAAGGCTACAATGACAGCGTAACGCCGGAGCAACGCGAGCAGGCGCTGGAGAAGATGAGTCTTCAGCGCTGGGAAGATGCGGCAAACGGCAAACCTGCATACCAGCCAGCCTATAATAAACTGAAGGGCGGGGAAGCGCAGTTCCTCGTGGACTATGCGGATTACTACATGACCAAACGCGGTTATCATCCACGAGCCGTCAACTCTGGCAATTCATGGTCGGTGACAACGCCGATGGCCTTCATGAATTTCCCGCTCATGACCTATATCAAGGAAATTTCTCCGCGTCCGATCCTGTTCATCCATGGCGAAAAAGCGCATTCGCTTTACTTCTCCAAAACGGCTTATGAAGCGGCAAATCAACCAAAAGAGCTTCTGATTGTTAAAGATGCCACACATGTCGATTTATATGATCGTATGGATAAGATCCCGTTCGATAACATCACTGCATTTTTTAACAAAAATCTTAATAAGTAAGCCATAGCACCGTCCGGTGCTTTCAGATGCAGTGTCTGTGCGACAAACGACAGACACTGCTCTTGAAAGAGGAGAAGTTTATGTTCTGGAACCCTGAATTATTAACAAGAATAGATGCGGCCGACGACCTGAAAATCGCTCCGTATCATCCCGATATGAATACGACCGGTACGCCGACATGGATTTGGGAAGTGAAGGTGGAGAACAGACTTTTCGTCCGAGCCTATAGTGGTACCCGTTCAAAATGGTATCAGGCTGCATTGTCCCAGCAGGCGGGTAAGATACTGGCTATTGGACAAGAGTTCGACGTACTGTTCGCAAAACCATCAGACCCTGAGCTTGAAAGTAAAATTGATCAGGCTTATCAGAAAAAGTACTCCAGCAGCAGCTATGTTTCAGCAATGACAGGGACACGCGCCAGAGCGGCCACGATTGAGATTTTACCTTCGTGATTTCCTGTCAAAGTGATACTGGGTGTTCTGTGAGACAAAATCTGCCTGTGTAGTTTTAATTTCCCTGAAACTGGAGGCAAGTATGAAACATACATAACCGCCAGTTTCTGGTCCGGTGAAAGTTCATCTTCAGGAAGCATTGTCCATTAAGGGAGGAGTTTGAATATCAGATGACAGGGCGCATGTACTATAAACATAACGCAAGAAAAGGGATGTCAGTCATAAATAAGTACCGTGTTGATTTGTTAAGAGGCCGCTGTCAAATATGAAGTTATTGGGTAGCACATGCCATTTAACATAATATACATTATGCGCACTTAGATTATGGTGGCTGAGTTGTAAGGCCTGCTCCTGGATAAGTGACCCGTAGATTCACCATCGAGGGATTCTGATGACGGCTCATGCAGCGGACGTTTTCACTTTGGACGAAGTTAACCGACTCAAAATCATTCAGGACGTTGTCGACCGGAGTCTGACCACACTTGATGGCCACACAGCGCCTGAGTATATCTGATCGCCAGTACCGACGCCTTCTGTTGCACTGCCGTGAATCAGGCTCGCCAGATATCGCTAACCTGAAATCTCAGCAATAACCAGCTGCCAGATGACCTTACACAGTACGCGCTCAATATTATCCGCGAGCGCTATACCGACTTTGGGTCTACGCTGGCGTGTGAGAAACTCGCAGAACTGCATGATGTTCATCTGTCCAAAGAGACTGTCCGTTCCCTCATGGTCAAAGCCGGTCTCTGGATCCCCCGTAAACAACGTGCGCCAAAAATTCAGCAGCCACGCTATCTTCGGGCCTGCTGCGGCGAACTCATACAGATAGATGGCTGTGACCACCACTGGTTCGAGAACCGTGCGCCCGCCTGTACCTCACTGGTCTATGTCGACGATGCGACGAGCCGCCTGATGCAGCTTCGTTTCGTTAAATCGGAATCGACCTTCACCTATTCATGCCACTTTCAAATGATGGCGTGGAGATCGCTCTGTGGTCCTTACGCCTGATGTCACCTTATATTGATTGAAGCGTCGCAAGCGCCGAAAGCAGGATACCGATAACGACCGGATAAAAAACGCAGGAAATCAGGAATTCAGCTACCTTATGACCTTCACTTTGTATATGAATAGTTCTTCCTATACTTATCAGAGAGGCAAAAAAACCGATCGTCGCCGCAACGGCGATGAAAGTCAGAATGCAATACAGCGTTAACCCGCCAGCCTCTCTTTTCTCAAGGCAACCAAACATCGCCAGCGCCTGCAACAGGCTTAATGCGATCGCCCCGGAGCAGCTTTCACAAACCCTTCCATAGATACCAAACACTTCCCAGGCACGTTCGTTAATGCGCTTCACTCAGAACTCCTTCTATAAAATAAAAAAATAACAGGCGCTTAAGTTTTTACCTCTTCACCTTTGCAAATCTATATAAAAAATCCATTTAAAAAATGGTGTCCTCTTTTTTCAGGTATTCATAAGGGTTCACCCTTCCCTGTCCCTTTAGCGTAAAAACATCGTTATTTTCCGGCGCAGGAACCATTCAGGATATTATTAACCATCGTCTGGCGCCATGCCTAAACCCCTTTGTAGTGCTCTTTACTCAGGCCATACTTCTTCATTCTGAGATAGAGTTTTTTACGCGGTATCAGCAGATACTCCGCCACCTCATTAATACGTCCCTGGTGGATATTCAGCGCTTCGGTGATGATCTGCCGCTCGACCTCCTCAACCCGCCGATCCAGCGGCGTCGGTTCGCCGACGAGCAGTTTGTCGCAGGGTAATGGTGCTCGGCCAGTCATCCAGCGCACGAATATTTTCATCCGACGTTTTCTTCAGGTTTTCCAGATAGCGGATATGCGTCTCCACCAGCATGCCGTCATCATTCCCGGATTTCAGTTCATTAAGCCTGTCGCGCAGGTCGTCAACGATCTGATTTTCAATACGCGCCAGCGTATAGACCTGCTGTTGTTCATTCTGCACTTCCCGGGAGCGTTTCAGGTACTGCGCCGCATCCCCCTGTCGGGCTTCAATCTGATCGAGCAGCGTTCCCTGTTGCCAGGTAAAATCCTGCACCAGCGAATTCAGCTCGGTGGTGAAATCATCGTGCAGCCAGTCGATCCGCGCCGAAAGCTCTCCCACCTTTTCGCGAACCAGAAACATGTTGTAGAGCACGCGATCCAGTTCCGCCAGCAGCGCGCGGCTGTCCTGCAATATCACCGCCAGCTGCTGGCGTTCTGCCGGCGACAGCCCCTGGCTCAGCCGCTCTATTTTATCCAGATGCTGGATAATCTGGTTGCGCAGCTGCAGCCGTACCGTGGTATTCGGCGCCAGCAGAAATTCATTGAGCTGATCGACCACCAGGTTGAGATTCCCTTCAATCAGAAAAGCCGAATGGATGCGCGGAAAATACTCATCCAGCGAATAGCGGATCTGCGAACTTTGCTCATGCCATGAATAGAGGCTGACGCTGCTGACAATCAGCGTCAGCAGCGCCCCCATCAGAAAAGCCCCGCGCAGGCTGCTACTGATACTGATTTGCCGCAGACGTTGCAGTATGGACCTGCCCATCATTTCAGTTCTTCCAGTTTATTAATCGCCTGCCGCTGATTGGTGAGAAACCAGAGCTGCCACTCCATCATCTGCTGTTCCGCGAAGCTCTTATTGTCGAACTGAGCCAGCCAGGCTTCATCCTCGCTGCTCGCCGGATCGACCGGCACACGGGTCAGCAACGCGCGAATCTCGGGCAGCGGACGCTTGAGACGGGCCTCCGCGCTATGCAGCGCTCGCCAGGCATCTTTTAGCTGAGCAAGACGAAAGCTGATCGCCGTATCGAACATCCGTTGCACCAGGCGCTGGCGTTTGAGGATCAGCCGATAGTTCAATGGCGGTTGATTCATCAGCACCGCCTGCTGCGCCGCCCGCGGATTGCCCGCCGCCAGGGGCGTTACCGGGTATTTCCCGGTATTGGCATCGGCGAGGATCGTCTGGCCCTCCGGGCTTAACAGATAGCGAATAAACCGCCGCGCCTCGCTGGCGTGCTGGCTGTTTTTAAGCACCGCGACATAGGTCGGCGAAACCGCCGACTGCGGGAAATAGGTAAAAGCCAGGTGCGGATCGTTCATCAGCAGATTGGCGTAGTTATCAATCACCGGACCGGCCACGCCCAGGCCGCTTTTAATCTTATCCGCCACCCCAAAACTGCGGGATGAAATGGTCACGAGATTTCCCGCACTCATCAACAGCGTTGCCCATCCCTTAATCCAGCCTTTTTGTTGCAGCAGCGACTCCACCATCAGATGGTTGGTATCCGAACGCGACGGACTGCTCATCAGCAGCGCCCCCTGATAGCGAGGATCGGTCAGATCATCCCAGTCCGCTGGCGCAGGCAGGTGCCGTGTCATCAGCGCCGGGCGATTAATCAGCAAACCGAACCCGGAAATCGCTACGGCCACGGAGGTGGAGCGAATGGATTCCGGCACCAGTTGTTGGCTGACTGCCGGCGCACCGCTGAACGGTGCCAGCTTTTTATGCTCCTGAAGATGCTGCAGCAGCATCGGCGACGAGGTCAGGATCAGATCGACATTTTCGGCATTTGCCGTGTCAAGCAGCTGTTCCAGCGAGGCGCTGGTGCGGTTGAGCGTCCTGATCGTCACTGACCCCGGCTCTTTCTGCCAGCGATCGATAATCCACACGGTGGCGCTGGGAGAAAATGTCGTCGCCATCACCAGCTCATTGCTTTGCGCCGCACAGGGTCTCAGCCAGGCGGTCAGCAGCAGCATCGCGAGCATTTTGCTCACTATCCCGCCCCGACGAAGAGACATGTTTGTGATCCCGTTCATAAATATTGAAATACCGAAAAAATTACGTTGAGACAAAACTTACCCGTTTATGACAGCTGGCGAATTAATCACCGCGAGCGGAAAAATAGCCAAACGGGCGCCCGGGAATATCGCTAAAGATTACCAGATAATGATTGGGTAATTTGTTAGAGTCCGCACAAGCCGGACATAAAATCAGCGCAACTAAAATACAGGTGACGACATGTTATCATTATTAAAAAAAGGGCCGTCGGCGAATACAGTTCCTGCTGAGAAAATTCAGGCAACGTATGGTCGATACCGTATGCAGGCGCTGCTAAGCGTATTTCTGGGATATCTGGCGTACTATATCGTGCGCAATAACTTCACCTTATCCACGCCCTATCTGAAAGAACAGTTAGATCTTAGCGCCACGCAGATCGGTTTGCTCAGCAGCTGTATGCTCATCGCGTACGGGATCAGTAAAGGCGTGATGAGCAGCCTCGCGGATAAAGCCAGCCCGAAAGTGTTTATGGCCTGCGGTCTCGTACTGTGCGCCATCGTCAACGTCGGGTTAGGATTCAGCACCGCATTCTGGGTTTTTGCTGCGCTGGTTGTCCTGAACGGCCTGTTTCAGGGGATGGGGGTCGGCCCCTCTTTTATTACCATCGCTAACTGGTTCCCGCGTCGGGAGCGTGGCCGCGTAGGGGCTTTCTGGAATATTTCCCATAACGTCGGCGGCGGGATTGTCGCCCCGATCGTCGGCGCCGCGTTTGCGATTCTCGGTACCGAGCACTGGCAGAGCGCCAGCTACATTGTGCCGGCCTGCGTGGCGGTGGTATTCGCCATCAGCGTACTGGTGCTGGGTAAAGGTTCGCCGCGCGAGGAAGGCCTGCCTTCGCTGGAAGAGATGATGCCGGAAGAAAAAGTGGTGCTGAAGACCAAACACGCCCAGAAAGCGCCGGAGAACATGAGCGCATTCCAGATCTTCTGCACCTACGTCCTGCGTAACAAAAACGCCTGGTATGTCTCCCTTGTGGATGTGTTTGTCTATATGGTGCGTTTCGGCATGATCAGCTGGCTGCCAATCTACCTGCTGACGGTGAAACATTTTTCTAAAGAGCAGATGAGCGTCGCCTTCCTGTTTTTTGAATGGGCGGCGATTCCGTCAACCCTGCTGGCCGGCTGGCTTTCCGATAAGCTGTTCAAAGGCCGCCGGATGCCGTTAGCCATGATCTGCATGGCGCTGATCTTCATCTGTCTGATCGGCTACTGGAAAAGCGAATCACTGCTGATGGTCACGGTATTTGCTGCGATTGTGGGCTGCCTGATTTACGTCCCGCAGTTTCTGGCCTCGGTCCAGACCATGGAGATCGTCCCCAGCTTTGCCGTTGGCTCCGCCGTGGGCCTGCGCGGATTTATGAGCTATATCTTTGGCGCCTCGTTAGGCACCAGCCTGTTCGGCGTGATGGTCGATAAAATGGGCTGGCACGGCGGGTTCTATCTGCTGATGGGCGGGATCGTCTGCTGCATCCTGTTCTGCTATCTTTCTCATCGCGGCGCGCTGGAGCTTGAGCAACAGCGTAAAAACAGCGAGCAGGAAGAGGCCCGGCTGGCGCTGGCTGACGCACAGTAAGCGCCTGAACCCGGGGAAACAAGAGCCAGCTTGCTGGCTCTTTTGCCGTTGAGAGAGGAATTGATGTCCGCAGCTGCTCCCGACGACGGTATAAAGCAAGTACCCCTGCCATCACTGATGTTACTACTGAGTGGAATGAACGGCCTACTTCGCCGGGATAATCAGCACTTGACCCGGATAGATTTTATCGGGATGCGTCAGCATCGGTTTATTGGCTTCAAAAATACGTTGATAATCATTGGCAGAGCCATACATCGCTTTGGAGATAGCGCTCAGGGTGTCACCGGATTTGACCGTGTAAAAACGACTTTCCGCCCCGCTTTGCGTCACCTTAACGCCGTCACTGACCTGACCTACGCCAGTGACATTCCCGACCGCTACCAGAATTTTTTCCTTATCCTCCTGCGAAGCGACATCGCCAGTGACCGTGGCGGTGCCATCGTCCGCAACATCAATATTGACCTTTTCGGCGCCAGGCAGATTAAGACCATCGATATGTTTTTTCAGTTTATCGGCCCGCTCTTCTTTACTGTCGCCGGAGACGGCGTCCCATATTTTCTCGCCCGCTTCTTTCACAAAACTTAATAATCCCATCTTTCCATACCTCCTCGACTGTTACATGATCACATCATCATCGGACCTGTTGACCCAATGTCAGGGGGCTGGTTTGCTACCCGCCCTCGCGTCAACTGCCTGAAGCAGCACAAGCCACCATCAAAGTATAATCAATAAGCGTCAAAGTGCAGGATATTTGCCCCACTACGGCAGGAAAGTCTGTATTCCGGCAAGGCGACACGAAATGGAAGCGGACATAGCCCCCAGCCATGCAGAGAAATGATGGCCCCTCGTCGTACAATGGCTGGAGAGGCAATGCCCGGATAAGACGCGGACTACCTGAGCAAGATTTCAGGAGACGCCGCTTCCGGCGCCTCCTGTGAGTCACCTCGCGGCTATTCCTCGTATGCAGCGTGATGGAAATCAATTTCCCACTGCAGTACTTCACCGTAAAGCGCCGACAGCGCTTGCTTTTCCTTTTCACTCAGCGCCATGGCGCAACGGTCGAGTTCGTTCTTTAACCAGAGCGCCTGCTGGTAGAATTCGTCCTCCGCGTGCATTTCCACCCAGCGTCGTAAATCAGCATCGCTCTGTCGATGTTCGCTCGCCCGTCGGCACCAGCGATAGTACATCCACTCCGCACCGAACATCAGGGTCACGATCTGCTCATAGCTGCCCTCGCGGGCGGTTCGCAGCATACCGTCGCGAAAGCGCCGTACCCCGGGCAAATCATCCGGGTACCCAGCGGGATCGATCTGTCGCGCTGACAACACCTGCTCAAACCACGCGATCTGCGTATCAACCAGGGCATTCAGCACGCCAATCAGCCAGCGCTGCTGATGAATACCCGGCGCTTTGCTGACCCCGAGGGCAACAATCGCGATGGCCGTCGCGACAAAGTTGCCCTCAAACACCAGATAGCGGTTGAAGACGGCTGTCGGCAGTCGATCCTGTTCAATATCAGTGACAAACGGGTGCTGCTGCATCGCCTGCCACGCCGGTTGATGTTCGCGCAACAGGCGTTCGCTAAACGCTTCCATTAGGCTTCCTCCAGCGCGGCCTGAGCGACCGACATAAAATGCTTCACCCGGGCCAGCTCAACATCGTTCCACCAGACGCCATCGACCTTCATCGTACTGGCCACAATGACCCCCTGGGTCCGCCCGAGGATCTGCCTCACGTTAGCCGGCGTTACCCCGGAGCCCACCAGGAGCGGTAGCGCCGTCGCCGCGCGGATCTCGTCAATTTCCGCTATCGTGGCGCTATCGCCCGTGCGCTGGCCGGTGGCGATCACCGCGTCGGCCTCGAAGAAATCGACATCGCGCGTCAGCTCCTGAATCGAACGATCGGCGACGATGGCATGGCTACCGTGCTTGACATGGCTATCGGCAAAAACGCGAATATGCTCAGCGCGCAGCATACTGCGGTAGCGCAGCGCCTTTGCGGCCGCCCCTTCGATAAATCCTTCGTTGGCGATATAGGCGTTGGCCCACTGGTTGACGCGGACGAAATCGGCGCCGCCCGCCAGCGCGATGGCCATCGCCGGGATCGCCGCGTTAGCCAGGACGTTAATACCCAGCGGGACCGCAAACCGCTCACGAACTTTCTCGGTAATGACCGCCATCAGCGCGGAGGTTTCATGGCCGATGTCCTCAGGTTTGGAAAACGGAATATCGCCGTGGTTTTCAATAATCAGACCATGAACACCGCCTGAAATATAATTTTCAGCATCGCGAAGCGCACGCTCAACAATATCGGAGACTGATTTTCCTCGATATTTAGGTGCACCAGGAAAAGGATCGCAATGAATAACGCCAATAACGGCTTTGCTTCGTGAAAAAATAGCTTGTATTGCATTGGTTTTTTCTGCTGAGATAGCAACCATCTTATCCATCCTGTTAAGGGAACACTATGCGTGTTTACGTTACCGGTAATATTGCTGTCGATGAAACCTGGTCTATTCCGGATATACCGAAAAAAGGCACTTCCATTCACGGCGTTAAAGTTTCGCAGGATATCGGCGGTAAAGGCGCGAATCAGGCGATTATATTATCCCGCTGTGGAATAGAGACGCGTTTAATTGCCGCCACGGGAAATGACAGCAACGGCGCCTGGATCCGCCAGCAGATAAAAAATGAACCACTGACCTTACTTCCCGACGACCCTTTCAATCAACATAGCGACACCTCGATTATTTTAAATAGCGCTGATGGCGACAATGCCATCATTACCACGACGGCGGCTGCCGACGCCTTCAGCCTTGAGGATATTATTCCGCATATGGCGGATGCCGCCGCCGGCGATATTCTGCTGCAGCAGGGCAATTTCTCCCTCGATAAAACGCGGGCGCTGTTCCGGTACGCCAAAACTCTCGGCATGACCACGGTGTTCAACCCCTCGCCCGTCAATCCTGACTTTTGCCATCTGTGGCCGCTCATCGACATCGCGGTAGTCAATGAATCCGAGGCCGAGCTGCTTCAGCCCTATGGGGTGAAAACCTTAGTGATAACCCAGGGCGCCGCTGGCGCCTGGCTGGTTCAGGCGGGACAGCGCCAGTTTTGTCCCGCCGTGCCCGCCGAGGCGCTCGATACGACCGGCGCAGGCGATACGTTCCTCGCCGTCATGCTGGCCTCCGCCCTGATGCGCGGCGTCGCGCCGGATGACCTGGCGCTGGCGCACGCCAGCCGCGCTGCCGCCATAACCGTTAGCCGCCGGGGAACGCTCAGCGCGTTTCCCGGCAGCCATGAGCTCGCCGCCCTGTTAACCCAGGACGGCGCGCGTTGACCTACTTAAACAGCGGACGGTAAGCATCGACGTTCGCTTTGGTCACCACCGTCGCCGGAACCAGAATGGTTTTCGGCACGGTTTTTCCCGACGTGATGCTGTTCAGCGCATTCAGGGCCTCGGCGCCCATCTTTTCCGGATCCTGCTGCAGGACGGCGGTCACGTAGCCGCCGTCAATACCGGAAATCGCCTTCGCCGTCAGATCCCAGCCAAACACTTTAATATCCTTCTGCCGCCCCTGGTTTTCTACGGCGGCGATAGCGCCGAGCAGCGCGGGTTCGCCGGTGGCATAGATTGCTGTCAGATCCGGGTTGCCGGTGATCAGGTTTTCCGCCGCGGTCATCGCTTTATCCTGCACGTTCTGCCCGTCGACCACGTTAGCGATGGTAATGTTCGGATTGCTTTTCAGCGTCTCTTCGAACCCTTTCTGCCGCTGGTTCTGGATGGCCGAATTCAGCGCGCCGACAATCCCCACCCTCGCCTTGCCACCCATCTCTTTCTGCACGTAGTCCACAAAATATTTACCAATAATTCTGCCGCCTTCAATATTGTCCACGCCGACCTGGGCCGCCTGTGGTCCGGCCGGTAATACGGCATCAATCGCAATCACCGGAATGTTAGCGGCGGCGGCTTCTTTTACCGCTGGCATAATTCCGTTAACGTCGATAGCGGCGACCAGAATGCCTTTAACGCCTTGCTGAATATAGTTTTCTATCGCGTCGTTTTGCGCCACGGGATTATCGTTAGAATTGAAAATAACTAAATCCTTGCCGCTGGCCTTAGCCGCATCCTGCGCGCCTTTATTCATCAAATTAAAGAACAGCGCCTGCTGATTGATTTGCACCAGCGCATAAGTCGGACCGGCAGCGCTGGCGGCAGAAATAAAACTCATCGATGCCAGCATCGTCGTGGCGACAGCAAGTAAACGCAGTTTTCCGGTGTGAAATAACATCATCAGTATCCTCGTCGGGAATAGTTGATAGCCAGCAGAGTTCCGCGCCGCATGCGAACGCAGAAGGATTGTTTTTTTGGCGGGCAAATATCGTCTATATGGCCAGAACAATCATCGATCGTTCGGCGGATACCTGCTTAATGTCATCCCGGCAACCGGTCCGTGTCGGTGCGCGACTGGAATGACTTAAACGGGTTTGGGAATGACTTCCCGGATGATGCGGTAAACTGTCTATACAATTCTCTGCTGATTAAAATTTGTCAAGCATTTATTTTCGGTTATTACGCACAGAGAAATTGCTGTATCCACCGCGCTTAACTATGTTACAGATAGCCGATTCTGGCAGAGATGGCGCAGGAAATGAGTATAAAACGCGTATTGTTATCTGATGTGGCAAAGCTGGCGGGACTGTCGAAAGCGACCCTGTCGCGCTATATGAACAACAGTATTGTGCTGCCGCAGGACACCATCGACCGTATCGAAACCGCCATTCGCGAACTGGACTATCGCGGCAATAGCCTGGCGCGCCGTCTGAGCAAAGGCGGCAGCGAGACGCTTGGCCTGGTGCTCCCCGACATTACCAACCCCTTCTTTGCCGAGCTGGCCGACGCTGCCGAAGAGGCCGCTTCTGCCAGCGGCTACAGCCTGGTGTTGTGTATCACCCGCAACAACCCGGAAAAAGAGTGCCAGTTCATCCGCTGGCTGGATACCTGCCAGGTAGACGGCCTGCTGTTCACCACCAACCGCCCCGATAACGGCCTGCTGCGCAAGGAGATCCAGCGTCACGAACGCATTGTCCTGCTGGATGAAGATATTCCCGGGAGTCAGGTTCCAAAAGTGTTTGCTGATAACGTTCAGGGCGGGCGCATCGCCACCGAAAAACTGATCGCCGCCGGGCATCGTCATATCGCTTTCGTCGGCGGCCCGGACAAACTGATGAGCGTCCGTGAGCGCTATCAGGGTTTTTGCACCGCGATGGAGCAAGCCGGCCTGAGCTGGCCGCCCGAATGGGTGATGTACGGCGACTATCAGCGCGAGTTTGGCCAGCAGGCGCTGCGGCACCTCTTCAGCCAACCGGTTCGCCCTACCGCCGTCTTCGCGGCCAGCGACTATCTGGTGCTCGGTCTGCTTGACGGTCTACGCGCCAGCGGGCTCCAGGCGCCGGAGGCGCTTTCGCTAGTCGGCTTCGATGACGCCAATTACGCCGATTTTACCCAGCCGCGGATCTCCACTATCCGCCAGCCCGCCCGGGAACTGGGGCGCACCGCGGTGCACATCATGATGCGCCTGCTAAACGACGATCCGGATATCCCTGCGGAAACCCTCCTGCCGGTTGAATGGATTGGTCGCGACTCGATCAAGATCTGTTAAGCATGTCCCATAATGACGCAAAAGCGCCCGGTTTTGGCGCAAAAAACGCTCAATTAACAATTTATTCACTATAATCAGTAAACCGGTTTACCGGATCGTAATCAATAAAATCTATTGAATACATAAGGTTAAGTCACAGGGCTGCTGTGTTGTTCCTGCCCTGGCACGGATGCTGCAATGTTCTTACTGGCGAACAAATATCTTACATAGCGTTTGTCCTGACTGTACTGGCGAGGGCTCTGTTCCGCAGGTAAACCGGTTTACTAGATTGTAAACCGTGTCGGATAGAGTCTCTCCCGCAGGATGGCGAACATTTTCCCGGCAATAGCGATGGGAGTTATCAGATGCAGCAGCCACAAACTACCCCGCCAAGGGTGGAGATGATCAATATCACCAAGACCTACGGGTCGATACGTTCATTGCGCGGCGTTAACCTCGAGTTGGCCCCGGGCGAAGTGCTGGGTTTAGTGGGCGATAACGGCGCGGGGAAATCCACCCTCACCAAAGTGCTCTCTGGCGCGGTGATCCCCTCCAGCGGCACGATTCGTATCGACGGTGAACAGCAGCAGTTTACCAATCCGGCCGATTCGCGCCGCTGCCATATCGAGATGGTCTATCAGGATCTGTCGCTCTGCGACACGGTCGACGTCGCGGGCAATCTGTTTATGGGCCGTGAGCCGATGAAATCGGTCCTCGGTATTCCCTTTCTCGACGAGGCCAAAATGCACGCCGATGCCAGAGAGATGCTTAAAGGGCTGGGGATCTCTATTCCGGATACCCGCCTGCTGGTGCGAAATCTCTCCGGCGGCCAGCGCCAGGCTATTGCCATCGCCCGCGCGGCGGCCTTTGACCCGAAAGTGCTGATTATGGACGAACCCACCGCCGCGCTGGCCGTCGCGGAGGTCGAAGCGGTGCTGGAACTCATTCGCCGCGTTTCCGCTCGCGGGGTGAGCGTGATTCTGATTACCCACCGCCTGCAGGACCTGTTCCTGGTGTGTGACCGGATCATGGTGATGTATGAAGGTACCAATGTCGCTGACAGACGGGTGTCCGACACCAGCCTGAACGATATCGTTAACCTGATTGTGGGCGAAAAATTCACCGCCCGCTCTGCGGCTGCACATTGAGGTAACAGGATGAGTATCATGAACTTAAGCAGCTCCCGCATGATCCAGCATTCGCTGCCGCGCCGCCTGCTGCATAACCACTCGGGCGTGGTCAGCATCGCGCTCTTTTTCGTCTTCTGCTGCGTGGTGTTTTCGCTGATCACCAGCAACTTTCTCACCGGCACCAACTGGCTGAATATCATCCGTCAGAGCGCCCCGCTGCTGATCGTCGCGACGGCGATGACCCTGGTGATTACCACCGGCGGTATCGATCTGTCGGTGGGCTCTACCCTGGCGCTGGTCGGCGCACTCTCCGCTATCGCCCTGAATAGCTGGGGGCTGCCGTGGCCGGTGGTACTGCTCGGCGGCCTGCTGCTCGGCGGCGTCGTTGGCGCCATCAACGGCTTCTTTATTGCCTATGAAGGGATTCCGGCGTTTATCGTCACCCTCGCCACTCTGGCTGTGGTTCGCGGCATCGCGCTGCTGATCACTCAGGGTTATTCGATTCCGGTTCCGGCTGACAGCCTGTTTACCTTTATCGGACGCGCGTGGGTAGTCGGTATCCCCATGCCCGCGCTGCTCGGCATTCTGATTCTGCTGATCGGGCATATCGTTCTTAATCACATGCGTTTTGGTCGCTACGTGACCGCTATCGGCGCCAACGCTGAAGGCGCGCGACGCAGCGGGATTAACACCAAAGCCGTCACGATGAAGGTCTATATCCTCAGCGGCATGGCCGCCGCGCTGGCGGGAATGATCATTACCGCTCGCCTCGGCAGCGGCTCCTCCAACCAGGGTGAAGGCTTTGAACTGCAGGTTATTGCCGCCGTGGTGCTCGGCAGTACCAGCCTGTTTGGCGGCTTCGGTACCATTATCGGCACGCTGCTGGGCGCGCTGTCGATTGCGGTCATTCAGAACGGGCTGATCCTGTCGCATATTTCGCCGTTTTACACCCAGATAGCTACCGGCACCATTATCCTGCTGGCTATCTGGCTGAACACCCGCATTCTCAACCCCACGCGCTCCGCGGCAAAAGGATAGCTGATGAACGGTTCAATTTTTCGTCATCCCTCACCGTTGCCGGTTGGCGTCAGCAGCGGTTACGTGATGACAGTGCTTGGCCCGCTGCCGATTAACGAAATGGGCGTCACCCTGATGCATGAGCATATTCTGCTGGATGCCTCCGGCAAATGGGTGCCGCCCTGCTACTGTAGCGATCGCCATCTTGCCGAAATGCCGGTGAAAATGGAAAACCTTGGCGAACTGTCGCTGAATCCGTTGATGAGCCGCGATAACTGTCAGCTGTTTGATGTCGACGTTGCGATTGAGGAACTCACTAAATATCGCGCCCTTGGCGGCGAAACCGTGGTCGACCCGACCAATATCGGTATTGGCCGCGATCCGAAAGCGCTGGCGCGCATCGCGCGTCTGACCGGTCTGAACATTATTATGGGTACCGGCCTCTATCTGGAGCCTTCGCACCCCGAGTGGGTAAGGACCAGCAGCGTTGAACAGCTGACCGAACGGCTGATTTACGATCTTGGCGGCGCGGAGGAGAAACCGGAGGTACTCGCCGGGCTTATCGGCGAAATCGGTATCTCCAGCCGTTTTACGCCGGATGAGGAGAAATCCCTGCGCGCTGCGGGTCGGGCCAGCGCCGCGACCGGCGTGCCGATCGAGGTCCATCTGCCGGGCTGGGAGCGGCTGGGTCATCGGGTGCTGGATATTCTCGAGCAGGAAGGCGCCGATTTACGCCATACCGTGCTGTGCCATATGAACCCCAGCTTTGCCGATAAGCGCTACCAGCGCGAACTGGCCCAGCGCGGAGCATTTCTCGAATACGACATGATTGGCATGAGCTATTACTACGCCGACGAGTCAGCGCAGTCGCCCTCCGACGAGGAGAACGCCCGCGCGATCCGCGAGTTAATTGACGACGGCTATATCCAGCACATTCTGTTGTCGCAGGATGTCTTCCTGAAAACCATGCTCACCCGCTACGGCGGCCACGGTTACGGCTACATACTCAAGCATTTTGTTCCGCGTCTGCGGCGCCACGGCGTCAGCGGCGAACAGCTTGAAACCTTAATGATTGGAAACCCCCAGCGGGTCTTTGGCGGATAAAAGGAAACGTCATCATGCAGAAAAAAATCTTACTGGTCGGTGAGTCCTGGACCAGCACCTCAACGCACGTTAAAGGCTTCGACCAGTTTGCCACCGCCACCTGGCACACCGGCGCAACGGATTTTCTGGCCGCGCTCGCCGACAGTCCCTACGCCATTACCTATATGCCCGCCCACGCGGCGGCGACAGACTTTCCGCTGACGCTGGAAGCGCTGGAACACTGGGATGCGATCATCCTTTCGGATATCGGCGCCAATACGCTGCTGCTGCATCCGGACACCTGGCTGAAGAGCCGCCGCACCGCCAACCGTCTAACGCTCCTGCATGATTACGTGGCCGGCGGGGGGGCGCTGATGATGATCGGCGGCTATTACAGCTTCCAGGGGATCAACGGCGGCGCACGCTACCGTAATACCGCGGTGGAGAAAGTGCTGCCGGTTCGCTGCCTGGCCTGGGACGATCGCATTGAAACCCCGGAAGGCTGCTTTGCTGAAGTGGCGGGATCTCACCCCCTGTTTAACGATATTCCGGGTGAATGGCCGTGGCTGCTGGGCTATAACGAGGTTGAAATGCATCCGGAAGGTAAACTGCTGGCGACCGTGGCCGGTACCGATCATCCTCTGCTGGCCATTCGCGAATATCAGCGGGGGCGCTCGCTGGTGTGGACCAGCGACATGTCGGCACACTGGCTGCCGGAAGAGTTTGCCAAATGGCCCGGCTATCGCCAGCTGTGGATTAACTGCCTCGACTGGCTGACGGAACGCCGCTGATGACCGCTACCCTTGAGCTCGCCCGGCAACTGCTGGGCTTTAACACCATCAACCCGCCGGGCAGCGAAGCTGACTGCATGCGGTTCTTCGCCGACTGGCTTGCCGATAGCGGTTTTGAGGTGTCGCTGTCGTCATTCGGCGAGGGACGCTGCAATCTTATCGCCAGGCTGCCCGGGTCGAAGAGCGGTAAACCGCTGGCTTTTACCGGACATCTGGATACCGTCCCGCTGGGAAATGCCCGCTGGCAGTACGATCCTTTCGGTGCGCAGATGGAAGACGGGCGTCTTTATGGCCGCGGGTCGAGCGATATGAAAGCGGCGATAGCGGCATTTGCCGTCGCCTGCGTTCATCAGCGGCAAACGATTCGCGCCGGGCGCGGCGCACTATTGCTGATCACCGGCGGAGAAGAGACCGGCTGCGACGGCGCGCGGGCGCTGATCGCCTCCGAGACGTTGCCAGAGGTGGGCGCGCTGATCGTCGGTGAGCCCACCGCCAACTACCCGGTTATCGGCCATAAAGGCGCCCTCTGGCTACGCTGCGAAACGCGGGGAAAAACCGCCCACGGCGCGATGCCGGAGCTGGGGATCAATGCTATCTATCTTGCGGCGGATGCGCTGGGTAAGATCCAGCATTTTTCGCCGGGCGCGCCGCATCCGCTGATGAAGCAACCCACCCTCAACGTCGGCCGCATAGAGGGCGGACTCAATATTAATTCCGTACCGGACCGCACGCGTTTTGATGTCGATATCCGCAGCGCGCCCAATTTACAGCACGCCGCTATCCGGGAGCGCTTGACGACGCTGCTGGGCGAAAGCGTTACGGTCACCACGCTGGTCGACCTGCCTGCGGTCCTGAGCCGGGAGGATCACGCATGGATTAAGCAGGTTTACCAACGCTGTCAGCCGCTGCACGCTGAGCCGATTACGCCGCGCGTGGTGCCCTACTTTACCGACGCCTCGCTGCTGCTGCCTGCCCTGGGCGACCCGCCCTGTATTATTCTCGGCCCCGGGGAGCCGTCGATGGCTCATCAAACCGACGAGTACTGCCTGCTCAGCCGGCTGGCGGAGGCAGAACGGCTATACGGTGACCTGATCCGCGACTGGATGGCCTAACCGTCCGCGACGAAAGCCCAAAATGTGTGACAGTGTCACTTAAAACGAACATGATGCATTCAGCGTTTGAATAATCTCGCGGAATAACAGAGGATAACCGCCTCGTACACGAAATGTTTCACCACCAGCAAGGAGGCTTACCATGTCCGTGAAAATTAACGCCGTGCTCGTTTGCACCCTCTCTTTCCTCCTTTCCGCCTGTTCGGGTCATGCTTCTGCGCCGGACAGCGCCGAAGACGCTCAAATATCGGCAGAAGTGGATAAGATACTTCGCGATTATCAAACGGGTGCAGATACGTCACCGCAGGCCAATGCCTCACGCTATCTGGCGCGGATCCAGGCGGCTATCTTCGCTAACATAGACCAGCCGGACTCCTGGCAAGGGCAAAAATGCTCGGTGCGCTTTACCCTGCAGCGTGACGGGACGGTGCAGGATCCGGCGGTCGAGAACGGCGATCGGCCATTCTGCGCGCAGGTGATGTCCGCGCTGAAAGCCGCCAAAATTCCGCCTGCGCCAGATGAAAAAACCTATCAAACATTCAGCCATGTCGTTCTGGACTTGAAGGCCTGAGCTTGTCCGTAGAAAGCGCCCCGGTCATCGCCAGGGCAATGGCTAAAAAGATAAGCTGACAGCCTGCTTAACAGACGCTTTTTGGCGATCAGCGAGGAATGATTCAATGGTGCTTGAGTCGAGGTGATGAGCGGCAAGAGCGCCGGCTGAACGGGACAGCGCATCCAGGTGCGCTGATGATGGCCTCTTATTCATGACTCAATCTCTGATGCATGAAATCAATAAGCGCTCTTGTTTTTGCCGGCAAATAACGCCGATCGGAATACAGGGCGAACAATTGCAAGGGGGCCGCCGATTGTTCAAATTCAATTTCGATTAACCGGCCATCGTCAATATAGGGCTGGCAGGCTTGTTTCGACAGGATGGCATAACCGACGCCTGAGATGGCCGCTCGCCCTGCCATCTCCCCGCTGTTGACCCGATAACGACCGTTCACTTTAATCGTCTCGAATCCGCCCTTTTTATTCACAAACTGCCAGGGAGCGCCTTTAAGCGCATTTACCGTTGTAATACAGGGCAATTCTTCAAATTGCTGTATACGAGAAGGCGTGCCATAACGCTGGATAACGGAGGGGGCCGCAACGATGGTGCAAGGGATGGTCACCAGATGACGGGCTATGTAGTCACTGTCATCCATCTGACCACGACTCACAATGACAGCGAGATCCAGATCATCGCGCAGGGATTCATAACCAGACAAATTGGTGACGCAACTTATCTCCAGGTCCGGATGCTGACAGGCGAAATCGGCAACAATAGCGCCCAGCAGTGCAGGACCGATTTCATTGGGAATACAGATACGTAGTGGCCCCTTGAATTGCATTTGCCGCAACGTTAATTCGGTTTCAGTTTGCTCAAGCGCTTCCAGTAATGGCTTCGCCCGGGAATAGAGTAGATGCCCCGCCTGAGTGAGTTTCATATGTCGGGTACTGCGTTCAATAAGCTGTAGATTCAGTTTATCTTCTAGCTGAGCAATGCAACGGCTGACATTTGATGCCGGCATTTCAAGGGCTTTCGAAGCCCCCACAAAACTGTCTCTTTCAACTACAGCGATGAAGACTTTCAGCGCATTAAAATCAAGAACTGGCCGCATCAACTATCCCACATATGATAATAATGAGTGCCATTTTTACCATCTAATCGATAAGTTTGATAGCAGTTAAGCTAGGTTATCTTTCATCATCAGGTCGCTTGCTATGCCACGGGTCACCACAACATTTAATCAAAAGGCGCTGATACGGATAGCGCTGGTCATCGCTTTTGTGCAGTTTACTAATGCGCTGGAATATATGATGTTCAGTCCTGTTTTTACATTTATGGCCGCGGATTTCGCTGTTCCCGTCTCCTTCTCAGGCTATGTATCCGGTATGTACACCTCTGGAGCCGTCCTGTCGGGAATTATCGCCTTTTACTGGGTTGACCGTTGCAATAAGAAGCGTTTTCTTATCGCTAATATGGTGCTGCTAGCCATAGCGACACTGTTGACAACATTCATAACCAGTTTTCCTCTTCTTCTTACCTTGCGATTCTTCGCAGGGCTGGTTGGAGGGACGACAATGGGTGTGGGGATCGGTATTTTGATAAACCACACGCCGGCTGACTTGCGCGGAAAAATGTTGGCGACGGTGATTGCGTCATTTTCGCTGGTAAGCGTTGTGGGGATGCCCGCTATATTATTTTTGTGTACTCATTACGGTTGGCATGTCGCGTTGTGGTTAATCAGCACGCTCTGTTTGTTGGCATTGCCATTGATCGTCACTGTCATTCCTCAGGACCCCGTCACTTTCGACACGTCTCACGCGCTGCCCCTCGATGTTGATACTTTACTGTTTGCTTCCGGTAATGCACTGGTACAGTTTAGTCCAATGCTGATCATTCCTGTTCTGGCGCCATTAATGACGCAGCTGTTGGGGGCTTCTGAAGGCCTGCTGCCCTGGCTGTTCTTCGGCGGGGGACTGGCGGGGTATTTGTCTACAAGAATGACAGGGGCATTAACCTCTCGTTTTTCTGCATTGAGTTTGGCGACCGGGTCAACCCTCGTTTTTATTCTGAGCTTGCTGATACCCTTCCTGGGCTATCCGCATCCGGCGCTGTTTATGACGTTATTTCTCGGGGCAGCTTACAGTCGTCTGGTTTCATCTTCGGCGGTTACGATTCAGTTTCCTGATAACAACCAACGAGCGGGATTCTCTTCATTACAGACGTCCATGATGTATCTGATGACGACTGCCGCATTTTTCCTGTCCGCTTTTCTGTTACCTGACCATCGCATGGCGCTCCAGAATATGGACACGTTGCTGGCGCTATGTGCAATTTCCGCATCAGGATCCCCAATTATTATCATCATTTTGCAAAAGAAACTGGCTAAGCGGACGATCCCGCCCGATCGGTGCACCACTGGGTAGAACATGGCGCGCCCTGCCCTGGGCATTAAAAATTATCATTGACCCTGGTGTGGGCGCTAAATGGAGATGAAGGGCGTTTTTTTGTCTGACGGTGTCTGAATTTAGTACCTGGCGGGAAGCTTATGGATTTTAATGAGTCTTCCCTCTTCCATTTCGATAAAACCACCCGTTTTTAAATCTGCAAGAATGCGCATGACGCCGCTGCGAGAAAGATGGGTTTTCTCACGGATGTAGAGTTCCGCTGTGACTGCGGCGCGATAACTCTCATCTTCTTCGATTAAATTGAGCAACTGCTGGCGGATCATCTCGTACGCCGTCGGTGCGCCCTGCGGCATCACATTGTTGTAAAGTCGGCCATACACAAACATCAGTTGCTTTGAGAGCAGCCCCCATAACGACTTTTCTTTAATGATGTCATGAACACGAGCGGTGGAGATCTCGCCAATCACGCAGGAGTTGATAGTTTTAATGTAATCATCGAAGTAAATATCCGTCAGATTGGCAAGACCAAACACGGCGGGACTGCGCGCAGTGGACAGCATCATATTATCGTTTCGGCGATAAACCGCTACGGTTCCCTCAAGGATGAGGTAACACATCCCCTGGCCATTTACCTTGAAATCCAGTTGCTCCCCCCTTTCAGTTTTACGTGGCGTGCAATACGGCTGTAAATGCGTCATCAACTCTTGCGCGTAGGGTGAACCTCTGTGAGGTTTTGCTGAAGAGGACATAACCGATAACCTTTAGATTGACCTGTCTGATTATAGCCTGGCTTCCTGATGCGGGTATCCTCATCGTCAGTATTTTCGAGGCAAATGATTGATATCAAGAAGTATACCCCGTTCCATGGTGATGTAGTTCCCGGTTCGCAGCTCTGCCAGAATTCGCATAATCCCGCTCCGTGAAAGATAGGTTCGGCTCTTAATATAGGCTGCAGCCGTAATTTGTTGCCGTATCGCATCCGGCTCTTGCATCAGTTCAACAAGCTGAAAGCGGATGATGTCATAAGCCGACATCTGCGAGATCTGTGCGCAATGCTCATACACCCGGGAGGCCGTGTAAATCAGGAGTTTCGAAAAATGCTCCCATAGATCCAGTTGCGCCACGATGTGATTAAAACAATCCAGTGACACCCGGGCGATCTCTGACGTCTCCAGCGCTCTCACATAGAGATGCTCTGAGGAAAACTGACTACTGACGCCCAGAATAAAGGGTGATGATTCAGAATTTAAAACAATGCCATCGCCGCGACGGTGCAGCGCGACGCTACCTTGCAATAGTAAAAAACATTGCCGGATATCATCTTTATAATAATGCACGACCTCACCTCTGCCGATCACTACTCTTTCTGCTGCTGGCAACACATGATTTATCAGAGTCTCGATGTGCCGAAATGGTTTTAATTCCAGGGCAATTGATTTGTCCTGGTTTTCCGGGGTGGTTAAGCGCGTGTTCATATGCTGCCTCAATTCCTCTACGGTGATCGCTTTATTGATCGACCCGACGAATTATCTTAAAAATGAAGAAACTGCGAAATATTGGTTTAGGGTCCAAAAGTAGACCGTGCTAAAGATGTACCCTAAGTAATTGATTTTGTGCCTCATGAACTTTGAGTCTAAAAATAGACCGGGCCTTAATAAATACAATAAAAAAAGGAATGTTACTTATTCGTTAAGTGAGAGTCTACTTATAGACCCACAAATCATTTGAGTTTAAGGAAGTGATTAGATAAATTTTAGCCAGCCAGCAGAACAGTTCATGATCTTACCGTAATTAATTATGGCTGCCATGCTGCACAGTAATAAATAAGGCGCTGGTACAAAAAGAGTGTAACGCTCATCGGCACCCTATTGCCTGAATATAAGTGGCAAACCAAGTTAATAAGGAAACAACGTAATGAAAAAAAGTCTTGTTTTAGTTGCCTTGACCGCAACTGCAGCGCTGTCTATGTCTCACGCTTTTGCTGCCGCTGGCACCGTGAATTTCGTCGGCAATATTCTTGATACTGCCTGTGAAGTCGATGTGGCATCGCAAAACCAGCAGGTCAATCTCGGTAACTTTTATAAAACTGAATTTCCGAACAGTGGCGCAAAAGCGGCTGCAAAGGATTTTAATATCGTGCTTAAAAACTGCCCAACCACAGTGACTTCGACAAAAGTACGCTTTGATGGCACCCCCGATCTGACCAACCCTAACCTGCTGGCTATTGATACCTCAACCTCCAGTGCGGCGTCAGGGGTGGCGATTAACCTGATGACCGCCGATAAAGTCGACCTGCCTTTACACGGTGAGAACAGCTATAACTACACCCTTAGCAGCACCCAGGACAATACGCTGAAATTCTACGCGCAATATATCTCCACCACGGCATCAGTAACGCCGGGTACGGCCAACTCTGTTGCTAACTTCTCCATTGTATATAACTGATTTTCTGTCCAGAAAAGCTGATGGGGTCGATACGGCCCCATGTTTCAGAGGTCTAAAATGAATGTTCTTCGCAGTATCTTGCTTACCACCACGATATTGAGTATTGGCTTATCCGCTGCTCAGGCCGGTGTCGTTATTGGTGGTACGCGGGTCATTTTTGATGGTAATAAAAAAGAAGCCTCAATTGGCATAAATAATCCTGATAAAACCCCCTACCTGATCCAGTCCTGGATCGAAAAGCCGGATGGCGGTGCCGAAAAGGCGCCTTTCATCATTACGCCGCCGTTATATCGACTGAATAATGGCCAACAAAACGTCGAGCGCATTGTTGCCACCGGAGCATTACCTCAGGATAAAGAGAGCTTATTTTGGCTTAATATAAAAGCCATACCCTCTGCAGCTAAAGTTGACAATACGTTGCAAATTGCCATTAAAACCAGAATCAAGCTCATCTACCGTCCGGCGGCGATGAAAGGCGCATCCCCTGAAGATCAGGTCGATAAATTACGCTGGCAACGCGTCGGTAATAAGATACAGGTAAACAATCCGACTCGGCATGTCATGAATTTTAACGAAATTTCACTATCAGGTAAAAAATTACCCGATGTCAGTTATGTATTACCCGGTAGCACAGCGACGTTTGATTTACCCTCCGGCGTAACGGGCGGGCCAGTGACATTCAAAATTATCAATGATTATGGCAGTCCCGGGGCAGAACACAAAGCCAGTCTGTAGACCGGCGAAAAGACACTGAGTGGGATTTATGATGATGGCAATGGATTATATAAAAGCACGTTCTCCACGGTTGGCATTATTGATAACCATCGCGCTCTTCAGTAATACGCAAAATAGCTATAGTCGCGATTTTTTTAATCCAGAACTGGTTGAACTGGATAATCCGGGGACAGAAAAAGTCGATCTTTCTGGTTTTGAATCGGGCGCGCAAGCTCCCGGGGATTATCATGTTGATATCGTCCTGGACGATCGGTTAGTTGATACCCGCGATATCAGGTTTGTGTTGCTGAAAGAGCCTGGCGGTGATGACAAATTAGTCCCCTGTTTATCCATTAAGCAATTAGAAAGCTGGGGAGTGAAGACTGGACTTTTTCCCGCGTTAAAAGGCGAAACATCCTGTGCGAACCTGTCAGCGATCCCTCAGGCCAGTACGGATTTCCAGTTTGCCATGCAGCGTCTGGTATTGAGCATTCCGCAAGCGGCACTATCAGCGCAAGCGCGCGGAGCGGTGTCGCCGGATCGCTGGGATCAAGGGATTAACGCCGCCCTGCTCAACTACAGTCTGAGTGGGGCCAATAACTGGGCAAAAAATAGCAACAGCAGCACCAGCGATAATCAGTATGCCAACCTGCGTCCTGGCGTGAATATTGGCCCCTGGCGGTTAAGAAATTACACCACCTGGTCGCGCGATTCACAGGGTCACGATGCCTGGAAGACGGTTTATACCTATGCTCAGCGTACGATAATCCCGTTACAGTCGCAGCTCACGCTGGGTGATAGCTCTGCCCCGGCAGATGTCTTCGACAGCATGCCTTTTCGGGGAGGACAACTTGCCTCCGATGATGACATGCTGCCCGACTCCCTCAAGGGCTATGCCCCAGTGGTGCGTGGTATCGCCCGGACCAATGCCCAGGTGATAATTCGCCAGAATGGCTATCAGATATACCAGAGCTTTGTGGCGCCGGGGGCTTTTGAAATCACGGATATGTATCCTACCGGCGGCGCCGGCGATCTTGATGTCACTATTAAAGAGGCTGATGGCAGTGAGCAGCACTTTAGCGTGCCATTTGCCTCCCTTCCCGTATTACAGCGTGAAGGCCGAATTAAATATGCGTTAACGGGCGGGCAATATCGTTCTTACAACGGCAGCGTGGACAAAACGCCCTTTGCTCAGATGAGCGTTATTCTCGGCTTGCCCTATGGCTTTACGTTTTACGGCGGATTACAGGAGTCGAGTAAGTACCAGTCCCTCGCCGCGGGCGTCGGTAAAAACATGGGTAACTTTGGCGCAATCTCCAGCGATATCACCCAGGGCTGGTCCACGCCGCAAAATATGCCGAAATCCAGGGGGCAATCATGGCGGGCTCGATACAGTAAAAATTTTGCCGCAACGGGCACCAACTTCGCGATTGCCGGCTACCGCTATTCGACCAGCGGCTACTATGGCATGCAAGAGGTCCTGGATTCTTACGGTGACAGTCAGGCGCTTCAGGACCGACGCCGCAACCGTGCTGAGCTGACGTTGAGCCAGGGGTTGGGAGACCATCTGGGATCGTTGATGCTGAACGCCGCGCGTGAAGATTACTGGAATTCGGGTAAGGCGATGGAATCATGGAGCGTTGGGTATAACAACTACTGGCACAGTATCAGTTATGGCCTGACCTGGACGCTGAGTAAGAATGGGAGCGCGGGATCGTACAGCTCACCCCAGAGCGACGATAAAAACCAGATGCTGGCGCTGAATATCAGCATTCCCCTGGAAAAACTGTTGCCGCAGACATGGGCAAACTATGGCATGAATACCAGCAAGAATAACGGTACGACACACAGCGCTGGGTTAAATGGCGTTGCTTTGCCGAATAATGCGCTCAACTGGAATATTCAACAGGGTTTCGGCACTCACGATGCGGCCTACACCGGCAATATGAATGGTGATTATCGCGGCACCTATGGCGAAATCACAGCCGGGTACAGCTATGACAAAAATACCGATCGTCTGAATTATGGGATTCAGGGAGGTGTGGTTGCGCATGCCAATGGCGTGACGTTTTCTCAGCCCCTGGGTGAAACCAACGTGCTGATTGCCGCCCCCGGGGCTGCCGGCGTAGGCATCCAGAATATGACCGGAGCGACAACCGATTATCGCGGATATACGGTTGCCTCTAACTTAATGCCTTATCGCAAAAATGATGTGTCATTAATCACCGATACATTACCGGCTAACGTTGAGTTAGAGCAAACGGTTAAAACCGTGGTTCCTACGCGTGGCGCGATTGTCAGGGCGAATTATCGGGCAAGCGTGGGCGTTCGCATGTTGATGACCTTGAGCCAGCGAAACGGCCAGGTAGTGCCGTTTGGCGCAATGGCCAGCGTTGATGGAACAGATCATAACAGTTTTATCGTGGGTGATAGCGGACAGGTCTATTTGACGGGTCTCGATCCCGAGGTAAACCTGACCGTGAAATGGGGAAATCAATCCGCAAACACCTGCAGGGTTCATTACTCGATAAACATGACGAAGCTGAATAACGATGTGATTATCGATAATGCTGTTTGCCGATAACGTTGAAATGAATTTTTATATCAGGTGCATAGGTATGCGACTTTTCCGATCTGCATTATTAATGCTGGCTGTGTTGTTTCCATTGAGTGGCTTCTGTTGTGATTATACTTACATCGGCTCTCCCTATACCGTGGATTATGGCAATATTATCGTTCAGCGCGATGTTCCCGTTGGCCAGGCGATAAGCAATGAGATATATGGCTCTTTAGCACATGCTTATACCTGCGTCACAACCGGCAATGAAGGGTCTAGCTCAGGAATGAAAAGCGCTATTTTACCCTATGTCGCGACGTACGGCGCGCGGCGTGTTTATCAAACCAATGTGCCTGGGGTGGGTATTTCTTTTGGCTTTTACATGAACTCCAAAGCAGGCGCGTCGACATTTAGCGGCACCGATTATATTGACCGCGGTAACGCTTCAATGTCCAGTTGGTCTTCAAACCCAGGCGAGCTGGTTATTCATGATTATCAGCCGGTTATACAATTCTGGAAGATTGGTGATATTACATCTGGCTCAGTAACGGGGCAACTGGCATCGTTTGTCGCCTTTACGATGCAATATCTTGGCGGAGAACAAGCTCCTGAGATCCCCGTCAATGCGGGGGCCGGATCTATTACCCAGGTGGCATGCGCGGTGACAACGTCGAATATGGTATTTGAACTGGGGGACGTTTTGGTCAGCGAGTTTGGTACTGCGGTGGGATCAACCCCCGCTAATGCGCAGAAAACGCAGAATCTCATTCTGGACTGTGATGCCGGAGCCAATATTAACGTCATGCTCTCCGGGGCACAAAATCCAGACGTCAGCGATAATACCGTGCTGGCGTTAACCGGTCAGGGAAGCGCAGGCGTCGCACAGGGGGTTGGCGTGCAGCTGGTTTATAACAATACCCCTCTCATCCTTGGCAATAATCTTGTTCTGAAGAGAACCAATGGCGGCCAGGAGATGTTTCCGTTAACCGCACGCTACTATCAGACCAATACAACGGTAACCACCGGCATCGCCAATGCGTCCGCAACGCTGAGTCTTACCTATCAATAAGGGCTGTTAAATGAAAATCAATAAACTCGTGTTGCTGATGGCATGCGCAATAGTATTGCCTGCGTTGTCGGCAGACAACGTCGATATCAAAGTCACAGGTCGTATTATCGCAGCGCCCTGCGTCTTTAACGGGGGGAGTGAAAATATGAATGTTGATCTTGGTAATATCCAGGCAACAAACATGTTCACCCCCGGGTCATCTTCCGATCCGGTTACCTTTAATCTCCTGTTTACCCGCTGTCCGCCGGGTACGCTAAGCGTGACAACCCGTTTTAGCGGAACGCCTGACCCGGAAGCGGGCATGAATTATTACCAAAACAGTGGCACGGCAACCCGTGTGGCCATTGCGATGTCTGATGCTACTACAGGTTTGTTGATGGGCAGCGGATCCAGCATCACGCAAAATATTGCCGCAGACAGAACGGCGACGATTCCGATGAGCGCCATGGTGACCTCAGTGGCGGGAAGGCCGACGCCAGGTTCCATTCATGCCGTTGTCGTTTTGACAATGCAATACAACTGACGGGTCGCTGGCTATAGCGGGTCATAGGCACGTGAGTCGTCATCCCCTTCTGGAAGCTAACAGGGTAAAAAAGCTGCGTCTATTACTTCCCCAATGCAGCTGCGCTTAATAATTATGTTTCGGTATAGTAAATGGTTAACATTGTAATAAAAGAGTGGGATACCCTCTTCAGGCGTGGGCTGACCTTTTTTTTTAATGATTTCTTTTCTCAGCACAACAGTAAAGTTAATTTCAGCTTTAACTTTACCTCAGAAAGCGTGAAGGTAGCGGACGTTATTGTGCTGGCATTATGCCCAGGAGAATGTTTTATTTGCCGCCCTGAGCTGCGGAGTCGAAAAAAAAGCATTGTGATTGGTATTGTTGATGATGACATGCGTGTCTCAGCGCTACCCTCTTGCTTTCAGGATATTATCTTTCTCTCTCGCCGACATTCCGTGACGCAGTTACGTACAGCAATGCATACCGCCTGGCACCGGCTGCAGCAGACAAATTATCGGCACTCAACCGGGTCATGTTGTGATTGCCAGCTTACCAAACTGTCGCCACAGCAAATCCGCATCATGAGCTATTTAAATGAGGGAATGTCAGTCATGCAAATTGCCGAAGAACTGATGGTGAGTGAGAAAACGGTCTATACGCATAAATATATGGTGATGAGGAAATTTAACTTACATAGCGATTATGAGTTAATGCTCCTGCTCAATAAACTGACAATAAATAGCGACTGGCCCAAGGGCTTTATAAATGTAAATTAATGATAGCTGGCAAGTCACAGAAACAGACCGTCGAACGTCTTCCCAGCGCCACTTACCATCGCCCCCGGGTCTCAAAGAAAGACCCGAGGGATCGTGGATAACCAGCGCTCAGGATATACAGGCGAATTAATCAAACTGATTCAGGATAAACGCCACACCCACCGTACAAAGGCGGTGATGTCCCTTTACGAGGGCACAAAAAATCATTTGTGCATCCCTCCCCGCGCATTGCACGGCAAAGACATCAGCCCATTAGAATTGATAACTATAGTTTACATTAGCAAACCATAAATATGGGTGGTTGTAGCTACCGCTATAGATAGCAGGCGACTGAACGTGAGACGATTGCATATGCAAGTAGGAGACGGCGACGCCAATATTACTCTGCGGTGTAATCTGGTACTGGGCGCCTGTGGCAAAACGCCATTCATCACCCGTCGGTAAGGTGAGCGCTACGTCACTCTGCGAATTGTATACCGTGCTGTCAAAGGCAACACCAGCGTTGAGACGCCATTGTTCGGTAGGACGGTACTGCACGCCTAATGCCGTATGCCAGGAATCCTTCAGACGGCTCTTTTTATCCAGTTCCTGCCCCGCCACGGCAATTTGTGGGGCGCCAAACTGGCTCCAGTCCTGCCAACCGAGATCGCCCATCACCGACCATTGTTTATTGATATCATGCACCAGGCTCAGCATAATTTGCTGAGGCGCGCGTACCTGCGCTGAGACAGGAAGCTCGTACTCAACGTTGGCTAAATTCGGCAAGCGCGCCTTACCATCAATATCAAAATCGTATTCTGTCTTACTCGTCCATGCTATACCAAGCCGGGTCTGTTCCGTCAGCTGCATCAGCAAGCCAAGACGATACCCTAACGCCCAGTCGTGATCCTTCTGCGTTTCATCAGTATTATCGACGTTACGTGTTAATGACAGGAAGCCATAGTTGATGTTTACAGAGCCGCCCACAGACACTCTATCGCTTAATTTGTAAGCTATTGAAGGGCTGAGTGTCATCGCCACCATGGTGCTTTTCTTGATTAATCTGTCCCCAGCCCACTGACCAAAGTCAATCCCCAGGCCATAGTTGCCGTAAATGCCGAGGCCAGCATAGAGATCATCATTGATTTTTTGCGCATAGAATGCGCTGGCATTAGGGAAGAAGCGCATAATATCCCCAGGGCTCTTACGTCCGGCGTCATCGTTAAGTGAATAAGATACATCACCGTCCATCGCCTGAACTCCCCCGGTAAACATATGGTCAGGCAAACGAGTCATCCCGGCCGGGTTGGTGACAATCGTTGATGCATCCTGAGCGCGAGCAGCCTGCCCTGCGCCTGCCAGTGCCGTATCTTCTGTGCCAATTTCGTAGAAGTAGAGTGCGCTCGCCTGCGTGGTCTGCGAAATAAGGAGCCCAAAACATACCAGTATCAATTTTTTCATGCGCTATCTGCCAATTTATATTACAAAATGTCCCTCTCTGTCAGGAAGGACGGAAATAAGTTACGCACTCACATTTTTATTGCCATCAGGAGGAACCGCCGGGGCTGAATACCAGTTTTCTTTGGCAACAGTGACTGAACCCTCAGGTTGCATAACATAATTCGGAGACATAATCTGTACATTGAATTCGTTAAATACATCCTGAATATGGCTATAAAGCTCATTGCGTGCTGCGGCTAATGATTGCCCTGCTTTCAGTTGTACCTGTAATTCATAGGCGATATACCAGTCCATCAAACTGAGCTGGCGTACCAGCGGTGGTTGAGCCGGATCGACTGAGCTTGCCCGTTTGGCGGCGAGCTCTAGCATGGCATGAACCTGTCGCCAGGGTGTGTCATAACCAATCGTCACGCTGATGGTCAGGTTGATGCCGCCACCGTGAGCATGTGCGCTCAAATTGGTGATTTTTCCACTCACAACCACCGCATTAGGCACCGTGACCACGTAATTTTCTCGGGTAATGATCTTGGTGGCCAACATACCAATTTCACTCACCAGCCCTTCGTTATCGGCCACGCGTATGACATCGCCTTTGCGCAGCGCACGGGAATAAATCAGTACAAGACCGCTCATGGCGTGGTTCATCACCCCGGCGGAACCTAACGTCAACATCAGACCAAAGAAGACGCTGATCCCTTTAAACGCGAGCGAGTTAGCGCCAGGCAAAAAGGGGTACGCTGCTGACAGCGCAAACAGCCATACCACCACAGCGATCAGTTTACGAGTCGCCCCGACCGTTTCCGGATGAATGCCAGGAAGTTGCAAACGCCCTGCTGCCACCTGATTGAGAACCACTTTAAGCAGTTTCAAAATCACAGCGGTTAGCATAAAAATAATCAGCACGATCATCAGGCCCGGCAAGGCAGATACCACAGCAAGCGCTATGCCCTGAAAAGCGCGCACAGACCAATCGCCCAGTGAGGCTCCCCATACGCGTGTCCATGGGAACAGGCTTAATACCCAGCTCAGCCAGACATACAGTGCTATGACGCCCAGCAAGAGCATGAATATGGCATAAAGTCGCGCTTCGATAGCACCGATAAAGCGTCGCCAGCTTTGGGGGATCCAGCTACGATTCTCGATGATACGTCGCCGAAATAGCTGTTTTACCCTGCGCCATGAGCGGTATGCACCGTACCAAAGCGCGACTAGCCCAAGCAGACCTCCAACGGCTTTTATGGCGGAAAGCACCAGCCAGCTGCGGTTATACTGGTCGCGCAGAGCGGTTCTCTGCGCCTCCATACGCGCCATAACCCGCTGCGCGGCCTGATCGAGCGTGAGGTCATCCCCTTCGTCAAGATCACCTTCGGTAAGCAGCATAACTGGCTTACCGTTCATCACGATGAGTTTTCCAGGCTGGTTATAACGGGTAACAGATACCAGTTTGAGAGGTTGGCGAACATCCTCCTCAGTGAAATTCCGCAGCGTATTTCTAATTCGCAATACCCGCTCTTCCGGCGTGGTAAGTCCAAATTTAGCCTGCAGCATGACTATCGGCTGATGAAAGATATATACTGTACGGGCACGCTCTTGCGGCGTCGCCTCCTGTCGTGGCTCTGCGGCATGCGAAATGAAACTTGTTATCGTGAACAAGCTCGCCAGACAAATGAACAGAATTTGCTTCATTTCCACCCTCAACCCACGAAACATTGTTGTTATTGTTCTGAAAAGTTTTGAACTATTTCTCTTTAATAATTGAGCATAGACTAGCCGTTCACTTCTGCAATACGCACCAGAAGATATTGTTCGCCTATCTTATATCTCTCCCCCCGCCGACTAACGGATACAACCGACTATTTCGATGTTGAAAGTGAGTTCACATCAATATTGCCCAAAAGATAACATTTTTCACCAGTAATGCATAATACGTAGTCTATAAAATAATACGATTATTTAATCGATTCAGCATGAATACACTAAACTTTTGCATGATAATAAGTTAAAGGGATATTCGGATTTTCCTTCCATTTATTTGACGCAACGATGGAAGTGATGCTTCGTAACTGACGCGGGATGCCGTAGCGCCGCTAATTTATTAATAAACAACATTTCCTTTTATATAGTCGCGCTTTTGAATTAATCTGGTTTTCCGATGAGTGACAGAGAATTCACTATAACCGCTAGTAATATTTCATTGACGATACGTGATTTTTCGTCAAGCCTATTAATTTTATTACTAAAATTAATGTAAGCGTTTTTACCCGTCTATACTCAACTTGCCATCATAAAGACTGGAGTGTCCCTAATGCAAAAAAGTGTCCCCTTTAGAAGGACCGTGATTGCCAGCATGCTGACGTTAGCGGCTGGCGTGGTTTCCACTGTCCATGCAGCACCCGCAACGACCGCCGCAGAGAATGCCCCGAAACAAGATCCCGCTAAACCAAATATTGTGGTAATTTTTGGCGATGATATCGGCTACTGGAACCTGAGTACCTACAACCAGGGCATGATGGGATATAAAACCCCAAATATCGACAGTATTGCTGCCGAAGGCGCCAAGTTCACCTCTTATTACGCTGAGCAAAGCTCTACCGCAGGACGCTCATCGTTTATTACCGGCCAGATGCCTTTCCGCACCGGGATGAGTAAAGTCGGAATGCCGGGCGCACCTCAGGGTCTGCAAAAAGAAGATCCAACCATTGCGAACATCCTTAAGCAGCTGGGCTACGCTACCGGTCAGTTTGGTAAAAACCACCTGGGCGATCGCGATGAATTCCTGCCGACCGCTCACGGCTTTGATGAATTCCTGGGTAACCTTTACCACCTGAATGCCGAAGAAGAGCCAGAAAACTCAGACTATCCGAAAGATCCTGCCTTCCGTAAGGAATTTGGTCCGCGCGGCGTAATTAAGAGTACCGCAGACGGCAAAATTGAAGATACGGGTCCATTAACGGTGAAGCGTATGGGCACCGTGGATGAAGAGACCCTGGCTGCGAATAATGACTTCATGGAGCGCCAGGTTAAGGCCAACAAACCGTTCTTTACCTGGTTCAATACCACCAGGATGCACAATAAAACCCACCTGAAAGATGCCAGCATTGGTGCAACGGGCCTTGGGACCTATGCCGATGGCATGGTTGAACACGATAAAATGATTGGCGAAGTGCTGAAGAAAATTAAAGATCTCGGCATTGAAGACAATACGATCGTCATTTATACCACTGACAACGGCCCCATGACCGCGACCTGGCCAGATGCCGGTATCACACCGTTCCGTGGCGAGAAGAATACGGGCTGGGAAGGCGGTTTCCGCGTCCCTGCGATGATCAAATGGCCAGGTCATATTAAACCAGGCACGCTAATTAATGATATTTTTGCCAGCTACGACTGGTTCCCTACCCTTATTGCCGCAGCGGGTAACCCTAATATCAAACAAGAGCTTTTAAAAGGTTATAAAACGCCATCTATTACTTATAAAGTTCATCTCGACGGCTATAACCAGCTCGACTTCCTGCAGGGCAAAGGCGAGGATCAGCGTAAAGAATTCTTCTACTGGAGCGATGACGGCGATCTGCTGGCTATGCGCTATGGACGCTGGAAAGCGCATTTCATGATTCAGGAGCATACCGGTCTTGATTTGTGGCGTTATCCGTTCACCAAACTGCGTGCGCCAATGATCTTTGATCTCGAAGTTGACCCGCTGGAGAAAGGCAGCGACGGTATGGGATACAACTCCTGGTTCTACGATCGTATGTTCCTGATGGGCGGCGCGCAGAAGTACGCCAAAGAAATGTTGGCCACCTTTAAGGAGTTCCCACCACGTCAGAAGCCAGGTTCATTCACGATCTCTGATGCTTCGGCAATGCTGGAACAAGGCTCAAATATCAATAAATGATGAAAGCCTGCGGACAGGCTGCCCCGGCAGTCTGTTCGTGCTTTGAAGAGCAGTCAATCTGCGCTTTGTTTGTTTTTCTGTTCAGGGGTCTGCTATATGAAGTACAGCACCACACTACCCGTTAAGGCGCTTCCGTCGGCGGAAAAATATGACGGCAAAGGGCCAGAATACAAGCGCCGCTTTCATGTCATGGCTAAACCAACCGGCTCAACCTGCAACCTCGATTGTTCCTACTGTTTTTACCTGCACAAAGAAGAGCTTCTGCATCAGGACAGACATACCGGAATGAGTGACGAGGTGCTGGAGAATTTCATTCGCCAGTATATTGACGGTCAGGACGGTGACCAGGTGGTATTTTCCTGGCAAGGCGGCGAACCCACGCTGATGGGGTTAGCGTTTTTCCAGAAGGTTGTGAAATTTCAGAAGCAGTACCAGAAGCCCGGACAGCGTGTCGAGAATGATTTACAAACCAATGGCGTGTTGTTAAACGATAAATGGGCTGAATTTCTAAAAGAACATCAATTTCTGGTGGGACTCTCGATTGATGGCCCACGAGAACTGCATGACCGCTATCGCGTGACCCGTAGCGGCAAACCGACATTTGACAAAGTGATGGCGGGCGTTGAGGCCCTGAAGCGTCACGGCGTCCCATTTAACGCGCTGGTAACGGTAAACCGGACCAACGCCCGCTTTCCGCTGGAAGTGTACCGCTTCGTCACCCGCGAACTGGGTGCGACCTATGTACAGTTTAATCCCTGCGTCGAACCTGTTGATTTCAAACAAACCGCGCCGCAATTCTGGCAGGATGACGCCATCCCGCTCACCGGTAGCCGCCGCGCGCGTCCCGGCGACCTCGACTCCATTGTTACCGACTGGTCGGTTGACCCGGAAGACTGGGGCACGTTTCTGATTGCCGTTTTTGAAGAGTGGGTGAATAACGACCTGGGCCGCGTGCAGGTCAATCTGTTTGAAACGGCGGTCGCCCAGACAATGGGAATGCCGGCGCAAATTTGCACCCACTCAGAATTCTGCGGAAAAGGGCTGGCGATTGAGAAAAACGGCGATATTTATTCCTGTGATCACTATGTCTACCCGGAATATCAGATCGGCAACATTGAGCATGCTCAGCTTTCGCATCTGGCTTTCTCCGAACGGCAGAAAGCGTTTGGTATGGGCAAGCGCGACACGCTGCCCAACTACTGTAAAGCCTGCCCTTATCTGAAGCTGTGCTGGGGCGAATGCCCGAAAAACCGCCTGGTGCGCGCACCGGACGGCGAGTTGGGACTGAATTATCTTTGCCCGGGCATTAAGGCCTTTTTCAACTATGCCGAGCCGATCCTGGTGGGCATCGCCACTTTAATTAAACGTGATTTTGCAGGGCTACGCCGATGATAAATCGAGAGAAGTTATTGCAGCTTGAGCAACGCATGAACGAACAGGTTCTCGGTCAGGAAGAACTGGTGCGCATGTTGATAGTCGCCCTGTTGTGCGACGGACACGTGTTGCTTGAAGGATTACCGGGCCTGGCGAAAACGCGCGCGGTACGCGAACTTGCCCGCCACGTTGAGGGGGATTACCGTCGTATTCAGTTCACGCCTGATCTTCTGCCCTCAGATATCACCGGCAGCGAAATTTATCAGCAAAACGCCATCCGTGAAGAGGATCAGTTCCGCTTCCGTCCCGGCCCGGTGTTCGGCAATATCATCCTCGCCGATGAAATCAACCGCGCCTCGGCCCGCGTGCAGTCCGCGCTGCTCGAAGCTATGGAAGAACGTCACGTCACCGTGGCGGGCAAAAGCTGGCCTTTACCCGGTGTTTTTATGGTTCTGGCCACGCAAAACCCAGTGGATCAGGAAGGTACCTGGCCTCTGCCGGAAGCCCAGCTGGACCGTTTTTTGATGAAGGTACTGGTGCACTATCCGTCAAAAGACAATGAACAGAAAGTGATGCAACTGGTGCGCGCCGAGCAGCAGAAAAAGTATCAACAACTGACGAGTACCGCATCAGCACAGCCAGAACAGACCGATACGCTCATGCTGAGTCAGCAGGAAATCGCTGAATGCTGGCAGGCTATTTCCGCTATTCACGTCTCCCCGACCGTCGAAAATTATATCGTCAACCTGGTAGACTTAAGTCGTCATCCACAGTCGGTGAGCGATACGCTGGCCGGTTATCTGACGTTTGGCATCAGTCCTCGCGGCACGCTGGCCCTGGAGCGCTGCGGGCGAGCGCAGGCCTGGCTGGAAGGCCGGGACGCGGTGCTGCCCGAAGACATTAAAAAGATCGCCCCAGCGGTATTACGTCATCGTCTGATGCTCAGCTACCAGGCCAGCGCGGATAACTGCACGCCGGACGATGCCGTGCGGATGCTGCTTGATGCCGTGGTGGCATAATGAGTAGCGCCGTTCGCATTGACCGGGAAACGCTGCTGAAGCTCGCCGCAGAGGCGCGAGCCATCGCCAATCCGCCAGGGCAGATCCCGCCTGGCGCGCTTGGGGGTGAACGTACATCACGCCAGCAGGGCCGCGGGCTGAACTTTGACAGCCTGCGTCGTTATCAGCCCGGCGACGACGTCCGGCTGATTGACTGGCAGGCTACTGCCCGCATGCGTACGCCGTGGATCCGACTTTATAACGAAGAAAAAGAGCGCCCCGTCTTTCTGCTGGTTGATCAACGACGGGATATGTTTTTTTCCACGCGCGTTCAGACAAAATCCGTCGCGGCAGCGAAAACTGCCGGATTGCTGGCGTGGCGCAGCTGGCACGACGGCGATCGTTTAGGCGGCATTGTCTTTGGCGATCGGGACTTTTCTCTGCGTAAATGCCGCGCGCCAAACGGTACGCTTCCCGCATTTCTCGACGATATTGTGCAGTACAACCACGCCGTGGCGGATAATTATCCGCGGGAAACGCCTGACCCACTTTCGCTGGCCACCATTCTGCGCCACTCTCTGCCGTTAATTCCAACCGGCTGCTGGGTCGCGTTAATCAGCGACTTTCACGATCTGGATAACGAGTGCGATGCGCTGCTGGCAGCCCTGCGCCGTCGAGGGGAAGTGACTGCATTCGTGATCCTCGACGATCTGCATTTGCGCCTGCCTGCACACGGGCGGCTGGCCGCCCGGTATGAAGGGCAAGAGGCGGCCTTTTCGCTCTCGCCTGCGCTACAGGACGGCATCAAACAAAGCATCACGGCGCGACTCTCAGCCCAGGCGTCTCGTCTCACGCGACTTGGCGTGCAGGTGAAGCAGATTGTCGTCGCCGGGGATCTAGTCAGACAGCTTCAAAAAGAGGTATAGATGCTGGAGAAAGGATTTACGGTACCCGAACTGGCGGAACCGGTTCTTCCCGATTCACCGTCATGGTTTCCCCTACCGCCGGGATGGTTTGTACTGGGCGGTATCCTGCTCGCCCTGTTGCTCATTTATCTCATCATCCGCATCGCCAGATGGCGGCGAAACCTGTGGCGTCGCCAGGCGCTGTCGGCTCTCGCTCAACCGCAAACGGTAGACAGCTGGCTGCTGCTGATGAAACGTATTTTGCTGGTGCATCAGCCGCGGGAGCAAGTGAGCGGCGCGCTGGATCCTGCCCAATGGTTGCAAAACGTCCCGCTGGATGACGCGTTACGCCAGCAGCTGTGCGAACGCTACTGTCAGCCAGAGAACCAGCTCAGTGATGGCGATACCGAACGGCTGCGTATGCAGCTTCGCTCCTGGCTTGAAGGATTACCCCATGTCTGACTTCTTCTCACGTCTGGCGTTCGCCTGGCCGTGGGCCTGGATGCTGCTGATCCTGCCGCTGGCAAGTCGCTTTGTGATGGCCAAAGAGCGCTCGTTGAAAGAGTATGTCCGGGTTCCTTTTTTGCCTGGGCTGATTAATGAACTCCAGCTTAACAACCAACCTGCACATGGCGGGAAGCTATCCACTTGGCTGTTCTGGCTGGTATGGTCGCTGTTGGTCTGCGCCCTCGCCCGCCCGGAATTGCTTGCCCCGCCGCAGCATACTGAAAAACCGATGCGCGATATTATGCTGATTCTTGATGTTTCCGGCTCTATGGAGAAGAACGACGTCACGGGCGGTATCACCCGTCTGCAGGCGGTACAAAGCTCCGTTAAAAAATTCGTAGCGGCTCGTAAATCCGATCGTATCGGGCTGGTGATTTTTGCCAACAGCGCCTGGCCCTTCGCGCCCGTCAGTGAGGATAAACAGGCGCTGGAAACCCGTATCAATCAGCTTGCGCCTGGCATGGCGGGACAACAGACGGCGATAGGCGACGCGCTGGGCGTCACGGTGAAACTGCTGGATTCCAGCGGCGATACTGACGCCAGTAAATTAGCCATCCTGTTGACCGATGGTAACGACACCGCGTCACAACTGACCCCTCGCCTCGCCGCTCAGCTGGCGGCCCGTCATCACGTACAGGTTCACACCATCGCCTTTGGCGACGTGAACAGCGACGGCGATGACAAAGTGGATGCCGCTCTTTTACAGGATATAGCTCGCACCACCGGTGGGCGCGCCTGGACGGCAGAGAATAGCGGGGCTTCGCTGGATGCGGTCTGGCAAGAAATTGACGCGATTACGCCAGTGCAGGTAAAAAGCATCGGCTGGTCGTGGCGTATACCGCTTTTTGCCTGGCCGCTTGCCGCCGCACTGCTTCTGTTGCTGACCTGTAATCTGTATCGCGCGTTCAGGGAGAGAGCGGCATGAGTGATTTTCACTTTTTATACCCCTGGCGTTTGCTGCTGCTGATCCCGGCCATCGCGCTGTGGTGGTTACCCTCCGCCGGGCATAGCGCCTGGTCGCGCATCATGGACAAGCCGCTGGCGAAGGCGCTGATCGTCGGGCGGCAGCGCAAGCTCACCCGCGTACTGCCATGGCTGGCGATGCTTGGCCTCATCGCGCTGGCTGGCCCAAGCTGGCAGCGTCAGCTTCCCGCCGCGCTGACGACGGAAAGTAACGTGATGGTGATTTTGCAACAGGATACCGCCATGTTTGCCAGCGATCTGCCTCCCAGCCGCCATCAGAGGATGCAGACCAAAATCCTGTCCCTCATGGAGCGCATGCCGGGTACCCGATTTGGCCTGGTGGTGTATAACTCCGGTGCCTGGCTAACCACCCCGCTCACTGTCGATACGGCGTTTTATTCGCTATTCCTGCATGCGCAAACCCCCGCGTTATTACCGTCTGGCGAGGGTTCCGGACTTCAGCATGCCATCTCACTGGCCATGCGTAATATGCCCACCGCCCCGCGCAGCATTATTCTGGTGGCGGATACCCTTAGTGCGGATGACGCCAGATGGCTAGGCACACAAAAGACACCGCTGCAGATCTGGGTGCCGGGAACCGCTCAGGGGGGCGCGCTGCCTGAAAAATATGCCGCCAGTGAAACCGATACGCGACTGAATGTTAAACGCTTTGAGCAGGTGCGAGACGAGGGGATCCCCGTCACGCTGGTGACCACCGATGATGACGATCTGCCCGTGATACAGAGCCATATTCAACAAAGTGTCACCGCGCAGAACAATGCCCGGAGTGATTTACACTGGCGTAACGATGGCTGGATGCTGGCGATACCTATGCTCGTCATGCTGTTTATCTGGCGACGCCAGCTCTTTTGCTGGATTTTAATCGCGCCGCTGCTGCTCTGGCAGCCATCCGGCCATGCCGCCTGGCTGGATGCCTGGATAAGCCCCGATGTGCAGGGTCAGCGTGCCTTTGCCGAGGGGGATTATGCCCGCGCGGCCCAGCATTATAGCGACCCGCTCCGGCAAGGTATTGCATGGTATCGGGCGGGCAATTACCCCGCCGCTACCGCCGCGTTCCGCCAGGCGCAACAAACCCCGGAAACCCTGCTCTGGACAGGCAATAGTTATGCCCAGCAAAAACAGTGGCAGCAGGCGCTAAACAGCTATGACCGGGCGTTAAGTCTGCGCCCGGACTGGAAGCTGGCCCAGGGGAACCGCGCCAAAATCGCCGCGATCATCATGCAACTGCGGCAAAAAGAACGCGAGAAAAAGTCGGCGCAAGGTGAAGAAGCCGATTACAAACCTGATGAAATTAAGCATGATTTGAAACCCGACGATGGCGTTGAACAAAAGGACATTCAGCCCATTGCTGGAGGGAATCCGCAGGTGAATCAGTGGTACGAAAATCTGACCGTTTCGCCTTCGGGGCTGCTGGAAAGTCTCTACCGGACTCAGTCAGGAGAAGGCCAATGAAACTTATCTGGTTAATTCTGGTAGCGGCGCTTCCCTGTCAGGCAGCCATGACGGTCACGCGCGAGCTGGTCGCTCCCGAACACGTTGTCCCAGGCCAACCGGTGCGCGTGGCGGTGACGTTCTGGACGGATTCATGGTTTAATCCGCCGCCGCAGTGGCCCGGTTTCCCGGTCGAAAATGGCGATATCTTGAGCAAAGCCGAACCCAATCAGCTTCTGACCCGTCACGCCGAGGGAACCAGCTGGAGCGGCGTGCGCATGGAACGCCAGCTCACTGCCTGGGATGCAGGTAAGCTGCGTTTACCGGCTTTTGAAATGACGTTAACCGCCTCCGGACAGGCGCCCGTGACGGTCAAACTACCGGCGCTGGAAACGCAGGTTAACTGGCCGCAAGGAATTGAACAGCCAGACCGTTTCCTGCCCGCTTCAGGTCTCTCGCTCAGCCAGAAGGTCAATATTTACCGTAGTGGTAAAGATAAAACGCTGCGTGCCGGCGACGTTATTGAACGCGTCGTCACCGTCCGAGCCACGGAGGTGATGCCCGCCCAAATCCCACCGCTGCTCTATGCCATCAGCGGCACCCATACCCAGCGTCTGCCGCCTGAAAATCGTCTGCTGACTTCGGGTCGGGGGGATCTTGAAGGCGCGGAACGCGTGGAAACGCTCCGCTATTTGCCTGTTGTTGCGGGGGAAGTCACGCTGCCGCCGATCAAATTGCGGTGGTGGGATACAACCCATCAGCAGTGGCAAACCGCTGAACTCCCCGGCAGCACCTACCGAATTGCCGCTTCGCGCTCGGCCGGTGCGGAATCCTCGTTAAAGGGCGATCGTGGCACGTTGACTCGGCAGAATGCGTTAATGCTCGCAGGCGGCCTCGCGTTACTCATGCTGATGTTTATTTTCCGCCGCACTTTGCTGCGTAGCGCGCGTTACTTATCTCACCGTTGGCGCCGATTCTGGCAGCCACTTTCGCTACCGGGACAGACCCCGGATAACAGGAGTTCACGATGAAGCGTACGTTAATCGCTCTGACTTTATTCGCCCTCTGCGGCAACGCAGTGGCAGATCCACTCTCAGCATGGAACGATACGGCAGCCAAGCGCGCCATTGAAGAATGGGTGCAAGGTGCCACCAACCCAGACCGCTCAACGTTTATTCCGGCCGAAAAACGCTACGTCGTATTTGATAATGATGGCACCCTCTGGCCAGAAGCGCCGCTGACGTTTCAGATCCGGTTCGTGCTGGATGAGATCAAACGTCTGGCCCCGCAACACCAGGAGTGGTCTAGCGACGCGTTGGTGCAGGCCGTGTTGAAAGACGATATCAAAACTGTCGCCGCTTCCGGCGAAAAAGGGCTTATTCATCTTTTATCGCTGACGCACAGCGGCATGACGACAGATGACTTTAATCAGCGCGTTGCTAACTGGGTTTCATCGCATAAGGACCCGCGTTTTGGCTGCCAGTACGATCGGATGGGATATCAGCCGATGCGTCAGCTACTGGAATATCTGCGGGCCAACGGTTTCAAAACCTGGATTGTCTCCGGCGGCGGTATCGATTTTATGCGCGTACTGTCGCAAAAGATGTACGGTATTCCACCTGAACAAGTGATCGGGTCGTTTTCGCTTGGCGAATTCGCGTTATCTGATGAAGGGACAAAAATTACCAAGACAATGTCGGGGGCCTTCAATGACGATGCAGCCAATAAACCCGTGGCGATCCACCTTTTCATGGGCCAGCGCCCTGTCGCGGCATTTGGCAATAGCGATGGCGATCTCGCCATGCTGCAATACACCGCCGCCAATCCTGACGTCAAACCCTTTGGCCTTCTGGTGCATCATACGGATCCCGTGCGTGAATATGCCTATGATAGTCATCCTCCAGCCAGCGGAAAGCTGGTTGATGGATTAACGCAGGCAAAAGCGCATGGCTGGACCGTCGTTGATATGAAGCAAGACTGGAAAACGGTGTTTGATCCGGCACAGTGTGTGACCCAGCCGGGATCGTAGAGCCTGTATTTCAAGATAGCTGAGCAAAGCGCAAAAACAGGGGCAAAGGCCCCTGTTTTATTACCGGCGGCTCATCGCCAGCTTCGCCGCAAAAAGCAGAAACAGGCAGCCGGTCGTTCGATCCATCCATTTCACTACCGCCGTTTTTTTCAGGATACCCGCGGCATAGCGAGTGGCGGTAATCAGGGTTAACGACCACAGCGTACCAATCAATACATGGATAGTAACCAGGAGAAAGGTCCATGTGATGGGGGAATGCCCCGCCGGGATAAACTGAGGTAAAAACGAAACGTAGAAGACGCCCATTTTGGGATTAAGCACATTTCCCAGCATCCCACGCAGAAACCAGTTGCTCGTGGCGGTTGCCGATGCCGGATTGCTGTTAAATTTCTGGCGCGGACGCAGAAGCAGCTGGATGCCCAGCCAACAAAGGTAGCCCGCGCCGCACCATTTCAACAAGGTATAAGCCAGCTCAGAAACCGCCAGCAGCGCGCCCAAACCGAAGGCCACCAGCGCCCCCCAGATAAAGCACCCGAGATCGATACCTAACGCGGCATGCAAGGCTTTGCGCCCGCCTTCAGCGGTCGCCGTGCGCAGTATAAGCGCGGTATCCAGACCTGGCGTCAGGGTAAGCAGAGTGGCAGCGAGGGTGTAAGCCAGAAGTGAATCAGTGACGAGCATTTCCTGTCTCCGAAAGAGACAAGGCTACTGAAGTGTTCACATTTTTGCAACAAGAATGATGAGCCATTCAAGGTGAATGGCGTTCCGCCTGGATAACGGGAAGTACCCCACATGAAGCTCTCTATCTAACGCATACAACAACCGGACCTGTTGCAACGAACGGAGCCGGTTTAATACTGTCAGAGCGGAGAAGGCAACTTAACTGATGCTTGCCCTTTTAGCATTTAAAATTCTGTTCGCGCCATCGACAAACCCTTCACCACCTGGAAATTGACTTATCCAGCGAGGCAATGATGGTATAACTTGCGCTATGTCATTGATCGTGTTCATTCCCAACGTTTTGCTGTAGTAACTGAACATAGGTGCATCATTGAGCGAATCACCACTGTAGAAAACCGATGCTTGTTCATCAGATTCTTCCAGTGCATAAAACTGCTTTAACACCTTTCTGCTCATGACGAGTTTGTCATATCCCCCTAACCACCCCAGTACCCATAAATTATTAATGGTATAGCTGCATTTATTTTCCACTAATTCGTCAATAAGTTGTTTGGTCTGCTCATGATTTTTGGGAAGTTTGAAAGCAATACTCGTCAGGCGAAAATCCTGATCGTCAGAAACCTCAACCCAGGGGTATTTCTGGCGAATCTTGAAAAGAATATGGCTGATGTTTTTTCGATTAAGAAGATAGTTGTCTTCATGCCAGAAATACCTGTTAATACCCTCACCGACGTTATTTCTGATAAGAAATAATCCTCCATTTTCAGCGATGACCCCATCAACAGGCCACATTCTCGCCATCTGATCGGCCCACCCGGCAGAGGCCGCCGTTACCGGAATAACCTTAATGCCCGCATGTTGTAGCATTTCCAGACTCTGATAGGTTCTGGCCTGCAGTCTGCCCTTATAGGTCAGCGTTTCATCCATATCAGTTAAAACAAAACGAATATTCCGTAGCTCTTCATTCTTAGCGCTATCAATTAAATTCATAATCCCTCCATACTGGTGATATTAATGGCTTTCTTGATAAACGTTAATATCAATTTGGCATTTGATATTCACTATTAATTCGAGTGATTAAACCTTCTCACTGCACGAAGAAAGTCCGCCAGGGCATTATCTGTCCGAGGATAAATTTATTGCTCCGTACATTCAGCAGGAACACTTCGAGGCCCTTCTCCATCAACGATCTGCGCAATCGGCCCCCCTGCTTATCGCTTCAATTCGTCCTGCCACAGCGGGGATGACGCCAGTTGATGGCATACCGTGTCGATAAATACCCGGGTCTTGGCGGGAACAAGCGTGCCGGGCGGCATCAGGGCATAAACGCTGACCTTCGCCGCGCTACGCCAGTCGGGCAGCAGTGCGATCCCGGTTGCCCGAATGACCGCCGTCAGCAGCGCTTCACTGATATTGGTGGTGAGGGGGCCGGCTGGCGTCACCTGGATATGCTCGCGACCATTTTCGAGGATCCAGTAGGGCCAGTCCGGATGGTGGGTAAAGCCGAGACACCGATGGGCTGCCAGTTGCTCAGGATGAGTCGGCTCACCGAAGCGTTGCAGATAGGCCGGCGAAGCAATCAGCTGACTTCTAAACGCCCCCAGCTCGCGCCCGGTTAAGGTACTGTCCCGCACGCTCCCCAGGCGAACCACCGCATCAAACCCCTCCGCGACAATATCGACCCGTCGATCGAGAAAATGGGCATCCAGGCGAATATCCGGATACGCCTGCAGGAAATCAGGAAACACCGGGGCAATCAGCTCCCGGCCAAAGGTCACCGGCAGCGAAACCCGCAACGTTCCCTGCGGGGTGGCAGCAAAGTCCCCCACCTCCCGGCTGGCGGCGCTGAGCTCATCCAGCGCCGCGCGGGCACGCTGCAAAAACCAGGTTCCGGCTTCGGTAAGCGTTACGCTACGGGTAGTGCGCACCAGCAACCGGACGCCCAGTTTTTTCTCGAGGTGGCTAACCCGGCGGGAAATGACCGACGCATCCCGAGCCAGCCTGCGGCTGGCCCCGATAAAACTCCCTGTCTCGGCCACACAGACAAACGCCATCAGCTCTTCAAAATCATCGAACATGATTCCTGCACCCAGCACATTAATCATTTGAAAATAAGGCTGATTATCAGCGATCTGCCAGGGTATTAACATAGCGGCTCTGCAAACTACAGTGAGAGAAGCACATGAAAACGTTTTTGAGTATCGGGTCCGGTCCTGGGATGGGAATGGCGACGGCCTCACGATTTGCTGGTGAGGGATTCCGGGTGGTGCTGTCCTCACGAAATAAAAACTATGTGGCGGCGCAGGCCGACCAACTGAGAGCGGCTGGATTAGCCGCGGAAGGCCGCGTGGCGGACGCCAGCGATATCACCACTATCGTGGAACTCATTCGCGAGGTAGAGGTGGAGACCGGCAGCGTGGATGTGCTGCACTTCAACGCCGCGGCCATGCATGACGGTAATCTGGAGACCCAGTCGGTGGCAGGCTTCATCCAGGATCTCACCACCAATATTGGCGCGGTATATGCCGCCATCAAAGCGGTCACTCCGCTGATGGCCGCGCGTGGAGAAGGCGCGATCCTGCTGACTGGCGGGATGTTTGCCACTCAGCCTCATCCGGAGTATCTGACGCTGAGCGTCGGCAAAGCCGGGCTGCTTAACCTGACGCATGGCCTTTTTCCGTTATTAAAAGCGCAGAATATTCATCTTTCCATCGTGACGGTGGGGGCGTACGTCACGCCGGGTTCCGCCGAAGCCCGGGAGATTGCCGAACTGTTCTGGCAGCAATACCGCCAGCCATCAGCGCAATGGACAGCGGAAGCGTTTTATCCCGCCCCACACCATCAGTAACCTTCCCCGGCCGTCGCTCGGCGTCCGGGAGGCATCGCCCGGACATGTGGAAAAGACATCATCCATCGCTTGCTTTCCCTGTCACCTCGGATCAGGATACGTCGATATTCATGGAGGCTATGTGATGAAATATTTTATCGGTATGGCGGTGACGTTATTGTTGAGCACGCCGGTGCTGGCGGCGGGCGAGCTTGAGATAAACCAGTCTCCTCTGACGCTGGTGCTGAGTGACCAGAATCAGGCACGGGTCTCTTCCTGTGCCGATTTCATTGCGCTGCGTAAAGCGGGAGAGACCGTCGATGCGCTGCCCGGACTTTCCGACCCGGATGGCCGTGCGGCGGAAGCGGCGTTATTCTCCTGCTGGCTACAGGCCTACACTATCGATCACACGTTATTCCCCTCTGCCGCGCCGAAACCGCCCCTGGCTGACGTGGTTCAGCACTTTCCTGCCAGCGCGGCGTTTATCGTCAGCGTTGACGAAAAGCAGGACGTCGCCAAAAACTTTGTGGGGAAAACCATCGCGGACTATACCCCGGACCTGAAAGCCAGGGACGATCGTCTGGAATCAGCGGCTAGCGCCAGCGGCTATGTGCTGGATGAATATTATGCGTTTACCGATAAGCAGGGGCATCAGCTCAACATTGTGGCTCTGGTGGGCTACGCCATCGGCGGTACGGCAAGCGTGAAAAGCTACTATCGCATTGATGACACGCACGCCCGCGTCTGGAGCGTCACCCGGCTCGATGAGAACAGCCCGCTATAAGCGAGGGTTCCCTCTGCGGCGCTACCGCAGAGGGTGTTCCGTTTACCTGGCCAGCCACTGACGCCAGCCGCCCCAGGCGGTGATCTCGGTGGCCGCGCCCAGCCCCCCGGCTTCGCAGATAAAGCCTGTCACCCAGCGGCCGTCCGCCAGCTCAATCTGTCCCAGCCCCAGCGGCGCGGGGATGGCGGCCAGCAGCGACCCCACCTCAGCGCTGGGGATCGCCCAGACTTCCACCGCTATCGCAGCCCCCTCTGGCTCGTCACGCACCATCGCCGGGCGCTTGCCATCCGGGAGGGCATACAACCGATAGCGCGGCGCGCTGTGGGTCGCCTGCAGCAGCCGGCCGCCCCGCGCCAGCAATTGACCGTTCAGCGGCTGGCCGGTCAGGTGGGCGCCGCATACCGCCAGGGCCATCCGATCATGGCCCGCGGGGCGCGCAGGCGGCGGGCTCTCCAGCCGCGCGCCGCCTGCCAGCGGCAGCCGCTCCGCGCGCTGGAAGGCGTCGGCCAGGCTCAGCAAATACTGATCGGTAAAGGCCCGGCCGAACAGCGTGACGCCGGAGGGCAGTCCGTCGGGCATAAACCCGCACGGCACGCTCACCGCCGCATAGTCCAGCAGGTTCATAAAATTGGTGTAGTAGCCCAGGTCGGCGTTGCGGGCGATGGGCTCCGCCGCCAGCTCGTCCAGCGTTACCGGCCGCGGAAAGGTTGGCGTGAGCACGCAGTCCAGCGTCCCGAGGATAGCATCGCACTGCGCTTTATACTCCTGCAGCTGATACATCGCCTTAAAGGTCGCCGTCGCGTCGATATCAGGCGCTTTCGCCAGCACGTCGCGAATGACCGGCAGCACGGCGTCCGGCTGCTGCTCAATCAACGGGCCAGCCACCGCATAGCGTTCAGCGACCCACGGCCCGTCATACAGCAGGCGGGCGGCGGCGAGAAAAGGCGCAAAATCGATTGCCACGGCTTCCCCACCGAGCGCCGTCAGCCGCTGCACGGCCTGGGCGAACAGCGCTTCGCTGGCGCGGCAGCCGAGGAAGTTAAGCTCCCGCGGGACGCCAAAGCGAAACCCGGCGGACGGCCTGCCGAAGGCCTGACGACTGTTCCACTGGGGATTGCGGCGGCTGTAGCTATCCTGCGGATCGGCCCGGGCAACCAGCGCCAGCAGCTGGCTGGCCTCGTCGGCGGTGGCGCTGAAAAAGGTCACGCAGTCCAGCGTGCGGCAGGCCGGTACCACCCCGGCGGTGGAGATCACCCCTTTCGTCGCTTTCAGGCCCACCAGGTTATTCAGCCCGGCCGGGACGCGACCGCTGCCGGCGGTGTCGGTCCCCAGCGCGAAGCTGGCGACGCCCAGGGCTACCGCCAGCGCCGAGCCGGCGCTGGAGCCGCCGGAGGGATAAGCGGGATGGTACGCGTTGCGGCAGCGACCATACGGCGAACGGGTCCCGTTCAGGCCGGTGGCAAACTGATCGAGATTGGTTTTGCCCACCGGCACCGCCCCCAGGGCAATCAGCTGTGCGACAATGGTCGCGCTTTGCGTCGGCCGGTAAGCAAACGCCGGACAGGCGGCAGTGGTGACGATCTCCGCAAGGTCAATATTATCTTTGATGGCGAACGGCACCCCGTACAGCGGGAGCGTGTCTGGCGAATGGCCTTCCAGCGCCGCCAGAAACGGCGCCTGCTCCGCTTCGCTCAGGAGATGGATAAACAGATTAAACTCGGGATCCAGCGCTTGCGCCCGCTGGCGGATCTCCGCCAGCAGCGCGCGCGGGGTGGTGTGGCCGTTACGATAGTTCGCCGCCAGAGTCGCCAGGCGTAAATCAAACGTCTGCTGCATCATGCCTTCTCCTCAATAATCACTGCCACCCGCTGCCCGGCACGCACCGCGCTGCCTGGCTGCACATTGACCTGCTGAACCCTGCCATCGCACGGCGCCAGCAGCGGGATCTCCATTTTCATCGACTCAAGCACCACCAGCACATCGCCGGCGCGTACCTGGCTGCCGGCCGCGGTCTGTACCTGCCACAGATTACCGGATACCGGGCTTTCCACCCCCAGCTCCCCCGGCTGCAGCGGCGCATCGCCCGCCTCTTCTGTCGCGCTCTCCTGACTGTCGAAATGGGCCTGGCCGCTGGCGATCCAGCGCTCGCGCTCGTCGTTAAACGCCCGCTGCTGATGGTCGCGAAATGCGCTAATGCTCTGCGCCTCGCGAGAGAGAAACTGCTGGTACTCCGCCAGCCGCAGCGTGCTGTGCTCGATGCGCAGCGGGTAGCGTCCGAGCGGGAAATCGCGGCGAATAGCCAGCAGTTCTTCCGCCGAGACCGGATAGAAACGCAGCTGGTCGAAAAAGCGCAGCAGCCAGGGCTTGCCGGCAAAATCGGCCACCTCGTGATAGCGATTCCACATCTGCAGGGTGCGGCCGACAAACTGATAGCCGCCCGGGCCTTCCATGCCGTAAACGCATAGATACGCTCCGCCGATGCCCACCGAGTTTTCCGCCGTCCAGGTTCGCGCCGGGTTGTATTTGGTGGTGACCAGCCGATGGCGCGGATCAAGGGGCGTGGCCACCGGCGCGCCGAGATAGACATCGCCGAGACCCATCACCAGATAGCTGGCGTCAAACACCGTTTGCCACACCGCCTGCTCATCCGGGAGATCGTTTATCCGGCGAATAAACTCGAGGTTGCTTGGGCACCAGGGGGCGTCCGGGCGGACGGTGGTCATATATTTGTCGATCGCCTTGCGGCAGGCCGGATCGTCCCAGGAGAGCGGGAGATGCACCACCCGTGTCGGAACCTGCAGATCGTCGCTCATGCAGACCGTGGCCCACTCCTCGCGGACCCACGCCAGCAGTGTCTCCAGCGCCAGCGTTTCCGGCTGGAAATGGAGCTGCAGAGAGCGGATCCCCGGCGTGATATCGATGATCCCGTCCCGGGATTGCCCCTCAAGGGCCTGCATCAGGGCATGGATGCGAAAGCGCAGCACCAGATCCAGCTCCGCCTCACCGGCCTCCAGCAGCAGATGGGTATCGCCGGAGAGGCGCGCCACCAGGCGTTTGTCAGCGTCGCCGCAGGTCATCACCACCGGCGAGGTGAGCGGCACAGGCTGCCAGGCAACGTCCTGCGCCTGCAGGGTCGCCAGCTCTGCGCGACGGCCTGCCGCCAGCCGCCGGGCGGTGGGGACGTCAACCGCCACAAAGCGCACCTTATCCCCCGCCTTAAGCTGGCCCAGCTGCCAGAGATCGGCTTCGATCACCGTGACCGGGCAGACAAAGCCCCCGAGGCTTGGGCCGTCCGGCCCGAGGATCACCGGCATATCGCCGGTAAAATCCACCGCCCCCACCGCGTAGGGGTTGTCGTGAATATTCGACGGATGGAGCCCGGCTTCGCCGCCGCTGTCGCGGGCCCAGACCGGCTTGGGCCCGATCAGGCGCACGCCGGTGCGGCTGGAGTTAAAATGCACTTCCCAGTCGGTGGCAAAAAAGGTCGCCATATACGCCGGGGCAAAGAACTCCGGCGCGCCGTGGGGGCCATAAATCACCCGCAGCGCTCGCACTTCCGCAAGTTCAGGGCGCAACCCTGCGGGAAGCGCCGCGCCTTCTATGGTCTCAGCCGGAGGCGCAAGATGCAGCACGTCGCCGGCGCGCAGCGCCCGTCCGCCGTGGCCGCCAAACTGACCGAGGGTAAAGGTGCTTTTACTACCCAGGTAGTCCGGCACTTGAATGCCGCCGCGCAGGCAGAGATAGCTTCTGACGCCTGGCCCGCTTATCGCCCCCAGCCTGAGGGTCGCCCCCGCCGGAACAGAGAAGACGCCGTCCATCTCCTGGTCGATGCCGTCGAGCGTTACGGGCAGCGGCGCGCCGCAGACTACCGCCTGCACCGCGGTATTAAATTTCAGCGTGGGTCCGCTAAGGGTGATCTCCAGCGCGGCGTCGCCCTCGGCATTGCCCAGCAGACGATTGCCCAGGCGCAGCGCCCTGTCATCCATCGGGCCTGAGGGCGGTACGCCCACCGCCCAGAACCCCAGACGTCCCGGGTAGTCCTGGACGCTGGTCTGGGTGCCGGCGCTGAGTACCTCCACGGTATCGGCCCGGTAGCGCAGTTGCTCCAGACAGCGGGTCCAGGGTTCCCCGGCGGTGAACGGCGCAAAGCCAAGGATCTGCTGCAGGTACTGGCGGTTGGTTTCGACGCCGTACAGGCGGGTCTCCGCCAGGGCCTGCGCCAGGCCGTTGATCGCCTCATCGCGGCTGGGGCGCCAGACGATAGCTTTCGCCAGCAGCGGGTCAAAAAACGGCGGCACTTCACAGCCGGCCTCGACCCAGCGGTCGATGCGCAGGGTAGCGCCGTCCGCCGGCGGAAACCAGACGTCGGTTAACAGTCCGGGCGAAGGCTGAAACTGACGGCCAGGATCTTCGGCGTAAATTCGCGCCTGAATGGCATGCCCCCGGGGCTGTAGCCCGGCGGAGAGCTCACTCAGCGGCGGTAAATCCCCTGCCGCCAGGGCGATCATCCAGCGCACCAGGTCCACGCCCCACACCTGCTCCGTGACGCCGTGCTCCACCTGCAGCCGGGTATTGACCTCGAGGAAATAAAAGCGCTGCGCCGCGCTGTCGTAGACAAACTCCACCGTCCCGGCGCTGCGGTAGTTCACCGCTTTCCCGAGGGCAATGGCCGCGCTACACAGCGCCTGCGCCATCCCGTCCGGCAGATTTGGCGCCGGCGTCTCTTCAATCACTTTCTGGTTACGCCGCTGCAGCGAGCAGTCGCGCACGCCGAGGGCGATAACCGCCCCCTTCCCGTCGCCGAAGATCTGCACCTCGAGATGGCGGGCGCGTTCGATATATTTTTCGAGAAACACCCCGGCGTCGCTGAAGTTGTTTTGCCCCAGCCGCTGCACCGTGGCAAACGCCTCGCTCAGTTCGCGGGCGTCGCGGCAGACGCGCATGCCAATCCCCCCGCCGCCCGCCGTGCTCTTGAGCATCACCGGGTAGCCCACCGCCTCTGCCGACCGGCAGGCTTCTTCGCTGTCGGCCAGCAGGTCGCTGCCTTCCAGCAGCGGAACGCCCTCCGCTTTGGCCAGCGCGCGGGCGGTATGCTTCAGGCCGAAGGTTCGCAGCTGTTGCGGGGTCGGGCCAACAAACGCCAGTCCCGCCGCCTCACAGGCCTCGGCGAAGGCGGCGTTTTCCGACAGAAAGCCGTAGCCGGGGTGGATGGCGCGGGCGCCGCTCTGCCGCGCGGCGGCAATGATCTTCTCTACGACTAAATAGGTTTGCGCTGCCGGCCCCTCGCCAAGGCTCAGCGCCTCATCCGCTTCGCGGACGTGCAGACTGCTCAGGTCGGCTTCGGCGTAAACGGCGACGCCCTTCACCTGCATGGCGCGCAGGGTGCGCAGAATGCGGCAGGCAATCGCCCCGCGGTTGGCAATCAGTAAGGTATCAAACATAAGCGGAACTCACAGCGAAGCGGGTCGTCCCGCAACAATTCGTCTTCCCCTGAGGTCGTCCCCGGGAGAACCGGCGCTTAAAGGTGGCGCGTCGGCGTGTGGTTCAGGCGGTCGGCGCGAACGGCGAACAGCCGAAAGGCCAGCAAACGCCAGCGCTGCCAGCGGGTCAGTTCCATACCAGCACCTCGGCGGGGGTCGGGTTCCAGCCATTGCAGGGATTGTTGAGCTGCGGGCAGTTGGAGATCAACACCATGGCGTTACACTCCGCGCGCAGTTCCACGTATTTTCCCGCCGCCGAGATGCCATCCGCGAAGGTCAGACCGCCCTCCGGCGTCACCGGCACGTTCATAAAGAAGTTAATGTTGGCGCCGATATCGCGCTTATGCAGACGGCCATCATGCAGACAGGCGCAGAGGAAATTATCCCGGCAGCTGTGCATGTAGCGCTTGTCGAGGGCGTAGCGGACGGTGTTGCTCTCCTGGGCGCAGGCGCCGCCGAGGGTATCGTGCCGCCCGCAGGTATCGGCCACGATGGTCATCAGCGGACGGCCAAGGTTGGAATAGAGCACGCTGCCGGCGGTGAGGTAGGCGTTACCCTGGCGGCGCAGCGTGCGCTGCGCATCGTAGCGCTCGCGCGGGTTGTCGGCGTTGTAAAACAGGGTATCAATCGCCTGGTTGCCTTCGAGATCGAGCAGACGCAGGGTTTGCCCTTGTTTAACCTCGAACAGCCACGGCTCCCCGGCGGGGATCACATGGCGATAGACGGCCTCTTCCGGACGTCGGTGACTGGTGATAAGGGTCATAAACGCCTCCTTACAGGGCAAAAAGTTGGGTATTGCGGAACGCGCGCAGGTTCTCATCGCGGGTCAGGAGCGCCTGAGTGGCCGCGTCTTCATCGTCGGCCTGATACCAGCTCAGCTGTACCGGACGGGGGGCATACTCTGTGGCCGGATCCTGAGGATGCGGTAGCGCGGTGAGGACCAGCAGGACGTCCATCGGGGCATACAGTTCCACATAGTCCCCGGCGCGGCTGTTGCCGGAGACAAAGTGAAAGCGCCCCTCGTCATCGACGGTCACTTTGCTGAAGAAGTTGACCACCATCAGCAGATCTTCCAGACCGAGATCCCATTTCCCCATCTCCACCAGCAGGTTATCGACGCCGTTGCGGTAAAAGCCATTGCGTAATTCCTGGTAGCGTCCGGCGCCATATTTGTCGTGCGTCTCCCCGGCGTTGAGGACCCCGCCGAACGGATCGTGCCAGCCGCAGCTGTCGGCGACGATCCCGGCCAGCACCCGGCCCATATCGGAGTAGAAACAGTGCCCGGCGGTCAGGCGCGCGGTATGCTGTCCTTTGAGGGTATCCGGCAGGTTGAGCCGCTCACTTTTCTCATGGGGATTGAGCATCATCATGCTGACGTTTGCCCCGCCGTCGAGATCGGTCAGGCGCAGGATCTGCCCTTTGCGCAAAATCAGCGAGGTGTGCGCCCCGCCGGGAAGCCGCTCTTCGCGCAGGCTGGGGGTGGAGTGAAACAGTTCAGTCATCAATTTATCTCCTTAATGCGTAAACGTTGGTGTCGCTACCGGCGGCCAGTTGCGCCATCCGCGCTTCATTGAGCGGGATGTCGTAGGTAATACGCGCTCCCCAGGCGTTGGGCGCCTGCGGGTCGATGCGCACTTTGTCGAACACCAGCAGCCTCGTGCCCAGGTTGAAGCCTTCGGCCAGGTCGTGGGTGACCATAAACACCGTCATGCGCGTTTCGCTCCACAGCTGGAGCAGCAGCGCATGCATATCCTTGCGAATGCCGGGATCCAGCGCGCCGAAGGGCTCGTCCAGCAGCAGCACCCGCGGCTGCATCACGAACGCCTGGGCAATGGCCAGCCGCTGCTGCATCCCGCCCGAGAGCTGCGCCGGGTATTTATCCAGGGCGTGTCCCAGGCCCACTTTCTCCAGCATTCGCTGGGCCTGTTGCCGGGCCTCGCGCTTTCTGCCGCCAAACAGGCGCCCCAGCAGCGGGGACGCCGGCAGCTCCAGGCCGATGGCGACGTTATCCAGCACGTTGAGATGCGGAAACACCGAATAGCGCTGGAAAACCACGCCGCGACTGCGGTCCGGCTCCGCCGCCAGCGGCTGGCCGTCGAGCAGGATGGCGCCGCGGGTCGGTTGCTCCTGACCGAGCAGCAGACGCAGAAAGGTCGATTTACCGCAGCCGGACGCGCCGACCATTGAGCAAAACTCGCCCTCTTTCACCTGCAGATTAATGCGCTCCAGCACCACGTGGTCGCCGTACTCCTGCCAGATGTTTTTGATGTCGATAAAACTCATCCCCGGCCTCCTTCCGCCCACGGGAAACAGGCTTTGTGCAGCTGACGCAGCGCCAGATCCATCAGCCATGCCAGCAGCGTGATCCAGATGACATACGGAATAATCACGTCCATCGCCATATAGCGCCGCACCAGGAAGATGCGATACCCCAGCCCGGCGGTGGCGGAGATGGCCTCGGCGGAGATCAGGAACAGCCATGCCGAGCCCAGCAGCAGGCGCAGAGAAGCGATCAGCCGCGACAGCAGCTGAGGAAGCACCACCCGCAGCACCACCGTCCAGCTATTAGCCCCCAGGGTCTGCGCCTTTATAAACAGCTCCGCCGGGATCTCCCGCGCCCGCTGCTCCAGGTCGCGCGCCAGCATCGGCGTAATGCCGATGACGATCAGCATCACTTTCGACAGCTCATCCAGGCCAAAGACGATAAACAGCACTGGCAGGATTGCCAGCGGCGGGATCATTGACACCACCGTCATCAGCGGCGACAGCGCCGCGCGGTACATCGGGAAGACGCCGGCGGCGATACCGATGCCGAGGCCGATCAGCGACGAGACGGCCAGGCCCGTCAGCAGACGGCTCAGGCTGATCAGCGTGTCGGCCCACAGCAGATACTCGCCGCTGCGTTTGTCCGGGGTGAACGCCATCCGGTCAATGGCCGCCGCCATCTGCGACAGGCCTGGCAGCAACTTGTCCTGCGGATTGGCTTCCAGCCGCACCGCCGATCCCATAAACCAGGCGGCGATCAGCAGCACAAACGGCAGCAGCATCAGCGTCAGGCGCATCCCCTTTTGGGGATATCGGTTAATGTGGCGCATGGCGTGGTCTCCCGGCGGCAATCATTACAGCTGGCCCGCGGCGGCCAGCTTCAGGTAGCTGTCGTCAAAGCGCAGTTTGCGGTTGGCGGCATCGCCGAGCGTGACATTGCCCGGGAAGGTCATGCCGATAAAGTCCGCGCTCTGCGCCCCCTCGCCCAGCAGACCTTTATCGAAGGAGAACTGCGCCACACGCTGCATGGTTTTCGCCAGATCCGGCGAGGCGATAAACGCCAGGGTGTCGGCTGGCGTCCAGAAAAGATGAGTGGTTTTGAGCTGCGCCTGGTAGCCGGCGAGATCGGTACCGGAGTCGGCGGCCATAGCGCTCAGCGCCTGGGTATCGCCGGCCTTCATTTTGGCCATCATTTCAAACCACGCGCCGGTCAGCGCTTTGCCCAGCGCCGGGTTATCTTTCAGGGTCTGGGTATTGACCACCATCATGTCGATGAGCTCGCCTGGCACCTGCGAGGAGCTAAACACTTCGCTGGTTTGCGGGGTCTTTTTGATAACCGACAGCTGTGGATTCCAGGCCACCGCCGCCCGCACGCCGCTGGTGCCAAAAGCCGAGACGATATCGGCATCGGAGGTATTCACCACCTTGACGTCTTTTTCCTGCAGCCCGGCTTTTTCCAGGCCGCGCACCAGCAGATAGTGGGAGACCGACAGCTCCGGGAGATACACCGACATCCCTTTCAGGTCGCTGAGCTTTTTATCCGCCCCTTTCAGCACCACCCCGTCGTTACCATCGGAGTAGCTGCCGGTGATCAGCGCCGTGCTGTCGACACCGCCGGCCGCCGGAATGGTCAGGGCGTCCATATTCGTCATCGTGCAGCCGTCAAACTGCCCGGCGGTGTACTGATTGATGGATTCGATGTAATCGTTGAGCTGAACAATATTGATTTTGATGCCGTACTTGCTGGCCCATTTATCGATGATCTTTTCATTGCTGATGGCGCCCCAGGGCATCCAGCCGGCGTAGATGGTCCAGCAGACGTTGAACTCTTTCTTGACGGCGGCAAAGGACGGGACGCTGGTCAATAGCGTCAGCGACAGGACAAGTGAGCGGAGGAGCGGCGATGTTTTCATGGTGGACCTCTGGTTAGCACGAGAAACGGAGCAGCGCGACACCCAACGGTGCTGCTGTCTCCCGGGCTTTTATCCCGCCGTGTAACCTCGCCGAGGTCGCCAGCTCTCGGACCAGACGTTCACCGCGGTGAACCGGAACCCTAGCCAGCTATTGTGTGATCTAAATTGTCTGTTGCGCTGCTTTCTGCCGATGGTCTTGCAAGCGTCATGCCAGGAGCCAGACAGCCGTGCTTTCAGTAATTTACCGCCAACCGGCGCATCGCCTCCCAAAAATGGGGAGTAAAAGTGGGGCATTGCATGGCTTTGGTGCAAAGGGAAAGCCCACCGCGTTCTGGACAACAACCGGCCGGGGATCATGGGGGATGAATCCTGTAGCTGATTATCATGGCGCGGGGTAAATGTTTGCCATTACGCCGCTTCGACATGAGGGGATGACGCAGGCGCTTCTCCCCTGTCCCGTCGCCAGGCGGGGATCATATTTTTACCGCCTGTTTTACCCGCCTGACGGTAAAGCATTTAAATGTTGAATACATACTAACGCTAAATCGCAGGCTTGTGCGTTTTAACGCACAGTGATAATATTGCGCCACGTTAAGTAGAGGGGTGGAATAAATTCACCATTCGTTAACTCAGAATGCTTGGCCTGTTAAATACAAGTTAAAATCACGCCAATGTTATTTAACACAGAGAGATTCCATGAAAATATTGCTGATGTTGCCCCCCCTTTTTCTGTTAAGTGGTTGTGTGGATCTGGGGGATGTGGGCATACACCCGGAAGAAGAAACCTATTACGTTAATCAGGGAAAAAATCAGGTGATTGATTGCCTTCATTATGCCGCTTCTAAAGCGAATTTATCGCTGGAATATGACGACACCCTTCCTGAAAACATCGATAAGTACAACCTGATGAATACTGAAAACACGACTGTCGCGTGGGTGGAAATCAGTAACTTCAACGGCAGGCAGACTTCAGTAGAATTTTATTATGCGCCGCATGCCCCGGATATACATCGGTCGGTCACTACCATTGCTGAACGGTGTACATAATGCCCGGATAACCAGAGACAGAGTTAAGCTGACAAGAAACGAATGATGAAAACCTTTCACCTTTTGCTAATAGCAGTGCTGGTGATTTCTGGCGAGTTACACGCTGATACTGTTTTTTATCAGGATAGCCGTTTTGTCGGGCACTCTCTTTTTACAGGCACCGTAAGCAAAGCGAAGCACCATAATAAATTAGCGATGAGTTTTGGTATTTGCCAACTGAGAAAAATCATCAGGAGCGTCACGGATAGCGACGCAAAAAAGACGCGTAAAGATTGTCCAATAACTGGCCAGTGTATCCCCCTCCCGGCAGACGCACCTCCCCCGTAAAATGAAATACGAGTGACCTACTTCAGATGAGCGTAGTGCTTGACACGGTTGATGTCTGCCGCGCACGCCCCTCATCATCCAGATGTTATGTTCATCTCGTAACACCTGACGGACGCCTGGTGTTACGCTAATGTCATATAATGCAGATCATCCACGCTCGGGATGGTGGTTATTTTGTTAAGCAGTCTTTACCGAAAGCGAGACGGACAAAAGGTATATTCAGTATTTCAGGATCGGCGCTGCTGAAGAACACGTTACCTGTTCGGCTTTCAATGGGTTTGTATTTTTTCAGCATCTCCATTTCAATACCCGTGCTCATAAATGACTTGCCATTTTTATCATACAAAAAGAAGCACATTTTGTTATCTTTGCCAGGTTCAATGCTTTTATCAGAGAAGTTATCAAGCGTAACTTTATAGGTCACCAGATACTTCGCCTCGCCGGTCACGCTATCCCATTCACTTCCGGCGGCCTCCTTTAGGGCAAAAATCTTGACCCCTGAAAAATAAGGATCAGGATTCTTTTTATCAATAGCCTGCACCGTTCCTGAGGCAGCGATGGCTACAGCCAGCGCAATACCTTTGGCAATATAATTATGCATTTCCCACCTCATTCAATTTACTATTAAGTGAACGCTACCATAGATCATGATATTGGTATTATCAATGATATTCTCCGTCATCACTATTTGATGAAAATCCAGCCTGTCATTATATTTAAACTTATAAATCAGCGCATTGAGAAAATAACCATTAAAATAATTCCAATGTGAATTTAATAAATTGTTAACTGTAACTTATTTTTCACTTATTTCTGCGTCATGTTTAAGCAGGGTTTATCTTCAACTTCATCAGCATGCGATTTAAAGCCGTTCGCACCGACCAGGTTAGCGCCTCCTGTATCTATAGCGTGAATATAATCAGCGATCAGGAAGAGGATAAACAGGTGGGTGCCTGTCCCCCGCCTGAATGCCATGCCTCTTTTTCCATTGGACCTACCATCGGCCTTGAGCCAATCAATAAGTGAAGCGCACAGCGATGACCCATTTGCACCGACTCAGTGCCGCCTGTTCACCATACTGAATCCCATCCCCTCCCACACTTCCATGTTAACTGTTTGTATATAAAGCACTATTTTAACTGGCACGTTTAATGCTCTGCGGTTGTATACAGCGATGTTGACAAGATCTCAGGCCAGGAGGCGACAACCCATAGCCACCTGCGGTCGCGACGCCAACGCCTTCTTCTCTCCGTGAAGCCTCCAGGGCGGATGCGTTTCACGGAAACCTGTTAACTGAAAACGGAGAACAACATGACGACACTCAGCGAACCGTTGGTTACCCCGAAATATGGCAAATGGCGCCAGCTGGTGCTGGGCCTGATCTGTATGGCCGCCATCTCCAGTCCGCAATATGTCTGGACGCTGCTGACGAAACCCCTGGCCGCAAAGCTGGGCGTCGGTCTGCCCGAGCTGCAGGTCACCTTCTCGCTGCTGATCATCCTCCAGACCTTCTTTTCGCCCTTTCAGGGGCGGTTAGTGGAGAAATTTGGCCCACGGCGGCTAATCGCTATCGGCACGGTGATGGCGGGAATGAGCTGGGTGCTTTCCGCACAGGTAAATGGCCTGGCGACGCTGTGGCTGGTTTATGGCTGCATGGGCGGCCTTGGAACCGGGATCGTCTACATCGGCGTTGTCGGCCTGATGGTCAAATGGTTTCCGCGGCAGCGGGGTTTCGCCGCCGGCGCGGTGGCGGCGGGCTACGGGATGGGGGCCATCATAACCACCTTCCCCATCTCCCTGTCGCTGACCACCAACGGCCTTGAACACACGATGACGACCTTCGGGGTCCTCTTCGCGCTCGTCGGCTTCCTCGCCAGTCAGGGACTGAAGCTGCCGCCGCCTGCTGTCTCTTTGCCCGTCAGCCAGACGGTGGCGCAGAGCAGCAGATCGTTTACCTCCCGGGAAATGCTGCGTCAACCGCTGTTCTGGCTGATGTTTGCCATGATGGCGATGATGTCGACTTCCGGGCTGATGGTCACTTCGCAGATGGCGGTGTTCGCCGAGGACTTCGGCATTAGCCAGGCGGTGGTGTTTGGCATGGCGGCCCTGCCGCTGGCGTTAACGATAGACCGCTTCACCAACGGTTTAACCCGGCCGCTGTTTGGTTTTATTTCCGACCGCTTCGGCCGCGAGCAAACCATGTTTATCGCCTTTGCGCTGGAGGGGGTGGCGATGACGCTCTGGCTGGCGTGCCGGGAAGATCCGCTGCTGTTTGTCCTGCTTTCCGGGGTGGTGTTCTTTGGCTGGGGGGAAATCTTCTCCCTCTTCCCGTCGACGCTCACCGATACCTTCGGCAGCGAACATGCCGCCAGCAACTATGGCTGGCTGTATATTTCTCAGGGCATCGGGTCAATCTTCGGCGGCCCGCTGGCGGCGTTGCTCTATCAGTACACCCACGGCTGGCATGTGGTTTTCAGCTGCGCCATTGGCCTGGATTTTGTCACCGCCGCCCTCGCGCTGTGGGTGCTAAAACCGTGGCGCGCGCGCTTTATCCGCCAGCATAGCTAACGACAACCCTGGCAGAAGTGACGGCCAGGCCGTCACTTCACTGATATTCGCTGCGCAGCAGCGCGTACAGATACTCATCGCCCCACTGGCCTTTAAAAAAGATATTCTGCCGGTAATGCGCCTCGCGACGAAAGCCCAGCCCTTCCAGGAGTTTGATCGCAGCGGTATTGCGGGTGTCTACCACCGCGATCAGCCGGTGATGGGCCAACGGTTCAAAGAGTAAGGCTATCACCGCCTGTATGGCTTCCCGGGCATACCCCTGATGCTGATACGCCGGGGAAAAGGTCATCCCCAGCTCGGCCTGTCTGCCCTGATCGAAAAAGTGGATCCCCACATCTCCCGCCAGCGCACCGTTGGCCTGGATCTCTACGGCAAGCTGGAACCAACTCTCATCCTCAGCAAAGGCCAGGGAACGCTGTTGTTCATAGAAGGCAGTCGCCTCTGCCATACCGTAATGGCTCCAGCTCTGAAAGCGGGCCACTTCCGGCAGGTTGCGATAGCGGCTGAAAGACGGCAGATCTTCCTTTCTGAACCGGCGCAGCAGCAGCCGGGGGGTGGTCAGGGGTAGCAACATCTCTTCTTCCTGGTGAGAGGGGCAATAGCGCGCCATCTTAACCTGCGCAGCCTGACGCCGCTAGCCGCATGGCGGTGCCTCCTCCCAGCGATAGATTTGAGTGGTGGCCAGCGCCAGCATGGCGAAATCTTCCGGCGTATCGCCGTAAGCGAAGATCGCTTCGTAATCGGTCAGGGCGTAGTTCGCCAGGATACGCGCCTTTTTGGCCAGGCCGCTGCAGTCTCCACCCTGATACTTTCCGGTCGCTGCCCCGTTTTGAAATTCCACTTCGCTGCACAGCAGCTCAAGATTATGCTGCTGGCACCACGGTCGAAGGTAGACATCCAGCGAGGCTGAGACCACCACCACGGTGTCCCCTCGCGCCTGATGCCAGGCTATACGCTGCATCGCGTTCTCCCGCAGCGTGCGGGGAATAAACGCCAGGCTATGATCGTTCCCACGCTGCAGGATCTCAGATTGCGATTTCCCGGCAAAAGCATAATGAAACACTTTTTGCCGGATGGCAGAGGCTGAAAGCCAGCCCATTTTCCAGGCGAGAATATAGGGCAACAGCCGCAGTTTGCCCCGACGAATGGCTTTCGCATCGAGGGAATGATAAATGAAAGGGGTAAACGTATCTTCGTGGGTTATCGTGCCATCGAAGTCAAAAAAGGCAATGTTCTTCTTCATCCTTGTCACCTTATACACCAATACCGGCGCCGCGCGAGGCGCGGCTGATTTACTTTTTGCCCGCCTGGCGGCAAGATCCGGCATAATGCACCGCTGTCGCAGGACAACCGGGTCACCGGCAGTCATGACAGCGAACCATTCGACAGGAAAACGCATGAAGCCAAAACAAGCGGACATTCTCCGCCACGCCAGCGCGCTGTTTAATCGCGAAGGATATCAGTCGCCCAGCATCGAGCGGATTGCTGAGCATGCCGGCATCTCCAAAATGACCTTCTACCGCTACTATGCCGATAAAGAGGCGCTCATTCTGGCTATCCTCCGGCAGAAAGAGAGCGAGTTTATGCAGGATCTGACGCAGATCACCGCGGATAAAGCCACCGCGCGGGAGAAGCTGTTCGCCGTGTTCGACTACTATCAGTGCTGGTTGACCTGCGAAACGTTCCACGGCTGCATGTTTACCCGCGCGCTGTTTGAATATGGCGCGTCATCGCCAGCGATCCGGGAGCAGTGCTCCCGGTTCAAATCGCGCCTGTGGCAGTTCTTCCGCGATATTTTGACTCGGGTATTAAAACCAGAGCCTGCCGAACGGGTCGCCATGATGATGGTGATGCTCATCGATGGCGCCATCGCCGCCCAGCAGGCCGAGTCCGCCGAATGCCGGGAGATCCCGCCGGGGACGACCGCCTGGAGCGCGGCCAAAGCGCTGATCTACTCAGAAGGCGGTATGCTGTGAGCTCATGCTGCCGTCCAGCGACTGCAGCGCCGCCAGCAGACCATCATAGTAATCGTTGCAGGTTTGCAGGCGCAGCGCGGCGCCAAAGTAGACCTCCTCCATCGCCGCCGGATGTTTTTTGCCAATCGGCACAATCACATTGTTCAGCCAACCGTCCGCATGGCCGATATCGACCGTGATATGTTCGGCATAGTAATGCACGTCGCGATCGCTAAGCCCAATCCGCCGACAGCCCGCCACCAGTTTTTCATACTGCGGCGGGTCGAGCAGTTCGGTCATCGCCATCACCCCCAGCGATTTGTAGTAATGCTGACGATTTACGCCGCCGAGCATAAAGGCGTTATACCCGGCCAGCCCCTGCCACTCATAAAGATGGGCAAAATGATTGTCCGGTAAGGCGATATTCCGCCGCTTCAGTAAATCCTTATACAGATTGACGTGGGTGATCTCAGTGCTGCCCTGGCCTATCTCATCCCACAGATTTTGCGCAATCTCGGCGCGGGTTTCCGGCAACGAGCCCACCAGCCCCATCGCCACCAGATCGAAGAAAAGCAGATTCAGCGCGCTGTCGCTTTTGAAGAAATAGTCGATTTGCGCCGCGGAGGCCTCGCTGGCAAGGAAATCGAACAGCGGATGATGAGACGCCGGGTGCTGCTGGCATAAGGCGCGCAGTTCGTCGACGATATTGCCGGCATTGAGCACCGGCCTCTGGCGGTGGAAACGTTTGCTTTCCGCCCGCAGCCACTCAGACTCAATGTAATTTCGGATCCCGGAGAGCAGCGGATGAAACTGATTGGCAGCCGCCGGCGAGAGCGGGTCGGCAAGCCAGGACTGATAAAGGATGAACAGCGCATGGTGCGCGCGCTTTTTGGCCTGCGGATCGTCAGCGGAGAAGGCGCGGATGCAGGTATTCTCCGTCAGATGCCAGGCTCTGTCGGCGACCAGCGGATTGGCCGTCAGCTTCAGCGACAGCGCGTTGCTGTGCAGAAGCTGGTCAATTAACTCATCCAGCGCCAGCCTGGCTATCACCGCGGTTTGGTCACTACCAATGACCCCATTGTCGGTATTACGCATGAATTTATCCCTGTGAAATGCATGGCGACTATACGGTATAGTACCGCTCACAACGCGGCAACGTAAATTTCAACCACATCGTTAATGCACTGTTTATTAACTATTTTAAATAAACATAACAATAGACACTAAAATAGTGTTGATATTATAAAAATAATAACGTTACCATTCCGTACAGTGACAAACGACACAAGGAATCACGATGCCCTATCTGTTACTGACGCTGGCCGCCCTCTTCTGGGGTGGGAATTACGTTGTCGGTCACGTGCTGGTTCAGGGCGTGGATCCGATCCTGATGACCGAAGCGCGGTGGGCGTTAACGGCGCTGCTGCTGGGCCTGCTCTACCGCCGACAGATTGCCGGCAGTCGTCATCTGCTGCGGGAAAACGCCCCGGCGGTGCTGGTGCTCACCCTCTGCGGTCAGGTCAGTTTCCCGCTCACGCTCTATATCGGTCTGCAAACCACCTCCGCCCTCAACGCCGCCATCTATATGTCCGCCACGCCGAGCATGGTGCTGCTGATTAACCGGCTGATTTTTCGCGACCCGGTATCGGCCCGCAACTGGCTGGGGGTGGTCTTCAGCACCCTCGGCGTGATGATCCTCTTATTCCAGGGCAACCCGCTGCATGCCGCCTCGCTGCATACCTTTTCCGTCGGCGATCTGTGGGCGATGGGGTCGGCGCTGAGCTGGGCGCTCTATTGTTCGCTGTTACGTCTGAAGGACCGCCGGATCCCGGCGAATGGCTTTGTCGCCGTCAGCTCGCTGCTCGGCGCCCTGCTCCTGCTGCCGATCGTCGCCTTCTGGCTGATGCGCCACCCGGCGCAGGACTGGGATGCCTGGCGCGAGCCGTTTTTCCTCAGCGGGCTGGCTTATCTGGTGATTTTTCCGTCATGGCTGGCCTATCTGTTCTGGAATAAAGGGATCGCCACCATCGGCGCCACGCGGGGGGAGATTTACACCCACATCATCCCCCTCTCGGGAGGCGTGTTAAGCATCCTCTTCCTGCATACCCAGCCCCATGCCTGGCACCTGTTCAGCGCGCTGTTCATTATGCTGGGGATTGGCATCTGCTCGCTGGAAAAACGCCAGGCGGCGACGGTTCGCCTGCGCGGTTAGCGTGTCTGCCGGGCGCCTGATTACGCCCGGCGTCAGCCCTTAACGGCTGGTGGAGAGCGGCTGGTGACGCGCCGCTCCGGCAGGTTGCGCCACCCGGCCCTCGCGGCCAAAGAAGGTGAGAATGGTAATGACGATCGCCACCGTCCCGGCCACCAGGGCCATCGCCAGGCCGTAGTTATGCCCGTGGTGCTGGGCAATGGAGGCCTGCAGGGTGGCATTCACCGAGGCCAGCAGATTCCCCAGCTGATAGACGAAACCGGGCAGCACCGCCCGGGTGTTGGCCGGGACCAGTTCGTTGAGCCAGGTCGGGATCACCCCCCAGGCGCCCTGCACCATAAACTGCATCAGAAACGCCCCGGCCCCCAGCGCCAGCGAGCCGCTGGCGAAAGCCCACAGCGGGATCACCGGCAGCGCCAGCAGAGCGGCGATCATAATCGCTTTGCGCCGGCCAATCTTCTCCGACAGTGAGCCGAAGAACACCCCGCCGATGATTGAGGCGATGTTGTAGCACACCGCGATAATGCTGACCGTTTCCGGCGCAAACCCGTGCTGGACTTTCAAAAATACCGGGTAGAGATCCTGCGTCCCATGGGAGAAGAAGTTAAAGGCCGCCATCAGCACCACCAGGTACAGGCACAGCTTCCAGTGGCTACGCAGCACCGGCAGCAGAGCCGTGCTCGCTTTACTCTGCCGGGCCGCCAGCCAGACCGGGGACTCCTCGACGCAGAAATAGATAAACGGCAACAGCAGCACCGGGGCGGCGCCAATGACAAACATCCCGCGCCAGCCGAGCTGTGCAAACAGCAGCCCGTAGGCCACGGCCGCCAGCAGATAGCCGAAGGGATACCCCGCCTGGAACAGACCGGACATCAGGCCGCGCGAGCGGTCGGGGATCGTCTCCATCGCCAGCGACGAAGCCACGCCCCAGATCCCGCCCATCGCCACGCCGTACAGCACCCGCAGCAGAAAAAACAGCATCAACGACGGCGCCGCGGCGGAGAGCAGCTCAAAGGCGGAGAAGAACACGATATTGAGCATCAGGATCGGTTTGCGGCCAAACTTTTCCGCCGCCCTGCCGAAGATCAATGCGCCGACGGGCCGCACGGCCAGGGTCAGCAGAATCGCCAGGGTGACCTCTTCGAGGTCGACGTGAAAGGAGTGGGCGATATCGCTCAGTAAAAAAACCAACAGGAAAAAGTCGAAAGCATCGAGCGTCCAGCTTAAAAAACTGGCGATCGCCGCATTGCGCTGTCGTGAAGTCCAGCCGTGCATCTTGTCATCCCTATCCCGACGGCGTTGCCGGGAGCTTGCGCGGCGTCCGGCAGAGCAGGCTGGTGTCACCGCTTGTGTAAATTGTTTGTATAGAAAGTTGCTCTTTTGTTAATTACACCCCTTTTCCGGCCGTCGGCAAGTTTATTAGCACGCTAATTTGTTTCAAATTGCGTGCGACGGCCCACCGGTTCGCTAATTTTCGACCAGAATTAAGGGCAGGCTGGCTTCAGTGCACTGCCCCGATGCCGTATCCACCCACAGGAAGGGAGAGAATCATGAAGAGAATCGCCATCGTCGGCGCCGGGCCGACGGGGATTTACACCTTGTATGAACTGGTGAGGCGCGGTGAGCCGCTATCGATCGCGCTGTTTGAAAAAGAGGCGCAGGCCGGGGTCGGTATGCCCTACAGCGACGATAATACCGCGGCGCAGATGCTGGCCAACATCGCCAGCATTGAGATCCCCCCTATCGACCTGACCTATCTGCAATGGCTGCAGCAGCAGAGCGATGACTGGCTGGCGGCGCGCGGTCTTGAACGGCACGCGCTGGATGAGCGCCAGTTTCTGCCACGGGTGATCCTCGGCGAGTACTACCGCGACCGCTTTCTGTATCTTGTCCAACGGGCCAGAGACGCGGGCTTCGTGGTGAACGTTTGCGAGTCCTGTGAGGTCACGGATATTGCGGTGCAGCCCGTCGGGATCGCCATCCACACCGACAGCGCGGCGCAGCCGGTTATCGTCGATCTGGTGGTGATAGCCACCGGCCATTTGTGGCCTGAAGAAGAACGCGCCAGCCGGCAATACTTCCCCAGCCCGTGGACCGGCCTGATGGAGGCCCGCATCGCCCCCTGTCGGGTGGGGATCCTCGGGACCTCCTTAAGCGCGATTGATGCCGCCGTGGCGGTTGTAGCCCGCCACGGCGTTTTCCATACTGAACACGACAAAACGACCCATTTTTCCCTGCATCCCGGCAGCGAAGCGCTGGAGATCACGCTGATGTCACGCAACGGCGTGCTGCCGGAGGCCGATTTCTACTGCCCGATCCCGTGGGAGCCGCTGGAGATCGCCACCCCTGCCGCCCTTGAGGCGGCCGTCGCTCAGGGTAGCGACGGCCTGCTGGAGCGGGTGTTTCAGCTGATCGTCCAGGAACTGGAATATGCCGCCCCGGCCTGGTGCCAGGCGATGGGGCTGCGCCAGCTGACGCCTGACAGCATCGCCGACGCCTGGTTTGCCGACCGTCTCACCCATGACCCCTTCCAGTGGGCGCAGCGCAATCTGCAGGAGGTGGAGCGCAATAAGCGCGAGCGCCACACGGTGCCCTGGCGCTATGCCATTCTCCGCCTGCACGAGGCGATTGAAACCGTGGTGCCGCAGCTCAACGACGAGGACAGCCGTCGCTTCCGCCAGGGGCTCGCCCGCGTGTTTATTGATAACTACGCCGCGATCCCGCCGGAGTCCATTCGCCGCCTGCTGGCCCTGCACCGGGCGGGCATTCTGCGCATTGTGGCGCTGGGTGAGGATTACGATCTGCAGCGCGAGTCTGACCGGACGCTGATTGTCCATCATCAGCAGCGCTGTGAATTCGATGTCTTTATCGATGCCCGCGGACAGAAAGCGCTGAAAACCCGGGATCTGCCCTTTCCTTCACTGCGCCAGCAGCTGCTGGCCTGCGGCGACGCTATTCCGGACGTTGGCGATGACTACACGCTGCAGGCGCCGGAGGCAGTGCGCGGCCGGGTCGCCTTCGGCGCCCTTCCCTGGCTGATGCACGATCGCCCCTTTATCCAGGGGCTGACGGCCAGCGCCGAGATTGGCAGCGCAATGGCCCGCGCGGTGTCACAGCAGGCAACCGGCCGGCGGCGCCGTCTCTGGTTTATCGACTAGCGGGACGTTTAAACGCAATATCCGAATAAAGGGGGGCTGGCAGGCGTGCTATAAACAGTGGCTGTTCGCCCCCGAGCAAGACCACGTCTAACATTTACGAGGTACTCATGAGTCATCTTTTTAGCGCGACGCGTATTGGTCAGTTGACGCTGGATAACCGTATCGTTATCGCCCCCATGTGTCAGTACTCTGCTGACGAGGGGAAGGCGACGTCCTGGCACCGGATCCATCTCGGGCAGCTGGCGTTCTCCGGCGCCGGCCTGTTAATTCTGGAAGCCACGGCGGTAGAGCCGGCGGGACGTATCTCGCCGGGGGATCTGGGGCTGTGGGATGATGAAACCGAAAACGCCCTGCGCGCCGTGGTGGAGGATATCCGGGCCTGGTCACCGATCCCTCTGGGGATCCAGCTGGGGCATGCCGGGCGCAAGGCCTCCTGCGCGGCCCCCTGGCAGGGTGGCCATCAGCTGGCGCTCAACCAGGGCGGCTGGCAGACCGTCGCCCCCTCCGCGGTGGCGTTTCACGACGGCGATCGCGCCCCGGCCGAGCTGAGCCATGCCGATCTGGCGCGCATCAAAGCGGCCTTTGTCGCCAGCGCATTGCGCGCCCAACGCCTGGGCTTTGAGCTGATTGAGCTGCACGCCGCCCACGGCTATCTGCTGCACCAGTTTCTCTCGCCGCTCAGCAATCAGCGCCGGGACGAGTATGGCGGTTCGCTGGAAAACCGCATGCGCTATCCGCTGGAAGTGTTTAAGGCAATCCGCGAGGCGGTGGGCAACGCCATGGCGGTGGGCGTCAGGTTGTCGGCTACCGACTGGGTCGAAGGCGGCTGGGACGGCGAGCAATCCATTCAGTTCAGTCAGCAGCTGGAAGCGCTGGGCAGCGACTATATCCATGTCTCCAGCGGCGGATTGTCGCCGCAGCAGGCAATCACCGTCGGGCCGGGGTATCAGTTGCCTTTCGCCCGCGACATTCGCGAGCAGGTAGCCATCCCGGTGATTGGCGTGGGACTGATCACCGACCCGCAGCAGGCGGAAGCGGCGCTGGAGAATGGCGATGCCGACCTGATCGCCCTCGCCCGCGCGGTGCTCTACGATCCGCACTGGCCATGGCACGCCGCGGCCAGCCTTGGCGCCCAGGTTCGCGTACCTTCGCAATATCTGCGCTCCGAGCCGCACGGCCTGAAAGGCACCCTGCTTCCAAACCGCTGAACCCGGAACGGGCATCAAAAAGGGGTATCGTAAGATACCCCTGAGCAGGATGTTAATGCCGTCCTATGTGCCGGGCGGCGGCAACGCCTTGCCCGGCCTACAATACCCGATCATTGCGCAGCCAACTCGCCCCGCTTGCAGGCCCGCGCAAGCGCCGCGCCGCCGGGCGCGATATCAGGCTCCACGCCCTGTTTTAACGGACGGCGGCTGGCCAGGCAAACACCGCAAGTTACTGCTGGGCGGCCGGTGGCGTAGCGTTCTGTTTATCCTTCGCGATACTGTCCTGAATGGCTTTGGTTTTGCTCGCCGCTTCCGCCGAAAGCTGATTGGCATCGCCGATGGCGTTGTCTTTGATCTGACCCGCCTCTTTGACGATGCGGTCACTTTCCTGCTTTGCGTTCTGCTTCACCGCATCGGCCTGGGCTTTCGCCTGCTCGGCGATGGCATCCGCTTTCTTGTCCGCCTCCGCCTTGATGGCGCTGGCCTGATCCTTCAGACGATCGGCCTCGGCGTCGGCCTGGCTTTTCAGCGTATCAATTTGCTTATCCGCATCCTGCTTAATCGCCTGGGCTTTGTCCGCCGCGGCATCCTTCATCTGCTCCGCATTATCTTTGGCCTTATCCAGTTTGTTATCTACTTTCGACGCATCGTCGCAGCCAAACAGGGTCAGGCACAGTGCGGAAGCGAGCAGTGTTTTATTCCAGAGTTTCATCAGCATTCCCTTACAGGTTGAGTCATTATCCAGCCTTGTGATTTATTGCCTTAATAGCATTCACATTTTATATATAAACGCTCAGCCAGCAGAGTCAAGCCGGCGGCGTCCGCGCCAGGGTCGCCACCAGCCCCTGCAGCCAGTCGGCAAAGACCCGCACCTTGTGCGAAAGATGCCGGTGCGGATAGAGCAGCGACAGCGGCCGACGCGGCGCCGGAAAGTCCGGCCGAATTTCCACCAGCTGGCCGGGAATGGCGGCCCGACGGGGTCTGGAATCGCCAGGGCATAATCTGAACGGCAACCGGCGCGATCAGGCGTCGGCCACCTGCTCTACCGCCCGGGAGAACGCGTCGATGGCCAGCCCGACGTCGGCGGTGGTGACCGATTCCGCCGGGTGATGGCTGACGCCCCCCAGGCAGCGCACAAACAGCATGGCCGATGGCCAGCGCTCGGCGATGGCGATGGCGTCATGCCCTGCGCCGCTCGGCAGCGTCAGCGACCGCCCCTGCACTGCCACCACCGCCTCGCTCAGCACCGCCTGCAGCTGGCTGTCGCAGGCGGTGGCGGCGATGCGATAATACTCCTCGGCGCTGAAGCTCAGCTGGCGGCGCCCGACAATGGCCTGCGCCTCCGCCAGCACCTCCTCCAGCAGCGCCGCCAGCGGCGCATCCTGCGGGCCGCGAATATCCAGCGTCAGCTGCACCTCGCCCGGTATCACGTTCACCGCGCCCGGCGCACAGCGCAGGGTGCCGACCGTCGCCACCAGATTGCCGCCGCGCTGCCGGGTCAGGCTTTCCACCTGCACCATCCATTCCGCCGCCGCGGCGAGCGCGTCCTTACGATGGAGCATTGGCACCGTGCCGGCATGGCCGGCTTCGCCGGTAAAGCGGCAGTTCAGGCGGCGGGCGCCGTTAATCGCCTCCACTACGCCGAGCGCCAGACCCGCCTGCTCCAGGCACGGCCCCTGCTCGATATGCAGTTCCAGATAGGCGGCGATATCCTGCGGGCGGCGGGCGGCATGGGCGATCCGCGCCGGATCGAGCCCGGCATTCACCAGCGCCTGGGCGACGCTCACCCCGTCGGCATCGCACTGCGACAGCCAGCTTTCGGGCCAGGTGCCGGTGACGCCGCGGCTGCCAAGCAGGGTGATGCCGAAGCGGGTGCCCTCTTCATCGCCAAAACCGACGATCTCGATAGCCTTTGCCAGCCGTCGCCCTTGCTGGTGCAGACGCTGCACCACCTCAATCGCCGTCAGCACGCCGAGCATGCCATCGTAGCGCCCGGCGTTGCGCACGGTGTCAAGATGAGAGCCCAGCAGCACCGCCGGCGCGCCCTCCTGCACGCCTTCATAGCGACCGCAGATGTTGCCGACGCTGTCCTGCCACACCATCATACCGGCGGCCTGCATCCACTGACCCACCAGCTGGTTGGCCTGCAGATGCTCCGGCGACAGATAGACCCGGGTCAGGGCGTCGGCGGTTTCGCTGAGGGCGGCCAGCTGGTCGGCCCGCGCCATTACCCGGCTGGCGGCCACCTCTCTCTCCGCCTGCTGGCGGACGGTATCACTCATAGGTTGCCCTCGGTGCGGTAGTGATCCCAGGCCGCCTGCATCGCCGCGCCCTGAGTGGTGGTGAACTTGAGGTAGTTCAGCACCGCCTCCAGCGCACTGAGGGTCTGCATCACACAGTCTTTACGCGCGTTATAGCCCATGGTGCCAATGCGCCAGACTTTACCGTGCAGCGGGCCGAACGAGGTGCCAATCTCAATGCCGAAATCTTCCAGCATCAGCTTACGCACCTGGTCGCCGTTGACCCCGTTGGGGATCACCACCCCCAGCACGTTATTCATTTTGTGCCGCAGGTCGCCAAAGGTCTCAAGACCCATCGCCTGGATCCCTTTCAGCAGCGCGTCGCCGTGCAGCTTGTGGCGGGCGATGCCGTTGTCGAGTCCCTCCTGAAGGATCAGGCGCGCGCACTCCCGGGCGGCGAACAGCGCCGAGGTCGCTTCGGTGTGGTGGTTAAGGCGCTCCGGCCCCCAGTAATCCATCACCATCCCGAGATCGAAATAGTTGGAGTAGATCATCTCGTCGACGCCATCGTGGTGGGCGTCGGTGCGGATCCCCTGCTCAATGCAGCGGCGGCGGCGGATCGCCTCTTCCATCCGCGGGCTGAGGGTAATGGGCGAGGTGCCGGAGGGGCCGCCCAGGCACTTCTGCATCCCGGCGGACACCGCGTCCAGCTGCCAGGCGTCGGTTTCCAGCGGGTTGCCGCCGAGCGACGCGGTGGCGTCAGTATAGAACAGCACGTCGTGGCGACGACAAATCTCCCCCAGCTCCGCCAGCGGCTGCAGCATGGTGGTCGAGGTATCGCCCTGCACGGTAAGCAGCAGGCGCGGGCGCACGCGCTTGATCGCGTCCTCAACCTGGTCCGGGGTAAAGACTTCCCCCCACGGCACCTCGATGGTGTGTACCTCTGCCCGGCAACGGCGCGCAATCTCGCACAGCAGGTGGCCAAACCGGCCGAACACTGGCACCAGCACCTTGTCGCCCGGACGGATCGCCGACACCAGGATCGCTTCGATACCAGCGCGGGAGGTACCGTCCACCAGCATCGTCCAGCGGTTTTCGGTGCGAAACACGCCGCGGTAGAGCGCCATCACTTCATTCATATAGTGGGTCATCGCCGGATCGTACTGCCCCACCAGCTGGCTCGCCATGGCGCGCAGCACACGCGGGTCGGCGTTGATCGGCCCCGGCCCCATCAGCAGGCGCTGCGGCGGGTTAATTTGCGAAAACTGAGTGATATCCATCTGCCATTCCTTACGTTAGTTAAGACCGCGCACCGAGGAGATAAACTGTTTCAGTTCGGTTGTCTGCGGACTGGCGAACAGTGTTTTGCTGTCACCCTGCTCCCAGACGCGCCCCTGATGCATAAACACCACGCGGTCGCCCACTTCGCGGGCAAAATTCATTTCATGGGTGACGAGGATCAGCGTCATGCCTTCCGCCGCCAGCTGCTCCAGCACCTTCAGTACTTCGCCCACCAGTTCAGGGTCGAGCGCCGAGGTGATTTCGTCACAAAGTAAAACCTTTGGCGCCATGGCCAGCGCCCGGGCGATGGCCACGCGCTGCTGCTGGCCACCGGAGAGGTTGGCCGGGTAGTAATCCAGACGGTCGCCGAGCCCGACCTTCTCCAGCATCCGCTGCGCCAGCTCGCGGCATTCGGCCTGGGACTTCTTCAGCACCCGCCGCGGGGCCAGCATGACGTTCTCCAGCGCCGTCATGTGCGGAAAGAGATTGAAGTTCTGGAACACCATGCCGATGGAGCGGCTGATCTCCCGGGCCTGGGAATCGCGGTCGGTGATGGTCATGCCCCCGAGCTTGATGCTCCCCTCCTGGTACCCCTCCAGGCCATTGATGCAGCGCAGCAGAGTGCTTTTGCCTGAGCCGCTGCGGCCGATGATCGAGATCACTTCCCCCATGTCGATATCCAGATCGACGCCCTTCAGCACATGGTTGTCGCCGTAGTACTTCTGCATCTGATTAATGGTGATGAGAGGCATTGAATTTGTTCTCCAGATAACGGCTGTAGCGGGACAGCGGATAGCACAGAATGAAATAGCCCAGCGCCACCAGGGCAAATACTTTAAACGGCTGGTAAGTGACGTTGGTCAGCATGGTTCCCGCCTTGGTCAGCTCCACAAAGCCAATAATCGAGGCCAGCGCCGTACCTTTGATCACCTGCACGGCGAACCCCACCGTCGGCGCGATGGCGATGCGCAGCGCCTGCGGCGCCACCACCCGGTACAGGGTCTGGCCGAAGCTCAGCCCGAGACAGCGCGAGGCTTCCCACTGGCCTTTCGGCAGCGCGCGAATGCTGCCGAACCAGATATCCAGCAGAAAGGCGCTGGTGTAGAGCGTCAGGGCCACCGACGCCGCGGTCCATGCCGAGACGTCGATGCCGAACAGCGCCACGCCGAAAAATGCCAGAAACAGCTGCATCAGCAGCGGCGTCCCCTGAAACAGTTCGACGTAGCCGCGGATCAGTCGTTTCACCTGCCGTCCGCCGGTCAGGCGCAGCAGCAGCAACGGTAAGGTCACCAGCGCCCCGCCGGTAAACGCGACCAGAGACAGCAGCACCGTCCAGCGACCGGCCAGCAGCAGGTTGCGGATAATGTCCCAGTCGGTAAAGGTGGTCATCATGCCTGCACTCCCAGCCATTTACGCCCCGCCGCCATCAGCAGCTGACGCATCGCTATCGATAACGCTAAGTAGATCCCGGTGGTCACCAGATAGACCTCAAAGCTCAAAAATGTCCGCGACTGGATCAGGTTGGCGGCGAAGGTCAACTCCTCATAGGAGACCTGCGACACCACCGACGAGCCGAGCATCACGATGATGCACTGGCTGACCAGCGCCGGATAAATCCGCTGCAGCGCCGGGGGCAGCACGACGCGAACGAAGGTTTGCGTCCGGCTGAGTCCGAGCACGCGTCCGGCCTCCCACTGGCCTTTCGGCGTCACCTGAATGCCGGCGCGCACGATCTCGGTGCTGTAGGCCCCAAGGTTCACCACCATCGCCAGCAGCGCCGCTTCGCCGGCGGTCATTTTCAGTCCCAGGTTCGGTAAACCAAAGACGATAAAAAAGAGCTGCACCACGAACGGCGTGTTACGAATGATTTCCACATATCCGCCCCACACCCGGCTGAGGACGCCCGGGCGGCCGCTGCGGATCGCCGCCCCGAGGATGCCGATCGCCAGTCCGCCGATCGTCGCCAGCACCGTCAGCTGCACCGTCACCCACAGGCCGGCCAGCAGCTCCGGCCAGTGCGGCCAGAGCTCAGAAAAATGAAGTTGCTCCGTCATCCACAGACCTTACGCGCCGAGGCTGGCAGGCAGCGGCGCTTTCAGCCACTTCTCAGACAGACCGTTGAGGGTGCCGTCCTTAATGCCCTGCTCGATGAGGGTATCCACTTTCGCCTTCAGCGCCGGTTCGTTCTTTTTCAGCCCGATAAAGCACGGCGAGTCCTTCAGCATAAAGCTCGGCACCGGCGCTTTGTCGGCGTTCTGCCGGGCGATGGCCGCCACCACCAGGTTCCCGGTGGCGACATACTGCACCTGGCCTGACAGGTAGGCCGACAGGGTGGTGTTATTGTCCTCGTAGCGCTTAATCTGCGCCGCCTGCGGCGCCACGCTGGTCAGCACCATGTCTTCCACCGCCCCGCGGGTCACGCCGACGCTTTTACCGCTCAGCGCGGCCGCGTCCTTCAGCTCCGCCCCTTTCGGGCCAAACACCCCGAGGAAGAACGGCGCGTAGGCGCGGCTGAAGTCGATCACTTTCTCACGCTCAGCGTTTTTGCCGAGGCTGGAGATCACCAGGTCCACCTTATCCGTCTGCAGATACGGCACGCGGTTGGCGCTGGTTACCGGGACCAGCTGCAGCTTGAGCTTCATCGACTTCGCCAGATAGCGCGCCATGTCGATGTCATACCCCTGCGGCTGCAGGTCGGTCCCCACCGAGCCGAATGGCGGAAAATCCTGGGGTACGGCAATGCGGATGACGCCGCGTTTTTCAATATCCTGGAGCTGGTCAGCCTGAGCGGCGGAAACAGACGAAAGGAGACAAGCGGCCCCGGCCAGTGCGATCAACAGTTTCTTCATGATGTTTACCCGTTACGTTAGCATGAAACAAAAGATTCTTTGAATCTGTTTTTGCAACTAATGTGCCAGATACGGTCGATGCGCGGGTTGGCGAGGAATTAAGGCAAAAAGTGAGAACGGACAGGGGGTAAGGAGCAGAAGAGTAAAAATAGACGGCGCCAGAACGCGGAATCAAATGCACCATATTGATGCACAGCACCACGCTGGCGCCCCATCAGCGTTGTTCCAGCTCGTCCAGTTGCTGATAAAGCGTAGCGATATCGTGGATCCGCGGACGACCGCTGTCGAGCGTTTCATGCAGAAAGGCATTGGCCAGCAGATTGATCAGACTGTTGACCGAGGCATAGCTGTCGTAAGCCGAGACGCTGTCCAGCGGCGCGCAGAGCTGCCAGCGGGAGAGCGGGAACAGGCTGTGGGCCTGCGGCTCGCACATTAACAGAACCGGCACCCCGTCGCGCTGCAGCTGCTGCAGCAGCGGGCGCACGATCCGCGGCCGCCGGCGAAACGCCATCATCACCACCAGGTCATCGGCTGTCAGGTCGACCAGCTCTTCGCTGAGGCTCTGCCCCGGCTGGGGCAGCACCAGCACCTGACCGCGAGCCTGCAGCAGCTGCTGGCGCAGGTGTAGCGCCGCCGGATAGGCATTGCGCATGCCAATCACCACAATGCGGCGCGCGGCCACCATCGCCGTCAGCGCCTCGGCGAACTGGTGAGCGTCAAGGGCATTGACCCATTGGGTGAGGTTCGCCATCTCCTGCTTATAATGACGCGCCAGCAGCGTGTTACCCTGCACCGCGTCGCGCTGGTCGGTCAGCGGCATTCCGCTCTGGCGCAGGGTGCGCAGTTCATCGCGCATGTCCTTATATTTGTCATAGCCCAGGCGCTTGAACAGCCGGCTGACGGTGGCTTTCGACACGCCGCTCAGCTGCGCCAGCTCGGCGCTGTTGTAGCTTATCAGGTCATCAAAGTGGTCAAAGATGAAATCCGCCACCCGCTGCTCCTGCGGCGACAGCGAGGCGTATTGCCCTTTCAGTCGTTCATCGAGTTGTTGCATAGCGCCCCTGTAACTTTCGTTTCATCATCCATCCCTCATCATACTGTATCTGCTATGCCTTACACATAGCGTGCCAGCGGGAAAATTCCGGTCATTGTTTTTATCAATGAAACGAAACGTTCAGAGATGGAACAGCTTTTGCAGTGTTCTGCGGGTGATTCGTTCAGAAAGGATAATTTATGCACAGTAGCAACGTTTCGACCCACGGCATGGCGGTCGCTCCCCACCACCTCGCCAGCCAGAGCGCGCTGGCCATCCTGCGCGAGGGCGGCAGCGCCATTGAAGCGATGGTGGCTGCCGCCGCGGCCATCGCCGTCGTCTATCCGCACATGAACGGCCTGGGCGGGGATGGTTTCTGGCTGATCGTGCCTCCCGAGGGGGATCCCATCGCCATTGACGCCAGCGGTGCGGCCGGCTCGCTGGCCACCCTCGAGGCCTATGCCGGTCAGCGGCATATCCCCCACCGGGGGCCGCAGGCTGCGCTGACCGTCGCCGGCACCGTCAGCGGCTGGGACGAGGCGCTGCGAATTTCACGGGACTTAACCGGCCGCGCGCTGCCGGTGGCGCGCCTGCTGGCCGATGCTATCGGTTATGCCGAAGACGGCATTCCGGTCACCGCCTCGCAGGCCCATGCCACCGCCAGCAAACTGGAAGAGCTGCGCCACCAGCCGGGCTTCAGCGAAACCTGGCTGGCGGCAGGCGAGCCCCCCCGGGCCGGCAGCCGCTTTCGCCAGCCCGCCCTCGCCGGAACCCTGCGCATGCTGGCCAGCGACGGTCTCGACAGTTTCTATCGCGGCCCGCTGGCCGAACGTCTCGCCCAGGGGATGGCCGCGCTGGGGATGCCCGTCACCCTCGGCGACCTGCAGGCCCACCGCGCCCGGCGCCCGGCGCCGCTGACGCTCCAGCACCGACAGGGCACGCTGTGGAACCTCGCCCCGCCGACGCAGGGGCTGGTGTCGCTGGCGATCCTTGGTATCACTGACCGTCTGAACATGGCCGACGCCGACGAGGCGCAAACGGTGCATCGCATCGTCGAAGCCACCAAGCGGGCGTTTGCCCTGCGCGATGCGCATATCACCGATCCGCGCCATCTGGATGTCGACGTTCAGCAACTGCTGACTCCGGAGGCGCTGCAGCCGCTGGCCGACAGCATCGACGACGCCAGCGCTTCGCCCTGGGGCGGCGGCAAAGGCCCGGGCGATACCGTCTGGATGGGCGTCGTGGATAACAGCGGCCTGGCGGTGTCATTCATTCAGAGCATCTATCACGAGTTTGGCAGCGGCGTGGTGATCCCGGACACCGGGATCGTCTGGCAAAACCGCGGGGCGGCCTTCAGCCTCGATCCGCAGCATCTTCTGGCGCTGGCGCCAGGCAAACAGCCGTTCCATACCCTCAACCCCGCCGCGGCGCGCCTGAACGATGGCCGGGTGATGGTCTATGGCTCGATGGGCGGCGACGGTCAGCCGCAGACCCAGGCGGCGCTGTTTACCCGCTATATCCTGCAGGGGGCGCCGCTGCAGGAGAGCATCTCCCGGCCGCGCTGGCTGCTGGGCCGCACCTGGGGCCAGTCCTCGGATTCACTGAAGCTGGAGGGACGCTTTGCCTCCGCCTGCATCGCTCGCCTGCGCGAGCTGGGGCACGAGGTGGAAGTGCTGGCCGATTTCAGCGAGGCGATGGGCCACGCCGGGGCCATTGTCCGCCATCCCAACGGCCTGCTTGAAGGGGCTACCGATCCACGCAGCAACGGCGCCGCCGCCGGATACTAAGGAGCAGACCATGACCACACAGCCAGACTGGAGCGAGTATCTGACGCAAATGACCCACCTGTTGCGCCTGGAGCTGGATGCGCCGCGCCGTGAGGAGCTGGAGCGCCAGTTTGCCCGCATCGCCGCCATGGCGCAGCCGCTGATGGACTATCCCCTCGGGCCGCGCGACGACATTGCGGGGGTGTATAAAGCATGACACTTCACCATTTCACCATCGCCGAGATCCAGCGTGCGCTGCACGAGGGCGAACTGAGCGCCCGGGAGATCGCCCGCCAGACGCTGGACGATATCGCCCGCGTGAATCCGCAGATCAACGCCTGGACCGAGGTCACCGCCCAGCGCATGCTGGCGGAGGCCGACAGCATCGACGCCCTGCGCCGGGAAAAGCGCCCCCTGCCGCCGCTGGCGGGCATTCCCTACGCGGTGAAAAATCTGTTTGATGTCGCCGGGCACACCACCCTCGCCGGCGCGGAACTGCTGAGCGACCGGCCGCCGGCAGCCAGCGACAGCTGGGCGGTGCGCCAGCTGCATAGCGCCGGCGCCCTGCTCAGCGGGATGCTCAATATGGACGCCTACGCCTACGGCTTCACCACCGAAAACAGCCACTATGGCGCGACGCATAACCCGCACGATCTGTCGCGGATCGCCGGCGGATCTTCCGGCGGTTCGGCCGCGGCGGTGGCGGCCGGGCTGGTCCATTTCAGCCTCGGCAGCGATACCAACGGCTCGATCCGCGTCCCCGCGTCGCTGTGCGGGATCTTTGGCCTGAAACCCACTTTCGGCCGCCTCTCCCGCTCCGGCAGCCATCCGTTTGTCGCCAGTCTGGATCACATTGGTCCCTTTGCCCGCCGGGTGGCCGACCTTGCCGCGGTGTATGACGCCCTGCAGGGGCGCGACCCGGCCGATGACTTTCAGGCCGATAAAGCCAGCGAGCGCACCGGCAACCTGCTGGAGCGCGGGCTGGAGGGTCTGCGCTGCGCGCGGCTGGGGGGCTATTTCACCACCTGGTGCGATGACGACGCCCGGGCGGCCGTGGATCGGGTCGCCCACGCGCTGGGCGCCGACAGCGAGCTGCAGTTCGCGGATGCCGCCCTGGCCCGCTCGGCGGCCTTTATCATCAGCGCCAGCGAAGGCGGCAATCAGTATCTGCCGGATCTTCGCCACTCGCCCGAGCGCTTTGAGCCTCACTCCCGCGAGCGGCTGCTGGCCGGGGCGATGATCCCCTCCGCATGGTATCTGCAGGCTCAGCGCTTCCGCCGCCATGCCCGTCAGGCGATGAAATCCCTGTTCAGTCAGGCCGATGTGCTGATCGCCCCGGCCACCCCATGCAGCGCCACGCCGATTGGCGCCGAGGAGATGGTGATTAACGGCCAGCCGCTGCCGGTGCGCGCCAGCATGGGAATGCTGACGCAGCCGATCTCCTTCCTCGGGCTGCCGGTGGCGACCGTGCCCCTGCGTACCGCCAGCGGCAAGCCGATTGGCCTGCAGCTGATTGCCGCGCCGTTTAACGAACAAGCCTGTCTTCGCGCCGCGCGGGCGCTGGAAGCGATGGGCATTACCGATGCCCGAGTGGCGGAGAGTGCAGCATGATCAATCTGGATAATATAGACCGCCCGGCGATCCTCGCCGAGGTGACGGCGGCGTTTTATCAGTATGAAGAGGCGCTGGTCAGCAATAACATCGAGGCGCTGGATGCGCTGTTCTGGCACGACCCGCGCACCGTACGGCTGGGGGCCGGTGAAAATCTGTATGGCATCGAGGCGATCCGCGCCTTTCGCGCCGCCCGCCCCGCCGCCGGTCTGGCCCGCGATCTGCGCCATACCATCATCACCACCTTTGGCGCGGACATGGCGGTGTGCAGCACCGAGTTCACCCGCGAAGGCAGCGCCCGCCCTGGACGCCAGCAGCAGACGTGGGTGCGCTTTCCCTATGGCTGGCGGATTGTCGCCGCCCAGGTCAGTCTGATGGACTGAGGGGAACAATACCGATTATGGCCAGGTGGATACCGTCTCCCCTGGCCATTCCCGAACCGGTAAAAATGGAGTGATTGACGATGGTCAGGATGATTGAGGGCTGCTGAATCAGCAGATAGTCTTGCGCTGAAAAGGTCATTTCTGCCGCAGGCCTGTCAGGCAGCAACAGTCATTACACTTTGCCAAGCAGGATATTTAACATACGGCGCAAGGGTTCCGCCGCGCCCCATAACAGCTGATCGCCCACCGTCAACACCGAGTAGATCGGCTCATTATTTAGCGACATTTTCTTGTAGCGGCCAATACCCACCTGCAGCGAACCGCTAATAGCAGCCGGGGTCAGTTTACTGACACTCTCTGGCTTATTATTGGGGATATAGTTTACCCACGGATGGGAATGGGTCACTAACTCTGCGAATTCCGTTTCGCTGACCTCACGTTTAAGTTTAAGGGTAATGGCAGCGCTGTGGCAGCGGATCACGCCGACCCGAATACATAAACCATTAACCGGTATGGTGCCGGGCGCAAGGCCAAGTATTTTATTGGTTTCCGCCTCACCCTTCCATTCTTCGCGGCTATTTCCATCGCCTAAATCGCTGTCGATCCATGGAATAATGCTACCCATCAGCGGGACGCCAAAACTCTCCACCGGCATGCCGGCGCTATTAATCAGCTCACTCACTTTATTGACTAAAGGCAGCACGGAACCTGATGCCGCCAGTTCATCAGCGGACAAATGCTGGCTGATATACGCGCTTTGCGCGATCAATTCCCGCACCTGCTTAGCGCCCGCCCCGGAGGCAGACTGATAGGTCATGACGCTCATCCATTCGATCAGATCAGCCTTGATCAGCCCGGCCAGCCCCATCAGGCTCAGCGTAATGGAGCAGTTGCCGCCGACAAACAGTTTCACTCCCGCTTTCACCGCACGATCGATATTATCGCGGTTGACCGGGTCGAGAATAATGCAGGCGTTCTCATCCATTCGCAGCGCCGAAGCGGCGTCGATCCAGTACCCTTGCCAGCCAGAGTGAATTAACGCCGGATAGATGGCTTTGGTATAATCCCCGCCCTGACAGGTAATAATAATATCCATTTCGGCGAGGGCGCTCAGGGAATTCGCATCTTTCAGTCTGTCGCTTTTACCATTAATAACCGGGCCCGCGGCACCCGCACTGGAGGTACTAAAAAAATGCGCTGAAATATCGTCGAAATCATTCTCTTCGATCATTCGCTGCAACAATACTGAGCCAACCATGCCCCGCCAGCCAACAATACCCACCTGCTTCATTTATTTAACCTTAAAAAGTTATGAGAATATTAATTTGTGTTCGCCATACCTTATATCGTATCCCCCAATAAAGGTCATTACCCACCACATCGATTTTAATGATTATTAAAATGTTTCATCTGCCATCAGCGGTTTTTATCTCTTATTACGGTAAAGCAGAAATAAGCAGGCGGCGGAGACAGTCCCGCTTTCAGCATTCAAAGGAAGAAATGACGTAGCGGAACGCCAGCGGTTGCTCCCCTGACAGTTATCAAGAGTAACTTGCATTTTGATAGTGACTATGTCAATTTGCTGGCAACAACCACCTGCTCCCTGGACCGCCCATGAAAAATGAACCGCTTTGCCACGCTCCCTGCCCCATTGCCCGTAGCCTGGGCCGCATCGGCGACAGCTGGAGCATCATGATCCTGCGCGACGCCTTTGCGGGCTTTACCCGCTTCGACGAATTTCAGAAAAGCAGCAACGTCGCGCCCAATATTCTCTCGCGCCGCCTGAAGGCGCTGGTCGACGACGGGCTGCTGGAGAAGGTCTGCTACAGCAACACGCCGCCGCGCTACGAATACCACCTCACCCCGCGCGGCCGCGATTTCCGCATGGTGCTGCTGGCGCTGGCGGAATGGGGTAATCGCCACTTCGCTCCCGAAGGCCGTCAGATGCAGCTGGTGGAAACCGCCACCCAGCGACGGGTGGAGCCAGTCATGGTGGATAAAGCGACCGGGGAAGAGATTATTCCGGGTAAATACGCCATGGTGCCGGGCCCCGCCGCCTCGCCGCTGATGCAATATCGTCATGAATATCTGCTGCGCAAACGCGAAGGCGATAACGGGCAAAAATTCCAGCCTGAACCCTACAGAGATGCCGGCAATGAATCCGGCCAGTAAGAAAAGCGTCGTCGTTCTGGCGGCCATCTGAATAACGCCAGGATTTTGTTCAGCGCAGCGCGGCAAACTTCGCCACGCGGGGATCTCGCCGGATGCCGCGCTGGCGCTGCGGGAGGCGCGAACCCAGGCATTTTCCGATGCGTTCTACCTCATCATGATTGGTTTTTTGCCTGCCGCGCAGCTGGTTCCCTTGATGAAAAAGCCGCCGGCACACTGATACTACAGGAGAGTTAACTATGGGCGTTTCCGTTAAACGCATTGTCGTCACCGGGATGGGGATTGTCAGCCCGCTGGGCTGCGGCGTACAGCACGTCTGGCAGTCGCTGCTGGCAGGAAAATCAGGCATTACCCGGCTCAGCGAGCAGCTGGTCGCGGATATTCCCTGCAAAGTGGCCGGCCAGGTGCCGTCCATTGAAAGCGATCCGCTGCACGGCTTCGATCCGCTGGCGACCATCCCGGCGAAAGAGCGCAAAAAGATGGATCGTTTTATCGAGTTTGCGCTGGTCGCCGCGCGTGAAGCGCTGACTCAGGCCGGTTGGTCGCCGGCATCTGCGGCCGAACAGGAACGCACCGCCACGGTGATCGCCACCGGGATCGGCGGGTTCAGCGAGATCGCCAATGCGGTACATACCACCGACGAGCGCGGGCCGCGTCGCCTCTCCCCGTTCACCATTCCCTCTTTTCTGGCCAACCTGGCCGCCGGGCATGTGTCTATCGCTCACGGTTTCCGGGGCCCCATCGGCGCGCCGGTCACCGCCTGCGCGGCGGGCGCCCAGGCCATTGGCGATGCGGCGCGGATGATCCGCAGCGGCGAGGCGGATATCGCCCTCTGCGGCGGCGCGGAAGCGGCAATACATCGCGTTAGCCTTGCCGGGTTCGCCGCGGCAAGGGCGCTCTCCAGCGCCTCCAGCGACCAGCCGGAAGCCGCTTCCCGCCCCTTTGACCGCGACCGCGATGGATTTGTGATGGGAGAAGGCGCCGGGCTTATCGTGATCGAGTCGCTGGAGCACGCGCTGGCGCGCGGCGCCACGCCGCTGGCCGAGCTGGTGGGCTACGGCACCAGCGCAGATGCTTATCACCTGACCGCGGGCCCGGAAGACGGTAACGGCGCGCGTCGGGCCATGGAAACCGCCCTTCGCCAGGCCGGAGTGACCGCTGAAGAGATTGACCATATCAACGCCCACGCCACCTCGACCCAGGTCGGCGATAAAGGCGAGCTGGCGGCGATTAAAACGCTGTTTGGCGCCCATCCCGTCGCCATTACCTCGACGAAATCCGCCACCGGCCATCTGTTAGGCGCGGCAGGCGGGATTGAGGCCATCTTCACCATTCAGGCGCTGCGTGATCAGATGGTGCCGCCGACGCTGAACCTGCATCACCCCGATGAAGAGGCGGCCGGTCTTAACCTGGTGGCGCTGGAGGCCCGCCCGCAGAAGATGCGCTATGCGCTGTCGAACGGTTTTGGCTTTGGCGGGGTTAACGCCAGCCTGCTGCTGAAACGCTGGGAATAATCGTCAACTCCCCCGCCGGCGCTGGCTGGCGAGGGAGCTCCACCCGGACACCCTACGCTGTCGCGGGTATCACATGTCCACCTGGCTCCTGTGTTCTCTGCTGAAGCTAAAAAATTCGCTACCACCGCTGAAGCCGGGTGAGCGGCCCCTTTCTCTTAAGGTCAAAAAATGGGAGCCACTGACGCGTTGCTGCGAAAACGGGTGCGTTGGGGTTATGGCGTCCTGTAGACCAAAACCGATGTTAATGACGAAGACCTGAGCTTATGTGTTAGCGTTTTCCTGCTGCCGGGGGGGTGTCGCCGTTGCGGCTTTTGACCTGCTGCTGGCGTAAATGAAGAACAGCGCGATACCCAGGCAGACAATGGCGCCGATTCGGCTCAGCGAGAATGGAATCGACGCATTGCCCAGCCAACCGAAGTTATCGATCAGCATGCTCATGGTTAACTGGCCAAAAATGACGGCGACCGTAGCCACTGCAGCGCCAATACGCTGGACGGCCAGTACCATAATGACGATATACGGTACGCCAAACATTGCGCCCAGCAGCTGCCATTTAGGCACGTCCATCAGCGTCAGGGGGTGTTTGGGTTCGAAGAAGAAGATCAGCAATCCCGTCACCAGCGCGCCGACAGAAAATGTCAGGAACGCGCTCTTGAATACGCCGACCTTGCTGCCCAGCTGGCCATTGATAGCCGCCTGGATACTCAGCATGGCGCCACCGGCGACGGCGAGAAGAATCATGATAATTGTCATAACGTTCCTTTACCCTTGGGCAACCATAACCAGCGCTGCAATGATAAAAATCAGCGCAATGATACGCTTACTGTCAATTTTCCGGCGCGACGTACCGAGCAGGCCGAAGTGATCAATCATCAGGCTCTTGAACACCTGGCCTGCCAGAATGCCGATCATCGTCATGGCGATGCCGATTGCCGGCGTTACCACGGTGAGGATGATGACGTAGATCGGCCCAAGCACGCCGCCAAGCAGCTGCCACGCTGGTTGCGCAAAGAATGACGGGCTGTTGCGCGGGCTGAAAAAAAGCATCAGCAGAAAGGTCAGCGCCGCACCCACGCCGAATATGCTAAAGGTAGCCCAGAGGTCACCGACCTCCCCACCCAGTGGCCCGAGCAATCCTGCCTCTATGGACAGTCCCATGCCTCCGGCAATGACGATAAAAATCAATATGAGTTGCATAGCAATCAGTCTCCCGTAGTTCAGGCGGAGAAGGTTACGACTTAACATGGATGAGAAAAATGCCATAATGAGATAAACACTTGTGCAGGATATGCATTAATGAATGAGCTTGGGAACATCAGTATTCGCGCCCTGCTGATTTTTATTGACGTTTATGAGACGCAGAATTTCTCTGTGGTAGCTCGGCGGGAAGGGATATCTGCCTCTCAGGTTTCGCGCATCATCCATCAGATGGAGGATGTGCTCGGGCAGCAGCTTTTTTACCGCAATACCCGGGCGATAATTCCGACGGAAAGCGGCCATCTTTTTATCCGCTATGCGCGAGCCATGACTGGCAGCATGGAGGAGGCGCGGCGGGAACTCAACGAGAGAACCCTTGAGCCTTCCGGAATGGTGCGCATAAACGCACCGGTATTCTTTGGACAGCGCCATGTCGCCCCCGCGTTACCCGGCCTGACGGCGCGATATCCGAAGCTCAGCATTGAGCTTACCCTGACTGATGATTACATCGATCCGCACCGCGAGCCGGCTGACGTAATTTTCCGCATTGGCGTGCTGACGGATTCCGCATTTCATGCGCGCGTGTTTGGCCAGCAGTTCTATCATCTTGCCGCGTCACCGGAGTACATCCGCCGGCACGGCATGTTGGGATCACCCGAAGAGCTGGCGCGGCATAAATGCCTGGTCTATCGCGGTTCGTCAGGACCAAACCAATGGCTGCTGCGCAGGCGCGGAGAAGAATGGGTGCACTACCCCGTCTCGCCCCTGATGTCATCGAATAATGCTGAAACTCTGCTGATTGCCGCGCTCGGGGGAATGGGGATTGTGCTGTTTCCTGACTGGCTGATTGGAGACCGGCTGAAGCGCGGCGAGCTTGTCGAACTTCTGCCGGAGCTGGATACGTCCATAAAAACGGAGCCACAGCATATCGCGGCAATCTATCCGAATGCCCGCCACCCTCCTCTGAACGTTCGGGCGATTATCGATTACTACCTGGACGCGTTCGGTTCACCGCTTTACTGGCAGTCTGAATAAGACAGGCGATGTTATTGCTCGTCCTGAAGTTAATTTCCGTTTTTGGCACAGAGCGAATGCGTTAAATGCGCTTAAGGTCGTTTTGAGCACACTATCTAAAGAAAGATATCGCTGATAATGTTGGGACCGCTCAGGTTAAAAAAGGTATAACTTTCTTTTCATTGACGATAACGAAGGAATTTTCATGGTTGAGGTTGAGGAAATAAAAAGGAAATATCCAGGCGCAGGGGCCTGGCAAATGGGTGACAGTCCGGAACTGGCAAGCGAGCTTGCGGAGCTGATTAAAAAAGGGATCAAAACGGCTTCTTGCGGATCTTTTGCCTCTTATCAGCAGGAAGCGTCTGCTCCGAGGATTGGGGATTATAACATTATTCTTGATGGCCAGAATGTTCCAGTTTGCGTGATCAGACTGGTTTCGATGCAGCTGGTGCGTTTTTGTGATGTGACTGAAGCGTTCGCCCGCAAAGAGGGTGAAGGCGATTTAAGCCTTGAATACTGGCAGCAAGAGCATCAGCGTTTTTTCATTCGTGAAGGTCATTTTTCTGAGGATATGGAGTTGATCGCAGAAGAGTTTGAAGTGGTTGAGGTGCTGTGAGACAAGGTTAACGGGCTGACGTTTTATCAATCGCCTTTGATAACAATATTCGATGCTGGCGCGAAGCGGAAAAGCTATCGAGCAAAAGGTCTGCATTGCGCGAAATGCGAAGTTGGCAATCGCTCTCATTGCTGATGACAGTCGCATCCGTGGCAGGAAAGTAGGCAATGTCACTCAATCTATCCTGGGTACAGGTTCACCAATATAAGTGTGCGTGCAGCAACGGCAAGTCACCTTAACGTCATTTCTCGTAATTGAAGGGTTTACCTGCTGCAGAATTCCCTTCTCATCAACATACAGGCCCGGGTAAAAACTGCTTTCGCCTATGCAGACTAAGTCAATACGCATAGCGCGATCTCGTGCATCCTTTCTTTTGTGGGTCAGTAGCCCTTTTCGGACCTGGATTCAATAACGTGTGGCTGTATAAAAAACGGCCATACTTAAAAGCTGTCTCATTCTGCTCATATAATGGCAACATAGTTGAACCGCCTTCCCATAACCATCACTAAATACTGGGGTAAATGTCATTCTCTTCCTCAAGGATCTTACGGTGATTCTGTTCCTCGCAGATGGCTCCCCGTGCAACATATCCGAACGGCTGCGATGAGCAAAAAACGGATATGGTTTCCCGGTTTAAGGCACAAAATCGCGCGGCGTTGAATCAAGAATGGAACGAAAAGCAGCGGTAAATGCCGCCGGGCATGAGAAACCAAGCTGGTAAGCGACCTGTTTGATTGGAACGCCGTTCGCGAGAAGATCCAACGACGCATAAATTCTGGCTCTCTGCTTCCATGTTCGAAAACTAAAGCCTGTATCCTTCATAAACAATCGGGAAAAGGTCCGTTCCGACATGGCCGACATAAAAGCCAGCTCGCTCAGCGATGCTTCCCAGCGCTGATTGACCAGTAGCGATCTGGCCGCGCTGAATAATCGCTCATCATTCGGCATGGGAAGCGCCATCGTTAAAGGTGGCGCCTCGCTGAGAATTTCCAGAAGCAACAACGCTATCTTCCGTTGAATCGGTCTGGCGTAGTCCTCACTGAACAGGCCTGCGATAAGTTCTTTGACTAACGGCGTAGCCGTGATCACATGCACCTGTTGACTCTTCGTAAAGCTCATACATTCTGCGATAAGGCTACTGCTGAAATAGATCGCCCTGAGATCGGTTTGTGAAAGCAGATGGTAACTATGGATATGCAGAGGCGGTAGCCATAATGCCCGCTGAGGAGGGATCACCCAACGGTCACTCTCTGTTTGCACCAGCATCACCCCTCTGGTGGCGAAGAGTAGCTGCCCCTCAACATGATGATGGGGAGGATCTACCTCACCGCGTTGATAGCTTATCGCAGTACTGGACCAGCCTGTGGCTTCATCATGTCTTGGCGCTTTATCTATACTACCTGGCATTTCAGATTTAGCCCCTGCATTTATCATATCGAAACTGGAACCACCCGGAGTAGAGCCTTAGGCAATGGGTGCGTGACTTATCATTCTGATCGTCAAAGATATTACAGGAGCTTAACCTCATGCGTGTACACTTTATCGTACATGAAAGTTTTGAAGCCCCGGGCGCATATGAAACCTGGGCAATAAACCAAGGTCATGATGTAACTTACTCACGCGTCTATGCAGGCGATCGGTTACCTGCTGACGCCGAAGGCGTCGATTTTCTTATCGTGATGGGCGGTCCGCAAGATCCGGACACAACGCTTGAAGCGTGCCCGCACTTTAATGCTAAAGCGGAACAGGCGCTGATTGCTTCTGCGGTTAAAACCGGTAAGGCGGTGATCGGTATCTGCCTGGGTTCACAGCTCATTGGTGAAGCGCTGGGCGCGCCGTTCTCTCATAGCCCGGAAAAAGAGATTGGTAAATTCCCGATCACATTGACCGAAGACGGCAGAAAGGATGAGATGTTCTCTCACTTTGGGAGAACACTGGAAGTGGGTCACTGGCATAACGATATGCCAGGCTTGACGCCGGAGGCCAAAATTATCGCTTACAGCGAAGGCTGTCCCCGGCAGATCGTTGCCTATTCAGACCGCGTCTTTGGTTTCCAGTGCCACATGGAGCTCACATTGGACGTTGTAGAACGGCTGATCGCCAATTCTGAGCAAGACCTGAGCCGTGCAGCAGACTACCGTTTCGTTGACACGCCTGAAGCGCTCCGGGCCCACGATTACAGTGAAATGAATCAAGCGCTTTTTGGCTTTCTGGATAAGCTGGAAGCGCGTTACAACGCCGCTCAAGCATAATGTCATGCCCGGTGAGCTTGCCATCGGGTTGAGCTTGTCATGTCCGCTCCTGGCACAGAGCGGACGAACTAACTGATTTGAAGGTCCGCTATGAGCGAGGAGCGGACCTTCAATCTCCCGACACTTCGGCTAAATAGCTTTCTTCCCCGAAGCAGACTGAATATATGCTTGTCATCGCTGTGCGCTGGGCTGGAACTCTTCAAAATCGTCACTGATTTCAGTGCAAAAATTCAAAAAGGCCTCGACAGCCGCTGGTGCCAGACGACGCGATGGGCGGGCAACATACAGTGGATAGGTTTCATCCGGCCATTCCGGAAACAGTTCTGTGAGCTTCCCGTCTGCTATCAGGTGCGCGACACTCAGTGATAATACCTGCGCAATACCGGTGCCGCTCACGCAGGCCTGCACCATAAGATCGACATCAGTGGTGATCAGATGCCCCTGTGTCTCTACAGACAGCCATTCCCGACCGCGCCGAAAGTCCCAACTGAACGGTTTACCGCTGCGAGGATCAATATATTGAATGCATTCATGCCTGGTAAGATCCTGGGGATTCTGTGGCCTTCCGTGCTGTGCCAGATAAGCCGGCGCGGCTACCGTCAGCACGCGCGTATTCAGCAGCAGCTTTGATGTGATGGTAGAGGGAGGTTGCGGCCCAAAGCGCACTGCGACATCGATCCCCTCCGTCACCAGATCGCCGACATCGGGTTGCTGCACTACCGTCAGTTTCAGATCCGGATGACGCTGGCGTAACAGCGGCAATTTGGGTGCCAGAATGTAACGAGCAAAGATGGGATTCACGCTAACGCGCAATGCACCACGCACCGCCACGGCAGCACCAGAAACATAGCTTGCCGCTACTTCAATACCTTCCAGATGCGGCGCAGCGCGCTCATATAAAGCCCTGCCTTCGCTGGTGAGGTTCAGGGTGCGCGTGGTGCGGTTCAGCAGACGTACACCGAGACGTGCTTCAAGCCGATCAATAGATCGGCTTACGCCGGAAGCTGAAAGTCCCAGTATCTCGCCAGCGCGGCTGAAACTACCAGCCTCGACGACAGCTGCCAACACGCTTAGCCCCGAGAGAAGTCGTCCGTCAAAACTCATAAGCACCCATCTTTGATTTTTAGCAAAAATAATTTGAATAAAACTACCTTTATCAAAGATGGTGCGCAACCTATTGTGTCGTCCACATCGTTGCGACTCGCAGTTTACCTGGTTCAGGCCGGGTAATTCCGCAACGAACGGCACCCCTTAATTCTGAGGAATACGACATGACAACAAAGCGCACTCTTTTCAAAGGCGGCATTATCCTTACGCTGGATGCCAATGTTCCTAATCTTGACGTCGGCGATGTCCTTGTCGAGGACGATCGGATCGCGGCTGTTGGACCGGCTCTGCAGGCGGATGACGCTGAGGTGATTGATGCCACTCATCATATTGTTATGCCAGGACTGATTGATGCTCATCATCACATGTGGCTGGGTGTCATGCGTCGCATGATGCCAGATGTGGACGATCTGTTTGCTTACATTGATGTTGTCGCTGAAAAACTGGGTGCCCACTATCGGCCGCTGGACATGTTTCTGAGTACCAGACTGACCGCGGCCGCCTGTCTGGACGCGGGTATCACTACCGTTATTGATGCCTGCCACAACGCGCGCAGCCCGGCCCACACTGATGCCGCGCTGGATGCCCTGCAGGAGAGCGGTATTCGCGCATTACACATGGTGGGTGCGGCGATGGACAAGCAAGCCTCAGCCGCGCATCTGCCGGGCGATCTGCCGCGGCTGGCGCAGCGCTGGAATACCCCGGAAAGCCGGGTACGCGTGGGCCTGTTCGGGCAACTTAATCTGGACTGGTGGCAGGTCGCGCGTGATCTCGACATGCGGATTCTGACGGAATTCATCGGCGATCTGGCGAAGCTCGGCCCGGAATTTGCCAAACCGGGTGTGCTGGGTACGCACAATATATTTAACCACTGTTCTCGGGTTCCGCATGAGACATGGCAGCTACTGGCCGAAGCAGGTGTTAACGTCACCGTTAATCCGCGTTCAGATGCGCTGTTTGGCTTCGACGATGAGAGCTTCGCCTATCAGAAGGCCGTTAATTATGGTCTGACGCCAGCGCTGGGCATTGATCTGGATACCGCGTTTGGCAGCGATATGTTCGGAGAAATGCATGCGCTGTTTGGACAACAGCGCTCAGCGATGCGCTACCGGCGCTTCCGTGGTGAAGAGAGTGTACCGGCACCTATTACGGTCGCAGCGGTACTGAAGGCGGCAACCGTCAATGGCGCCCGCGCGGCCGGACTGGAGGATCAGATTGGCACCCTTACGCCAGGTAAGCAGGCTGACATCATCATGGTACGCACCAGCGGCGTCGCCGTCTTCCCGGTCACGAATGTAACCGGAACAGTGGTGCAGGCGATTGAACGCGCGGATGTGGACACGGTAATGGTGGCGGGACAGTTACGTAAGCGCGCGGGCCAGCTGATTGACGTGGATCTGGCCGCACTGGAGGCGGATACCACAGCGTCCCGTGATTACCTGCTCAAAGCCAGCGGCTGGCATGTCGATCGCTTCACCGCAGCCTGATGACAGAGCGGCCCGTCGCAGCGGGCCGTATCACACTTTTACGCCTTTCTCGCACAGGAGATTTCCATGCCAGATCTCGCTATAAAGCGGAGCATGCAGGAAAACAATCCGCCCGCGCTGCTTCCCCGCCCGGCTTCGGGCGTTATCGCCGCACTGTTCTTTGGCTATCTGGCGGTTGGCCTGCCATTGCCGGTGATTCCGTTATTCATACATGGTCACCTCGGTTTCAGTAACCTCGTCGTGGGATTGGTGATCGGCATTCAGTTTCTGGCCACCGTGCTCACACGTGGCTATGCCGGACGGGTAACCGACCAGCTGGGCGGCAAGCGTTCTGCACTGCAGGGGGCACTGCTTTCGGCGCTGGCGGGTGGGTTGTATCTGACCGCTTCCGCGTCGGATCTATCGCCCACCGCCAGCCTCGGCATCGTCATTGCCGGTCGTCTGATGGCTGGCTTTGGCGAAAGCCAGTTCGTCACGGGGTGTGTCTCCTGGTCGATTGCTTCGGTTGGCCCACAGCGGGCCGGAATGTCGATGTCATGGACCGGCATTGCCATGTTCGCAGCCCTGTCAATTGGCGCGCCGGTTGGCATGGCGCTGTATCAGCATTACAGCCTCGCGGTAGCCATGATGGCCTGCATTGCTGCACCGGTCCTGGCTGCGCTGATCGCGCTGGGCTCTTCTGCTTATGTGTCGCCGGGAGGCACGCGATTGCCATTTTATCAGGTGATCGGACGCATCTGGCGCGAAGGGCTGGGGCTGATGCTGCAGGGTGTCGGCTTATCCGGACTCACCGCTTTTGCCTCGCTGTACTTTGCGGCACACCACTGGCAGAACGCCGGTCTGGTCATGACAGCCTTTGGACTCGGGTTTATTTTCGTTCGCCTTGTCTTCGGCCATCTGCCCGATCGAATGGGAGGCTATCGCGTGGCAATCTGGTCGATGACGGTTGAAGCCATCGGCCAGGCCATGTTGTGGCTGGGCACAAATGAATGGACGGCGCTTGCCGGTGCGCTGGTGACCGGACTGGGCTGTGCGCTGGTTTTCCCGGCGCTGGGTGTCGAAGCACTCCGGCGGGTGCCACCGGCCAATCGTGGTAGTGCGATGGGCGCCTTCGTCGCTTTTCTTGATATCGCCTATGGCCTCTCTGGCCCGGCTGCGGGGTTTATCGCCGGTCATTACAGTTATGCCGCCGTTTATCTCTCTGGCGCGCTGTGTGCACTGCTGGGTGCGCTACTCGCGAGTGTCTCCCGCCGCGCCCAATTCTGAATATCACGCAGTGCCGTCAGTCGTGTCTGGCGGCGCACTACTCTGGAGAAGTTCTATGTCTCGTATTTTTATTTCCGGCTCGTCCACCGGCCTGGGTCTGATGACGGCTGAACTGCTGGTTCAGCAGGGGCATGACGTTGTGCTGCACGCGCGTAATAGCAGCCGTGCAGAAGATGCCCGGCGCGCTTTACCGCAGGCCAAAGCGGTCGTCGTCGGCGACCTCGAAACGATTGCGGGGGCGAAGGAAACCGCATCACGCGTTAACGATCTCGGGCATTTCGATGCTGTGATCCATAACGCCGCAGTGGGCTATCGTGAAGCCAGCCGTGTCACCCGGGACGGGTTGCCGCATGTGTTCGCAATTAATACGCTTTCCGCTTACATACTAACCGCATTGATCGCGCGTCCGCAGCACCTCGTCTATCTGAGTTCTGGTATGCATCATCATGTCGGAGCCTGTCTGGACGATATTCTCTGGCGCAAGCGGCCCTGGAATGGCGCTGACGCCTACGCTGAGAGTAAATTGCATGACGCGATGCTGGCGTTTGCCGTGGCGCGTCGCTGGCGGGACGTGCACGTCAACGCTCTGGAGCCCGGCTGGGTGCCCACCAGAATGGGCGGCCCGGGTGCGCCCGATGATATGGAACAGGCGCATCTGACTCAGGCCTGGCTTGCCGCCAGTGATGATCCGCAGGCAAAGGTAACAGGTAAATATTTCTACCACCTCAAGCGCATGACCGCGAATCCACAGGCCAATGATGTTGCACTGCAGGATCGGCTGCTTCATATCTGTGCTGAGCTTTCAGGTGTTATGTTGCCGGAGTAAGAAGGAAAATTTAACCACCGTTAGTAGAGGACATATCATTGGCTGTCTGATTCCCGACGGTTCTTTGGCCGGCTGTAATTAATCGTACAGCCGGTTAATAAAGCACTTCATCCTTCAATTATCTACTTTGACCGATTGGTACTTAACCGAATTGTGAACCCTTGATGTTCACTCTGCGCAAACAACTGGTTCTAAGTGGGAGTAAAACAGCAACCTGCTGTTCGAAAACTTCTTTTCAGCGTGAATATGAACGAGGCGAAGCTCCCTGCGCTGGAAGTGACAATATCATTCTCGACGGAACAGGACAGCCAATGTGCGTGATTCAGACTGTCAGGTTGCAGGTCATTCGCTTTTGTGAAATGACAAGCGAACTCGCCAGCAAAGAAGGTCAAGGTGATTTAAGTCTGGAGTACTGGAAGGAAGGACACAAACGTTATTTTGAGCGTGAAGGCACTTATTCTGAGGAAATGGAACTTGTCTTTGAGGAGTTTGAGCTTAGCGAGATTTTGTAAAAGTCCGACCCTGGCACAAAGCAGACGCCCATTCTCACGCGAATGCTTTGCCCTTTACTTGCCAACAACCGAATCGCTTGCTCCGCAACTATGGTTTTTTATTAGAATCTTCGCCACCAAATAAATTATAATAAATTGATTTTATTAGACATCTGTCAGAATCTATATGGTCAGCACGTGTTGCATGCTCTAATGTTTCAAATGCTAAATTATGCGCGGCCTCAGAAAATATCCCAGGCCAACCCTTACTCAGCATAGACAGTCCTTTAAGGACTCTTATCTGAATCTCCCTCATACTGGCACCATCGCGCGCGACAGGTGAGAAAAAGTCTTCCAGTAGATCGTTATTCTGAAGTGGTGCAACATGAACTGAAGGATATTTCACTTCTATTTCATCAGATTTATTCTGCGCGTAAGTGGAAAGTATACGAACACCTCTGCCAATGACATCAATGGCGGTTCCAGGATCGTTCACTGCGGGGGAAAGGGCCCGGCAGGCTATTTCGGCCATGACGCTAAGACAAAATCGGGGATCCTGAGCAAATGAACGTACATCCGAGACAATAATCGTCTCAAGTAAATCGGCGCTGATTGATGACTCCTGGCCTTGACTCAGGTACAAAACGGGCATGGATGGATGTATGAAACTGCCTGGCTGCGCCACGAGGTATACATGACGGGGATCATTGGTCAGCAGCTTGCTAAGTTGCACCATATCAATATGTTCAACATAGCCAATCTTCTTCGGATAAACTGCAACCGTTCCTTTCGGCTGTTCATTGTTCTCAAGCCATGGATATCCGCCGAGAAAGGGATTTCTTGCTCTCGCAATAAATGATTCGATGGCCGCCTGTTCTACTTTTGCCGTTGTCTCACCTACCCTCCCCAGAGAGGTCAAATGCTGTATCCAGCGAAGCAATGTGATGAGGATTAAGGCAATGACAACCAGTGTGACAATGAATAAAATGACTCTCCCCCTTTCTCCATAAGCTCCCATATTGAGGGCAATAATCCCTACCAGACTGAAGAGAAAAGAACCGATGAAGGTGGCCAGTACATTTTGTGTGGTTACGTCTTCAACAACTAAACGCGTAGCTCTGGGAGTCACATTAGTAGTGGCTGAACCGTAGGCTGTGACCATGATACTCAACGAAAAAGTGGTCACTGCCAGCATACTCGATGCCAGTATGTTCAGAATGTTATCGACTGCTTCCGCACCAAACTTCACGGAAACCGACTCAGGTATCATTGATTTAAAAAGAATTGATAAAAGGGCCGTTATTATCGCGACAATGGCGAATAACGTTGCCCTGAACCATAGCTTTTTAAATGTCTGCTTCAGAATCCATTTCCAGCGTGAAATCATTCTGCATTCCTCATATTGCGGCCGGGATAAATAATTGCCGCCCCCAGGACGGCATGTTGCTATTAACGAACCAGGTGCAGGAAGTGCAGATGTTTTTCGTACTGGTCCAGTATGTCATTAATCAGCTGTTCCTGGTTCCAGCCCATCACATCATAATTTTGACCGCCTTCTTTGAGATAAACCTCAGCGCGATAATATCTATGCTGTTCAGTCTGCTGCTCATTATTATCCATCGCGGCGAGCGCGAAGGTCGGTGAGCTATACCCGCGAAGCCTCACTTCATATATAAAATTCAGCTCGTTACCTAAATCGACTTCAAGACGAATACGATCCTCGACTGTGTCACTGATGTGGCTTATCGTCCCCTGCTTGTTCAGCTCTTCCTGAACCAGCGTCATGGCGGGCTGGATGACGTCGTCCATAAAACGTTTCACAAGAGATCGCTTCGGCAGATACGCGATATTGCGCAACCTTCTCTGCCAGGGAATTGGGTTACGTGCAGCTGTAGGAGCAATTGTCGCCATACTCAGGCTTTCACGCTTGGTCAAATCCCGGCGCAAAGCTTTTAAAAGTCCGTATATAGATATCAGTAAGATCACTGAGAAAGGCAATGCACTCGCTATTGTCACTGTTTGCAGCGCACTTAGCCCTCCGGCAAGGAGAAGCGCAATTGCGACAATGCCCATGAGCGAGGCCCAAAATATTCGCTGCCAGACGGGTGTGTTTGCCACTCCACCTGATGCCAGAGAATCAACTACCATTGCCCCCGAATCAGCAGACGTGACAAAGAAGACGATGACCATCGCCATTGCGATGAATGACAGCACGGAAGAGAACGGGAAATGCTCCAGGAAATTAAACAGGGCCAGCGCCACATCCTGCTGAACAGTATTGGCGAGGTCTGTGGCTCCCTGGTTCATAATGAGATAGATCGCGCTGTTACCAAACACCGTCATCCACATTAGCGTAAAACCCGCGGGAACAAACAGCACGCCGGTGACAAACTCGCGAATGGTTCGCCCGCGGGAGACCCGGGCGATGAACATCCCCACAAACGGCGACCATGAAAGCCACCATCCCCAGTACAGTAATGTCCAGCCCCCCAGCCAGTTGCTCGACTTAGGCTCATACGCGTAAAGGTTGAACGTTTTACTCACCAGTTCCGAAAGATAACCGCCCGTATTTTCAACAAATGACTTCAGCAGAAGCACGGTTGGTCCCAGACACAGAACCAGCGCCAGGAGCAACAACGCCAGACCCAGATTGAGCTCAGACAGGATACGTATTCCCTTATCCAGGCCGGACACCACTGAAATCGTCGCTAACCCCGTGATGAGCACGATCAGAATGACCTGCACCGTTTCATTGATGGGCACCCCGAAAAGATGGTTCAAACCGGCATTCACCTGCAAAACACCGTAACCCAGCGATGTCGCGACGCCAAAGACCGTGCCTATAACAGCGAAAATATCAACCGCATGGCCTACAGGCCCGTATATGCGATCGCCAATAATGGGATAGAGTGCGGAGCGCAGAGTTAAAGGCAGACCGTGACGGTAACTGAAGAACGCCAGAATCAGCGCCACAATGGCATAAATTGCCCATGCGTGCAGTCCCCAGTGGAAGAAGGTCAGACGCATTGCTTCCTTGGCTGCCGCAACGGTTTCTGGCGTGCCAACGGGAGGCGAAAGATAATGCATTACAGGTTCGGCAACGCCAAAGAACATCAGGCCGATCCCCATCCCTGCCGAAAAAAGCATCGCAAACCAGGAGTGGTAGCTGAAATCAGGCTGCGCATGGTCCGGGCCCAGCTTGATATCACCGTAGCGTGAGAGTCCAAGGAACGTGACACTTAGTAAAATCAGGGCCACAGCAAGGATGTAGAACCAGCTGGCATTCGTGAAGATTTGTTGCTGTAGTAGTTTAAAATTTTTGTCGGCGACATCCGGGAATACGGCGGCAAAGGCGACAAGAAGGAAAATTAGCAAAGCAGATGTAAAGAATACCGCTTTGTTAATCTGGCTTGTAGACTTCTTCGGGGTTGTATCATTATCACTCATAATCATTTATTCCATTAATTAAATCCGCACTGGATAGACGGCACTACCTTTCACAGAGTAGCAAAGTTCAACTGGCTATGCGGCGTTAATCGGAACGCATGGTGTAATAAGTGCCGATACAAATCATCCTGTATTCTAAGGGGTTCCTGGTTACTCAGCCTGCCGCTTCGTGGGGCATTTATTTGTATCAAAGCTGGGATATACGTGAAGTGAAGTATATTAATTTGGGGTAAGTCAGACTGTTCAATCCAGGTGACGTAAATGTGTCGCGATCCCCCATCTAAGGGCGGTACACCTTCCATTAACCAACTCGAAAACGGAGTAACTCGCGTTGGGTTGCGCATACCTGTGAAAATCATCCACAGCTCCGCTTGCTAGCATCGCAAGCACGCCCTGAATGACCTGCCCGTGAGAGACAAGACATATTGTTCGATGATGATGTTTTTTTTCCAGATTGGATAAAAAATGCATAATTCGCTGCGAAGCATGTGAGAGAGACTCCCCCCCTGGCGGACAATACTCTGCATCAAGGTTGAATAACGCTTCTGCGGCGTCTGGATTATTCTGCAGGAGCTCTACGCTTGTCATGCCCTCAAACTGACCAAAAGCCTGTTCTTTCAGAGCTGGTTCAGCTATCAGTGAACAATAAAAACTCTCCGCCAGGCGCTGTCCCATTTGCCAGGCCCGGCCAAGCGGAGAAGCGTAAACACATTCTGCCCGGTAATTACTCGCTGCAATCGCCGCCAGTAAGGCTGATGTTTGACGCTCCCCCCGAAGCGTCAATGCGCTATCATTGTGTCCCTGAATACTACCTTTTACATTCCATTCTGTTTCTGCGTGTCGAACCAGTATCACTTGCATCATTGAAAGGTCACGTATGCTGTTGTTTGAAATGTTACAAACTAAAAACACCCCGTTTATATGCAGGCAAGTTCTTAGCTCTCGGCGAAAAACAGGAACACGTGTCGCTGACAAGGGTTATATTCAGTCGCCCCTGCCCGGGACCGCTATCTCAGTAAAACCTGAATCAGCTGCACGACGATATACACTCCCGCTACCACCTGTATGATCCGAAACCCCCATCTCAGATAACGCCATTGATAACGTTCTCTGGCATCAGCCGCTTCAATGGCAGGATCAAAACGTTTTCTTTTCCTGGTTCTGAATGTATCGAATCCCCACAGGATGAGAAGAAAGATGATGATGACTTTTTCAACGATAAGATGGTTCACAAAGAGAGACTCCGGTCTTCTCACGGTTACAGACAGAATAGAGAAACCGCCTGGAGGCAGCCACCACTAAATGTAGGGGTACCTGAAGACGCAAGCCAGGCATTCCAGGATTGTCTGTCTTATGACTGCGTTAACGCATAGCAACGCCATAAAAGTGACATTCATTTCCGACCCATGCTGCAGGGAGCCCTCTTCCCCGGAGCATCAAGCTGGGTGATAAAACGATGGCGGCTGCCCGGTCACGCGGCGGAACAGGGTGGTGAAAGAGGACGCAGATTCATCACGGCGTCTTTCAGGTTTTATCGGTGCGAGAGCCGCGTTCGGGCGATGCCCTCTCCCCGGGGAGAGGGCCTGATGAGTGGCAGCAAGCTACCCGCGATACGGATGGACCTCGCGCCAGTGGTCGGCGATCTGCTGCCGGGTACAGACCCATACCTTGTCGTGCTGCTGGATATAGTCAAGGAAACGCTGCAGCGCGCGGAAACGGCCCGGACGCCCCAGCAGCCGGCAATGCATCCCCACGGACATCATCTTCGGCGCGGTTTCCCCCTCGGCGTACAGCACGTCAAAGCTGTCTTTCAGGTAGGTATAAAACTGCTCCGCGGTGTTGAACCCCTGGGCGGTGGCAAAGCGCATGTCGTTGGCGTCGAGGGTGTAAGGCACGATCAGGTGCGGTCGACGGCTGCCATCGCTGCAGGCCACTTCGCTCCAGAAAGGTAAATCATCGCCGTAATAATCGCTGTCGTAGTCAAAGCCGCCGTGCTCCACCACCAGCTGGCGGGTGTTGGGGCTGTCGCGGCCGGTATACCAGCCGGTGGGCGGCTTGCCGAACAGATCGGTCAGCACCTGCACCGCTTTGTGCAGATGCTCGCGCTCCTCGGCGATATCCATGTGCTGATAGTGGATCCAGCGCCAGCCGTGGCTGACCACATCGTAATCCGCGGCCTTGATTGCCGCCACAATCTCCGGATGCCGCGCCAGCGCCATCGCCACGCCGAAGACCGTCAGCGGCAGCCCGCGCTGGCTAAATTCGCGATGGATGCGCCAGAACCCGGCCCGACTGCCGTATTCATAGAGAGAGTCCATCGACATATGGCGCGCCGGGTAGCTGGCGGCGCCGATAATATCGGACAGGAACTGTTCCGAACCCGCATCGCCATGCAGGACGTGGTTCTCAGCGCCTTCCTCATAGTTAAGGACGAACTGCACCGCGATCCGCGCCCCGCCCGGCCAGCGCGCGTGCGGCGGCTGCCCTGCATAACCTCGCAGATCGCGAGGATAGTGTTCCTGGTTCTCAACCATCTCCTGCCCCTTTTAAAATGGATTTAACGACTGAAACTGTCCGCTTAACGCTTTTTTCTCCGGGAACGCTAAGTCCCCGTGCTTGCTGGTCGCCAGCCCCAGCGCGACCAGCGACTCGACCATCTTCACCGCCGCGCTGACGCCGTCGATCACCGGCACCCGCAGCTCGCGGGTCAGCTCCTGCGCCAGCGTCGCCATCCCGCCGCAGCCAAGGACAATCGCCCCGCTGCCATCCTCGTTCAGCGCGCGGATGCAGCGCTCACGCACTTTCTCCTGCGCCAGGCCGCTGCCGTCTTCCAGCGCCAGCACCGGTAAATCAATGGCGTGCAGCGCCGCGCAGTGTTGATGAAATCCGTACTGGTGCAGCAAATGGCGGGCGATGATCAGCGTGCGCGGCAGCGTGGTCACAATGGAGAACCGGGTGGCGACCATCGTCGCCATATGCATCGCCGCTTCCGCAATGCCGATCACCGGCCCCTGAGCCAGCTCGCGCGCCGCCAGCAGCCCCGGGTCGCCGAAGCAGGCGATCACATGCCCATCCACTCCCTGCTCGCGTCCGGCCCTGATCTGCTCCAGCACGCCGACCGCCGCGATGGCTTCGTCAAAGTGGCCCTCTATTGACGGCACGCCGGCGCGGGGACAGACCGCAAGGATCTCGGTGCCAGGCGCGGCGACCGCACGCGCGGCGGCGCCTATCGTTTCGGTCATCGCCAGGCTGGTGTTGGGGTTGATCACTTGTATACAAACGGAAGACATCACGACTCCTTGTGGCCGGCGAACAGCCGGGAAAAATCGGGCAGACTGACGCCATCGCGCTCGAAGCACAGGCTGGCGACAATATGATCAAAATGGTGCATCAGCGCCTCGCTAAGCGGCTGCAGGGCTTTATCCCGCAGCAAACCGACCAGCTGCTGGTGATCGTCGCAGCGGCAGCCCTGGCGCCAGGGTGCGCCCCAGGCGGCAATCACTAACGAGGAGCGCTGGCTGAGGCGGGTCACCATCTCGGTGAGTACCGGGTTGCCGGAGATAGCCTGCAGCTGAATATGAAAGTCAGCGGAGTGGCGGATCGCCGCCGGGCCGTCGTGCGCCTCATGGGCCTGCTGTTCACGCTGGATAATGTTCTCCAGCGCCGCCAGATGCGGCGGCTGACAGCGCGCGATCACATCGGGCAGATTAGCGACCTCAAGCAGCGCCCGGGTGCGAAAGATCGCCTGGGACTCTTCCACGCTCGGGCTGGTGACGTGTGCACCACGTTTGGGCGTTAACGTGACCAGTTGCACAGCGGCGAGTCGTTGCAGCACCTTTCTGATGCCGGTGCGGCTCACGGCGAATACTTCCGCCAGCGCCTCTTCCGGCAGTTTACTGCCCGGCGGCAGCTGATGTTCGACGATAGCCGTCATCAGCGCCTGGTAAATGCTTTCGTCCTTATCCTGCAGCGCTGGCGCGGCCTGGAGACGATGTTCATTATTCATTAACCCACTCCGGTTTCACTTATCGATAGCAGATCGTATACATAAAATTTATTTTTTGTATACAAGATTCATCATTCTGGCCTGGATCCTGCAATAGCCTCAGCAATCCATATCAAAAGGGTTTTCATTCAGAGGAGCAGGTTTCATGCCACATTCATCCCACACGCAGCAGACGAAGACTCACGAGGCGGCCGCCGGCTACAGTCCGCGGCTATGTAATGACGATCTGGCGCCCACCCGCGACCAGAACTGGAGCTGGTACAATATCTTTTCATTCTGGATGTCGGACGTGCACAGCATGGGCGGCTACGTGGTGGCGGCAAGCTTCTTTACGCTTGGACTGGCCAGCTGGCAGGTTCTGCTCTGCCTGCTGGTGGGCATCTGTATTGTACAGCTGTGCGCTAACCTGGTGGCGAAGCCCAGCCAGATGGCCGGGGTGCCTTACGCGGTGATCTGTCGCCAGGCGTTCGGTGTCTTCGGCGCCAATATCCCGGCGGTGATCCGCGGGCTGATCGCCTTCGCCTGGTACGGTATTCAGACCTATCTGGCGGCAAACGCCCTGATGCTGGTCCTGCTCAAGTTCTGGCCCTCCCTTGCCTCGCTGACCGTCAGCAGTTTCCTCGGGCTGTCGACGCTCGGCTGGCTGTGCTTCGCCACCATGTGGCTGCTGCAGGCGATGGTTTTCTGGCACGGCATGAACGCCATCAAGCGTTTTATCGACATCGCCGGTCCGGCGGTCTATGTGGTGATGCTGGCCCTGGCGGGCTGGATTGTATACAAGACCGGTCTCGACGGGATCTCCTTTACCCTCGCCAGCAAATCCCTGAGCGCCGGAGAGCAGACCTGGCAGATGATCACCGCCACGGCCCTGGTCGTCTCCTACTTCTCCGGGCCGCTGCTTAACTTCGGCGACTTTTCCCGCTACGGCAAAAGCATGGGCGAGATCCGCCGCGGCAACCGCTGGGGACTGCCGTTTAACTTCCTGCTGTTCTCGGTGGTCACCGTGGTGATTGTCTCCGGCACCCAGTCGCTGTTCGGCAAAATGATCACCGACCCGATTGAAACCGTCAGCCGCGTGGGCAACGATCTGGCGGTGGCCATCGGCCTGCTGACCATGATCACCGCCACCATCGGCATCAATATCGTGGCTAACTTTGTCTCGCCGGCCTTCGATTTTTCCAACTGCGCGCCGCAGAAAATCAGCTTCCGCGCCGGCGGGATGATCGCCGCGGTGGGGTCGATACTTCTGACGCCGTGGAACCTGTTTAACTCACCGGAACTGATCCACTATACCCTCGACGTGCTGGGCGCCTTTATTGGCCCGCTGTTTGGCATCCTGATCGCCGACTTCTATTTGATCAAACGCGGCCGGGTGTCGGTGGACGACCTGTTTGACGATACGCCGAAGGGTAAATACTGGTACCGCAACGGCTTTAACCCGAAAGCCATTGCCGCCCTGCTGCCGTCGGTGGGCCTGGGGCTGATTATCAGCTTTATTCCGGCCCTGCACGAAGTGGCGAACTTCAGCTGGTTTATCGGCGTCTTCCTCGGCGCGACCACCTACCGCTGGCTGGCTCGCGACGAGCGTGAAGTGGCGGCGAAAGCCGCCTTCCGCTCCGGCGCGGTGGCGCAAAAAGAGTAACCTTCCCCTTCTGCCGCGGCGCCTGGCCGCGGCAGGCTGCAAACTGGCACCAATCTTGCTGTTTATCACTATTCCCTGAGCGTTAAGAGAAGGCAGGTTCGATGATGGATTACCAGACCGCGGTGCGCGGTGCATTTTTTGATATCGCCGGCGTGGCGGAGACGCCGGATGAGGTGGCCGCCCAGGCCCGCTATCTCAATGATGGCCTGTTGTTCTTGCAGGACGGGAAAATTGTTACGCTGCTGCCATGGCTGGAGGGTGAAGCCTTTCTGCATCCGCTGAAGGGCTATGTTGACCTGCGGGGTAAGCTGCTGTTGCCGGGGTTCGTCGATGCCCATGTCCACTATCCGCAGACTGAGATGATCGGCGCCTTTGGCGAACAGCTGCTGGAGTGGCTTACCACTTACACCTTCCCGGTGGAGAGCCAGTTTGCCGATGCGGAGTATGCCCAGGAGATAGCGCAGTTTTTTGTCAATCAGCTGATTAGCCATGGCACCACCACCGCGCTGGTGTTTTGTACCCTGCATCCGGCCTCGGTGGAGGCGTTGTTCAGCGAAGCGCTGCGCCTTAATATGCGCCTGATCGCCGGAAAAGTGATGATGGATCGCCATGTGCCCGACTATCTGTGCGAAACCGCCGGGGAAAGCTACGAGCAGACCCGGACGCTGATCCGCCGCTGGCATCAGCGCGGCAGGCTGGGGTATGCCATCACCCCGCGCTTTGCCCCCACCTCGACGCCGGCGTTGCTGGAGGCGGTGCAGCGTCTGCGGGCCGAGTTTCCCGATACCTGGCTGCAGACGCATCTCAGTGAAAACCGGGAGGAGATCGCCTGGGTTAAACAGCTGTGGCCGGAGCATGCACGCTATCTGGATGTTTATCATCATTACCAGCTCACCGGCGAACGCAGCGTATTCGCTCACGGGATCCATCTTGATGATGCCGAGTGGCAGTGCCTGCATGACACCGGGTCCGCCGTTGCCTTCTGTCCGACCTCGAATCTGTTCCTCGGCAGCGGGCTGTTCCGCCTGCCCGCCTGCTGGCAGCACCGGGTGCGGATGGGCATCGGCAGCGACGTCGGGGCCGGGACCACCTTCAGCATGCTGCGAACGCTGGGTGAGGCCTACAAGGTAGGACAACTACAGAGCTATCGCCTGCGCGCCAGCGAGGCCTTCTATCACGCCACTCTCGGCGGGGCGCGCGCCCTGCGGCTGGAAGAGAAGATTGGCAATTTTCAGCCGGGCAAAGAGGCCGACTTTGTGGTCATTGACCCGGCGGTCACTCCGCTGCAGCGTCTGCGGATGGGCCGCTGCCATGATATTTATGAGCAGCTGTTCGTACTGATGACCCTGGGCGATGAGCGCAATATCAGCGAGACGTGGGTGAACGGCGAGCGGGTGTGGTGTCAGGATTGATCCTCGCCCTGGCCCTCTCCAAAAGGGAGATGGCGCTGGCTGGGTTAGCGGCATTCAAAAACTCATCGCCAGGCCGAGGCCATAGCCCGTGGTGTTATTGCCGAACATATAGCGCGCCACCAGCCGGGTGCGGGTGATAAAGACCGGGTATTTACTGCTGTCCAGTTCGAGACCAACCCCCAGGGAGGTCAAACCGGTAAAACCCAGCGCCCCTCGCTGGTCGCCGATAAATTCAGTATGCGCGCCCTCCAGCACGTAGCGCAGCGGGTTGCCCAGCAGCGTCCAGTCAGCGATCGGCGCGCGGCGGCGCAGATACAGGCCGAGGTTCTCCGCGCTGGCTTCGCCCTGCACCACCTCGGCGCTGCTGCCGAAACTTTGCAGACGCATATAGGAGTAACGCAGTTCGGCATCAATATCCTGGGTGGCGGAGAAGCGTTCATAATCCAGCATCAGCGCCCCGCCCAGCCCCCAGGCGTTGAAGCGTCCGCCGTCAAGAAACTGCAGATCGGCGTTGGTTTTTCGCTCTATGACCCAGCGGCCAAGGCGTACATCGCTGGCCAGGGTGCCGAGCATCACATTGACGATCGGCCGCAGCACCAGGTTACCTCCGAGGCTGTCACGGTGCAGCGAAAAATCCCAGCCGACGCCGCCGGTGGTGGTCAGACTGTTCCATTTGGTCGGCACATTCCGCGTCTGTTGGCCATTGCTGACGACGAATCGCGGGTCGTAACGGCTGTAGCCCATTGTGCCTTCGAGGTAAAGAGGAAACGACTCGCTCAGGGTCGCTCCGCCGCCAAACTGGGTGATGGTCAGGTTGTGTTTATCGTTGCTGCCGGAACCGATGTTGAGATCGCTGGCGGTCACGTCGGGAACCACGGTATAGCTCATCAAGGTCAATACCGCATCGGCACGTTGTTTAATCGCGTGCCCGTCCGCCGCCAGCGTCGTCGGCGCAGAAAGAGAGACTACCGACAGCAGAACGAGAAGACGCACCATACGTTGTTTGCCACCTCAAACACAGGCTAATCTTATTACCACCCGTTACAACAGGCTGGCTCATCCTCAGTATAGTCGGCGAGCGCGAATCAGGCTGCGCCACCGCTATTGCGCAACAGTTCCGCACTGTCAAAAGGCATGCGCGTTACCCGGTTGCGCCCGTCATTTTTCGCCGCATACAGCGCTTTATCGACGCGGTAAAACAGCTGATCAATCGCTTCGCCATCATGATGCTCGGCGACGCCGATGCTGACGGTGACCGACAGCGTCTGATATTCGCTGACCGCCTGGCGGATCGCCTCCGCCACCATCAGCGCGCGGGCGATCGGCGAATGGGGCAAAAAGAGCAGAAACTCCTCGCCTCCCCAGCGATATATCTTATCTTCACGGTCCACCGAGGTTTCCAGAATGCGGGAGATCACCAGCAGAACTTCATCGCCTTTTTGATGACCGTGAATATCATTAATACTCTTGAAATGATCGATATCGATTAACAACAGACAAAAACCATGGGCGATAAACGACGGCGCGTCGACGAGCCGGTAAAATTCGCGGCGATTTAACAGTCCGGTTAAGGGATCGTGGGCGGCGGAAAATTCCAGCTCTTTTTTCAGATGCACTTCTTCAGTGATATCGTGAATGATGCATAACATCAGCCGGATATTATACAGCACCACCGGCCCGGCATAGGTTTGAACATGGCGCAGCGAGCCGTCAGCCAGAATATGAGTAAAATTAAGCGGCTTATGCCCGCCGGGCATATTGGCAATGTTATTCATAATGGGGATCACATCCCGGCCCAGGGTATTAATTTGCCAGGTATGTTTATTGCGCATTTCCTCATCGGAATAATGATAAAAGCGCAGCGCGGCAATATTGGCATCGACAATCCGGCCCTCTTTCTGAGGATCGATCAACAGCATCGGCGCGGTATTGGTCATAAAAAAGCGGGCAAAAAAGCCATTGTTCCGCCGCTGGTAGCGGCGAGAGCCGGTATGAATCGACTGATTTTGCGCGAGCAGCTTCACCGCTTCGAATAACAGTAAGGTGCCGCTGTCCTCGGTCTCCACCAGGGTGGTTTTACAATATACCGACTGCAACCCTTTGGCGGTCTGCAGCGTCCAGACTTCAAATATCTCAGTCATGGCGTCGAGATAGCGCAAATAATGCTGCAGCTGCGTTTCCGGGCAGGTGGAATAGATACCGTTGCGCATCTCATTCAGCGACATATCGCCGCTCAGCGTCCGGGAAGCCTGATTGGCATAGACCACACACTCTGTAAAAGGATGGACTACCCAGATCGGGGTGCTTAATACATCAAAAACAGCCAGTTCTTTTAATAACATACAGGCCCCAAACCGACCCACTCCCGGCGCGGAACGGCACATCGTTCAGTGCAGCCCTGACGCTGGCATAAAGTGATAGCAAAAATAATCGAGTAACCGTCATTACGCGCATGCGCGGCAAGTATAGTCGGTTCCTGGCCCTGCGACGCCCACCCGGAGCGACTTTGCGCACGGTTTAACCGACAGAGGAGACACTGCCTTTATTATTAATTTTATTTCAATAGCATAGCAGCAATGCCAGAACGGGTAGTCGCTTTTGATCACAGACTGTGTATACCCGTCACACTTTACGCTGCAGGGGGGCAGGCTTGTGCCGTGGCACGCAGATGGCCGTTGTTCTGCTCAGCGTTACCATGATAGTTTCTATCATAACGCTCATTTTCAATGGTCATCACAGTGAAAAAATCCGCCAGCAAGATCACGCTTACCGACATTGCGCGCGAAGCCAACGTCGGCGTGGCCACCGTCGACCGGGTACTCAACAAGCGCGCGGCAGTGAAAGAATCTACCGCGTACCGCGTGCTGGAGGCCGCCCGGCGGCTGGGGTTTACGCTCGAACAGCCGCACTATCGCCTGGCCGCCGGCAAAGCGCCGGTTACCGTCAGGATGGGCTTTATTCTGCTGCAGGAGACCCACTCCTTCTACCTGCCGCTGGCGAGGGCGCTCGCAAGAGAGGCCGCGCCGTGGCTGCCGGCGGGCGAGACGCCGACGATCCTGCATTTTGCCATTGATGCGGTGGAAGCGATGGCCCAGGCCATTCACCGGCTCAGCGATGAGGTGGAGGTGCTCGGCCTGGTGGCGCTGGATCACCCGCTGATTCGCCATGCGGTGGGCCGGGCCGCCGCCCGCGGCGTTCGCGTATTCACCCTGCTTTCGGATCTGTCAGTTCCCCAGCGCAGCGGCTATATCGGCCTTGATAACCAAAAAGCCGGGCGCACCGCCGCCTGGTTTATCGACCGCTTATGCCGTGGCGAAGGCGAAATAGCCATTATCATTGGCGATAATCGTTTTACCTGTCAGGAAAGCTGTGAGATCAGCTTCCGCTCCTGTCTGCGCGAGCAGGGTAAAGGGCAGCAGATCCTTGAGCCGGTTCGCAGCCATGAACGGGCGGATATCGCCAGAAGCGTAACGGAACAGCTGCTCAGCCAGTACCCGGCCCTGCAGGCGATCTATGCTCCCTGCGGCGGCATTGAAGGGATTGTCGGGGCGCTGCGCGACAGCGGCCGCCAGCAGGCCGTCACCCTGGTCTGCCATGGCCCGCTAAGCGACAGTGAACTGGCGCTGATCGATGGCACCATCGATGTCATTCTCAACCACCGGCTGGATGACTTTGCCGCCGCCACCCTGCGCGCCATGACGGAAGCCGTTTCGCGGCCGCCCAGCGAAGTGATTTCGCACCCTCAGCCTTTCGATATCATCACCAAAGAAAATATGTAAACGCCCGCCCCGTCGCCGACGGGGCGGCCTCACGCCTGGACCACGCCTGGACTCATTTTGATAAATAACTATCAAAAACAACCTCAATGCAAATCATGACGGCCATCATAAAATTATCATTCCAACATTGTTGACTATGAAATTTTCATTCAATACTCAGCGGCATCCCCTGTGATAAAAGGAAGCCGACATGACCTATCCTATCGCCAACGCCCCCTGCAGCTGGGGCGTGGATGACCCGAAAAACCCTGACCTTCCCGCCTGGGCTACCGTGCTGAAGGAGGCGGCGCAGGCCGGCTATCGCAGCATCGAGCTCGGCCCGTGGGGCTACCTGCCCACCGACCCGACCAGCCTGCGCGCGGCGCTGGAACAGCATCAGCTGTCGCTGGTCGCCGGGACGATCTTTGACGATCTGGTGAGCGAAGACCATTATCCCACTCTGGAGGCGCTGACCCATCAAATCTGCCGCAATCTGTCGCAGGCTCCGGCCGCCGACCCCATCCCGGGACACCCTTTCCAGCCGCCCTATATGGTGATTATCGACTTCGGCAACCCCGAGCGGGCGCGCTTTGCCGGACGCAGCGCGCTGGCTCCGCGCCTCAATGATGCAGACTGGCAGCGGATGATGGCGCACATTACCGCCCTCAGCACCCTCGCCTGGCGGGAGTACGGCGTGCGGGCGGTTATCCATCCCCACGCCGGGGGCTGCATCGAATTTGCCGATGAAATCGAGCGGCTGGCCAACGCTATCCCGCACGACGTGGCAGGGTTGTGTCTGGATACCGGGCATCTCTACTACGCCGGAATGGATCCGCTCACCTGGCTGGATCGCTATTACGCGCGGCTCGACTACCTGCACTTCAAGGATGTGGATCCGCAGGTTTACCAGCGCGCCATCGCCGAAGGCATCGACTTTTTCACCGCCTGCGCCGAAGGGGTGATGTGCCCGCTCGGCAGCGGCGCCATTGACTACCCGGCCATTAACGATTTTCTTGCCCGCCGCGGCTATCAGGGCTGGATAACCATTGAACAAGAGCGTGATCCGCGCCATGCCGCAGGCAGCCTGCAGGCGGTCACGGAGAGCCTGCGCTATCTGCGCGGCGTCGGATTCTGACAGGAGAACCCCATGATTAACGGTTTAAGACCGCTCGACCGCACCCTGCGCTGGGGCATGGTCGGCGGCGGCGGCAGCAGCCAAATCGGCTATATTCACCGCTCTGCCGCCCTGCGCGATAACACCTTTGCGCTGCTGGCCGGCGCCTTTGATATTGATGCCGATCGCGGGCGCCAGTTCGGCCAACAGCTGGGGGTGGATCCCGCACGCTGTTACGCCGATTACCAGAGTCTGTTTCGCGGCGAGGCTGCCCGCCCGGACGGTATTCAGGCCGTATCGATTGCCACGCCGAATAACACCCACTATGCCATCTGTCGGGCGGCGCTGGAGGCCGGGCTGCACGTGGTGTGTGAAAAGCCGCTGTGCTTCAGCAGCGAAGAGGCGGAGGAACTGGTGGCCCTCAGCCAGCGGCAGCGTAAGATCATCGGCGTGACCTACGGCTATGCCGGCCATCAGATGATCCTGCAGGCCCGGCAGATGATCGCCGACGGACTGCTGGGCGACATCCGTATCGTCAATATGCAGTTTGCTCATGGCTTCCACGCCCAGCCGGTGGAGCAGGAAAACGCCAGTACCCGCTGGCGGGTCGATCCCCGCTTCGTCGGCCCCAGCTATGTGCTGGGGGATCTTGCCACTCACCCGCTGTTTCTGGTCGAAACCATGGCCCCGCAGTTGAAGATCGCCCGGCTGATGTGCGCCAGACAAAGCTTCGTCAAAAGCCGCGCCCCGCTGGAAGATAACGCGCATGTGTTGATGGAGTATGACAACGGCGCCGTCGGCTCGCTGTGGAGCTCCGCCGTTAACTGCGGCTCCATGCACGGGCAAAAGGTGCGCATCGTGGGGGAAAAAGCCAGTCTTGAATGGTGGGATGAACAGCCCAACCAGCTGCGCTACGAGGTGCAGGGCGAACCGGCGCGCGTTCTGGAGCGCGGCATGGGCTATCTTGATCCGCTGGCGCGCCAGGACGATCGCATCGGCGGTGGCCACCCGGAGGGGCTGTTCGACGCCTGGTCGAATCTCTATCGCCGCTTCGCCATCGCCATGGACGCCGCTGACCGGCGTGACGAGGCGCTGTTGGCGGACTTCTGGTATCCGGACGCCCGCGCCGGGGCGTTCGGCGTCCGCTGGGTGGAAAACTGCGTACGCTCTGCCGACAACGGCGCCTGTTGGGTCAACTTCCGCTAATTCGCCGGCTCAGGGCCTCGCCCTGAGCCTTTCTCGCTACTTCTCAATGCGCGCCAGCTGGGTTTTATCGGCCTCGCGGGCACGATCGGCCAGCCCCTGAAACGCGGCAGCGCCATAGTATTGCTCAGGAACCGGCAGCGCCTGCATATCGTGCCCCGGATAGATCTGCAGCTCGCCGAGGTCGCGCAAGCGGAATCCCCCCACCTGCGCCGGCATGGTCAGGCGATATGGCGGCATGGTTTCGAAAGGGACCGGCGTCGGCAGCCGGTTTTCCTGCAGATCGTAATTACGCTTCAGCACCAGAAACTTATCCGGCACCCGGCGGCGACTGTTCCACCAGTCGCCATCGATCCGCTGGAACATCGCTTCCGTCTCCCCTCGCGTGGCCACCATCAGCCGGGTCAGCGCCTTTTTCAGCGCCGCCTCCATGGCCCGGTTATACGCTTCCACCGACCCGCCGTGGCCGCTAAGGATGACGTTAATCGCCAGCCTGGCGCCCAGTAAGTTGGAGTAGAGATCCTCCGGCGAAAACGCGGAGATCTCCTCTGAAAACCCGGGCACTGACTGGAAGCCATACCACTGGGCGATCTCATGCCACTGGGCGATTTCGAAGGCCAGATGCCCGGCGAGCCAGGCCGCCAACTGATAGCGCTGCCTGACCCCCGCCGGCGGCGTAAAGGCATTGAGCTGAACGCGGCGCACGCCAAGTTCTTCGCTGTAGAATATGCGCCCCGCCTGGCCCAGCGTCGGCGAAATGCGATTGAACAGATAAAAGGTGTAATCCGCCGTGTCGCGCACATGGGCAATATCGATAAACCCGCCGCGACGGGTATAGATAAGCCCGTTCTGCTCCTCGCTCAGCCCCAGCAGATTTTTCACCGCGCCGAGCGCGCTGTCGTTGTAATGGTGCTTGCCCAGGGTATCCAGGGTCAGCACGTTACCAATCTGATACACCGGGATCGGAATGCCCACCGCCCGCACGTGCAGGTCGTAGCCAAAGGCGCAGCATGGCCGCAGCGATTCCGGCGGCGACAGCTCGCCCAGGGTGGGCGCAGGATGGATCGCCGTCACGGCGGGCAACACCGGGTCCTGCGCCAGCGCCGGCAGCGCCAGCGCGAATAACAGCCATAAGGCTTTACGCATCAACAGCCTCTCCACAGCAACAAAAGAGCGCGCATCTTACCGGCAGACGGCGCCTGCAGTTTTAGTTAAAAACGGTATTCACCGGAGACAAAGAAGCTGTTGCGGTCGTTAAAACCGAATTCAGTCAGCACGTTAAAGTTTTTGGTGACCTCATACTGGGCGCCAATAAGCATATTCCACGGCGAGGTAAGCTTCTGCTTAACGTCGAATTTGCCCTCGCCGTCTTTATTGACCGCGGCAATAAGGGGCTGCAGCTCTGGCGGCATGTGCAGGTCGGCGAGATCGCCCTTAAACTCCTGCTGCACGTCCTGATACATGCTCCCGACCCACAGGCTGAGATGGGACGGCCCGTCGATCCCCTGAAAACTGAAACGGTAGCCGACGCGCGGCGAGACGGTGACCGCCGAAATGCTGCCGTCGAGGATATCGAAGTCGGTGCGGGTATAGTTAGTATCCACTAACCCAAACCAGTTGCCGTAGCCGCCGGCGAGCGTAAAGCCGGCCCCCCAGGTGGTCCCTTTAAAATCAAGCTTAAAATCAATATCCTGCAACTTCCCGCTCTGATAAAGCTGGTGAACCGCGCCGGCGATGGCCCGATCCAGGCCGCGAAACTGCGACGGGTCTGAATCCACTGATACCTGGGAGACGGACGACCCGCGGGTATGCCCCACCAGTCCGTATACGTTGAGGAACGGAAAGACCCACATATCCAGGCGCAGGTTTTCGGTTTTGCTTTTCTCGCGGGTGTGTCCGGCATCGATGGCGAACATATCGCTGGGAATGGGATGATTGCCGAGCTTAAGCCCGGAAAAGGTAATACTGTCGACCATGATATCCTGGCGGATATTCATATAGCTCAGGTTGACGCCGTAGGGTAACGGAATGGAATATCCTCTGGCGCGAGCCTCATCGCCCCAGATCGGAAAATAGCTGTCGCTCTCGTCCGGCTCCGCAGCCGACGTGCCCCAGGTCGCTAACAGCAGCGTTAACACCGCGCCGGATGCTCTCATTTTTGTTCTCATGTGTAGTTATAAACCCGAACCGACATTGAAATAGACCGCCTGCTCATGCTCGCTGAACGCCACGTCAATCCCGGTACGCAAACCGTACTGTCGCGCGATCAGGTAACGAAAACCGGCCCCCCATGCCACCTCTGACTGTTCCCATAGTGTTTCCGCCGCGTCCGCCGCGCTCCCGGCGCCAACGAATCCCTGCAGGATCCAGCGCGGAGTGACGGCCCAGGCCAGCTGGGTTTGCGCCGTGGCCACGTAGTCGCCCTGATAGCGGTAGCGCGAAATCCCACGCAGCGCGATGTAAGGACGCGCCATCGGCATCAGGTGCTTATCATGGTGGGTTAAGGACTGATAATTGCCCGCGACCGCCAGGGTCAGCGTCTGGCTGAGCGGAATAAACACCTTCCCGTCCAGCGAAAACGTGTTGTAGTGATAATCGCCCCCGAGCAGCGAACGGAAAAACCGATATTCGCCCTTCAGCGCTAACCCACTCTGAGGATAGAAAATATTATCGGTAGTGTCATATTCCGCCACCACCCCCAGCGCCGAAGAGGTGCTGTTTTGCCCGAGCACCTGCTGCCAGACCCGGTTGACCCGCGGATTATCGAAAGCGACATCCGCCCGGGCATACACCTGGGAGGCTCCGAGGAACACCGGCGTATCGCCCACGCGAAACAGCAGCTTTTGCAGCGCGGCGACCCCTTTGGTCTGCGTCTGCACCGGTTTAGCATGGCTGAAGCCGCCGGTATCGCCGGAATAGATATCCAGATTGACGTTAGCGTAGCCGGCTCCCGCCAGGTAACGAATGCGATCATGCCGCCAGGTGTGACGATGGCCGCCGCCAATAAACCAGGTGCCATTCTGCGTGGCGGCCCCGCCGAAAGCGGTGAGCGGCGGAGGAATAAACTGCCCGCCCTCCCGGCTGCCTTTACCGTGTAAAAACAGGCCAAACAGTCCGCCGCCATAGCCGATCGCCGGCTCGGTTATCGCCAGCGGCACCGGCAGAAAACCGTAACGGTTTTCCGCCAGATATTGACTCATGTCGAGCATGCTATCTTCCGCATCGAAGAGATCGGCGGCATCGCCAGGCGGGCACAACAGGAACAGAAGCGCCAGCGCGGACAGCGGGAATTTCATGCTCACTCCAGGGCGTTGGGGCGCGCACGACACGCGTGGCGAACAGGATTATTACATCGGAATAATGAAAATATAACGTAACCGGAGAACCCTCACCAACGCGCAGCGGCCTGTTTTTCGGGTATTTTTGTACAAAAAAGAGCTGGCCGTCACAGAAAAACGCCTTTGCGCCGCCGGTCGGCGCGATGATTGTATTCATAAGGTGAATGTCGTATAACATAGCGCTACCGAGGGGTGTCCCGTGAGGGCTGAGATGGCGCAAGCCGAACCCTTTGAACCTGATCTGGGTCATGCCAGCGAAGGGACGGGTCGGCAATTTTGCCAGCATTACCGCCATTGCCTGTTCACACCCCTGCACGCCCGGATCTCCCCTGCATAAATGGAGGTCCTGTGATTGTTCCCGCGTTTAGCCAAGGTCTTTATGGCCGTTTACGCCAGCTGGCCGCCGCTGACTGGCAGCACTATGTGGCGCACCCTTTCGTTCAGCAGCTTGCCGAAGGCACCCTGGCGAAAAGCGCGTTCCGTCGCTATCTGACCCAGGATTATCTGTTTCTGATCCATTTCGCCCGCAGCTACGCGCTGCTGGTGAGTAAACTGCGCACGCTGCCGGAGATGCGCGCCGCGGCCGCCTCCATGAACGCCATCCTTAACGAAGTGCCGCTGCACGTCGGCTACTGCGCCCAGTGGGGCATTAGCGAACCGGAGATGGCCGCCCAGCCCGAAGCGCCAGAAACCATCAATTACACCCGCTACGTGCTGGATATCGGTCATTCAGGCGACGCGCTGGATCTGCTGGTCGCCCTGATGCCCTGCGTGGCGGGTTACGCCGAAATCGGTCTGGGCCTGCTGCATCACCCCGCCACCCGACTGGAGGATAATCCTTACGCCTCGTGGATCCGAAACTATGGCGATGAAGGCTATCTGCAGGGCGTCAGCGCCGCGCTGGCGCTGCTGGAGACCGTGTGGCAACAGCGCGGAAGCGAGGCCCGCCTCGCCGGGCTGAGCGACATCTTCACCACCGCCACCCGCCTGGAGGCGCAGTTCTGGCAGATGGGGCTTAACGCCGCGTCGGAGTCCAGGGCGTGACGGCGCCAGGTATCGAGGTCCGTAAGCTGAGCCTCCATTTCGGCGACCGCCGCCTGTTCGACAACCTGTCGCTGACGGTCCCCGGCGGCCAGTGGGTGTCGCTGCTCGGCGCCAGCGGGGCCGGTAAAACCAGCCTGCTGCGGGTCATGGCCGGCCTGGCCCCCGCCACCCGCGGGGAAGTGGTCGCCAGCGACGGAAAGCCGATACCCGGCCGCCTGGCGTGGATGGGGCAGAAAGACCTGCTTTACCCCTGGCTGAGCGTTCGGGAGAACGTCGCCCTCGGCGCGCGGCTGCGCGGTGAGAAAGTGGATCACGCCCGGGTCGCCACCCTGCTTGAACAGGTGGAGCTCGCCTCCTGCGCCGACGCCCGGCCGGCGACGCTCTCCGGCGGGATGCGTCAGCGCGCCGCGCTGGCCCGCACCCTGTATGAGGACCGGCCCATCGTGCTGATGGATGAGCCCTTCTCAGCGCTGGACACCCTCACCCGCACGCGCATTCAGACCCTCGCAGCCACTCTACTGGCGGGGCGCACGGTGGTGCTGATCACCCACGATCCGCTGGAAGCCTGCCGGCTGAGCCACCGTCTGCTGGTCCTCTCGGCCGCCGACGGGGAGATCGACGACAGCCATCACCTCACCGGCGCGCCTCCGCGCGCGCCGGATGCGCCCGAGCTGTTGAACGCCCAGGCGGCGCTGCTGCAGCAGCTGATGAGGGCCCACTCATGACTGGACGTCTCTGGCGCGGCGGCATGGTGTTCTGCGGACTGATGCTTCTCTGGGGGCTGGCCAGCCGCAGCGGCATTCCGCACTTTCTTTTACCCTCCCCGGCGGCGGTCGCCGAGGCGCTGTGGATCAATCGCGCCTATCTCGGCTGGCACACGCTGATTACCCTCAGCGAGATCCTCAGCGGCCTGGCGCTGGGGGTGGCGCTCGGCGTCACGCTGGCGCTGGGCATGATCCTCTCCCCGCGCCTGCAGCGCTGGCTGATGCCGCTGGTGCTCACCAGTCAGGCGATCCCGGTCTTTGCCCTCGCCCCGCTGCTGGTGCTGTGGCTGGGGTTTGGCATGAGCGCCAAAGTGGCGATGGCGGTGCTGGTGATTTTCTTTCCAGTCACGTCCGCCTTCTTTGACGGCTTGCGACGGGTCAACCACGAGTATCTCGATCTGGCGCGCAGTATGAACGCCTCCTTCGGCGCTCAGCTGCGGCATGTCCGCCTGATGGCCGCCCTGCCGGCGCTGGGCTCGGGCCTGCGCATGGCGGCGGCGGTGGCCCCCATCGGCGCTATTATCGGCGAATGGGTCGGCTCCGCCGAGGGGCTGGGCTACGTCATGCTCAATGCCAACGCGCGGCTGCAAACCGATATCTGCTTCGCCGCGCTGTTTATTTTAGTACTGCTGACCCTCTTCCTGTGGCTGGCGGTAGACACCCTGCTGCACCGGCTGATCGACTGGTCGCCGGAATAATCATGAAGTAATAAAGGAAAACAGATGAAAACGTCGCTTTTCGCCGGAGCAACCCTGACGGCGCTGCTCAGCGGTCACGCGCTGGCCAATGAACCGCTCACCCTGGTGCTGGACTGGTATATTAACCCCGACCATGCGCCGATTATGGTGGCCGAGCAGATCGGCGCCTTTAAGGCCCAGGGTCTGGACGTCAAGATTGTCCCCCCGTCGGATCCGGCGCTGCCGCCCCGCATGGTGGCCGCCCGTCAGGCGGACCTGGCCATCACCTACCAGCCGCAGGTGCACTTCTTCGCTGACGAAGGGTTACCGCTGGTGCGCGTGGGCACCCTGATCGGCTCGCCGCTGAACACGGTGATCGCCCTGGATAAGCAGATCAAAACCCCGGCGGATCTGCAAGGCAAGAAGGTGGGGTACTCGGTCAGCGGCATTGAGCAGGCCACCCTGTCGACCATGGCGCAGCATGCGGGGATCGATCCAGCCAGTATCAAGCTGGTCAACGTCAATTTTCAGCTGACCAGCGCTCTGCTGGCGGGCCAGGTGGACGCGGTCATCGGCGGTTATCGTAATATAGAAGCGCAGGAGCTGAAGCTGCAGGGCAAAGCCCCGGTGGTGATGAACGTTGAGGATTATGGCGTACCGGCCTATGACGAGCTGGTGATTGTCGCCCACCGCGACGCGATTCATGAGGCGAAAATCCGTAAATTCCTCACCGCCCTGCAGGCCGGGGTCAGCTACCTGCGCGCGCATCCGCAGGAGAGCTGGGAGGCGTTCGCCGCCGCGCATCCGGAGCTGAAGACCGAGCTTAACCATCAGGCGTGGCTGCAAACCGTGCCGCTGTTCGCCGCCGATCCGGCGGCGCTGGATAAAGCGCGCTACGACACTTACGAACAGTTTTTATATAACAATAAGTTGGTGAAAAAAGTTACACCTTTAACAAATTATGCGGTTGAGCTGCATTGACTCTTGCTATCGCTGACGGAAGGCTTTCCGTCAGCGCTTTAACGCAGCGGCAATAAAAATATAGAGACTTTCTCACTAATAATTACACTTTAAAGGGTTATCGTTACCTTGGGTTGTTTTATTATAATTCAGCAGGTTACGTTAATTTTTACCCCGGTAAGAATAACGTCAAAATAACGCAATCAATAAAACGTTGAATGCGGATTTAAAAAGCCATATATTGTGCGCGCTTTATGAATGCCAATTCAATTCCTTACACCAATTATTCAACCAGCGTTCAACCGCAATGCTGGTTGTGGGAGTGATATGATGACGGATAAAGTCCGTATTGATACTTTACGTGCCGATTTATTAGACGCAAACAACGAAACCTTTTTGGCCCGTCAGGCCGAATTCGAATCGAATGTCAGGAGTTACCCGCGTAAGTTACCGCTGGCTATCACTAAAGCTGAAGGCGTGTGGCTGACGGATGCGGATAACAAACAGTACCTGGACTGCCTCGCCGGCGCCGGTACTCTCGCTCTGGGCCACAACCACCCTGATGTATTGCAGAGCATCCAAAGTGTCATTACCAGCGGCTTGCCGTTACATACTCTCGATCTGACTACTCCGTTAAAAGATCGTTTCTCCGAATACCTGCTCTCTTGCCTGCCGGGCGAAGGGAAAGAGTATTGCCTGCAGTTCACCGGTCCTTCCGGCGCTGACGCCGTGGAAGCGGCGCTGAAGCTGGCGAAAAAATACACCGGTCGTACGTCGGTGATCAGCTTCTCCGGCGGCTATCACGGGATGACCCACGGCGCGCTGTCGGTCACCGGCAACCTGTCGCCGAAAGCGGCGGTCAACGGCATGATGCCGGAAGTGCAGTTTATGCCTTACCCGCACCTGTACCGCTGCCCGCTGGGCATCGGCGGCGAAGCCGGCGTCAAAGCGCTGACCTACTACTTCGAAAACCTGATCAACGACGTGGAGAGCGGCGTCCGTAAACCGGCGGCCGTGATCCTCGAAGCCGTTCAGGGCGAAGGTGGCGTGAACCCGGCGCCGGTCGAGTGGCTGCAGCGCATCCGCAAAGTGACCGAAGAGCACGGCATTCTGCTGATCGTTGATGAAGTGCAGGCCGGCTTTGCCCGTACCGGTAAATTCTTCGCCTTCGAACACGCCGGTATTCAGCCGGACATCATCGTGATGTCGAAAGCGGTTGGCGGCGGTCTGCCGCTGGCGGTGCTGGGCATTAAAAAGCAGTTCGACGCCTGGGAACCGGGTCACCACACCGGCACCTTCCGCGGCAACCAGCTGGCGATGGCTACCGGCCTGACCACCCTGCGCCACCTGCGCGACAACAACATTGCCGACAAAGTCGCCGCCCAGGGCGAGTGGCTGAAAGGCAAACTGGCGGAGCTGCAGAAGCGCTACCCGGTCATTGGCCACGTTCGCGGTCTCGGTCTGATGATCGGTATCGAAATCGTCAAGCCGAACGACGCGCAGGATCACATGGGCTGCTACCCGGCTGACGGCGAACTCTCTGCCCTGCTGCAGAAGAAATGCTTCGAAGCGGGCCTGATTCTGGAGCGCGGTGGCCGTCACGGCTGCGTGCTGCGCCTGCTGCCGTCCCTGCTGATCAGCGACGCGGAACTGAATGTGTTCCTCGACAAATTTGAACAGGCCCTGCTGGCCGCCGGTGTGAAACCGGTCTGAGTGGAGTCAGTGACCACCATGTCCACATTGAATCCGATTCTTGCTGGTTCGGCGCAGAGCGTTGAGGCCTATCAGCAGGTTATCGAGCAGACCAGTCAGGCCGTTGTGCAGTGGCTGAAGCAACCTGAGATGTATCAGGGGAAAAGCGTTAACGAACTGCGTGAGCGTATCTCCCTTGAATTTAACGAACAGGGGTTGGGTAACCAGGCGGCGATTGATCGTGCGATCGAGTACTTCCTGAAAGACAGCCTGTCGGTGCATCACCCACAGTGCGTGGCGCACCTGCACTGCCCGAGCCTGGTGATTAGCCAGGCGGCGGAAGTGCTGATCAACGCCACCAACCAGAGCATGGACTCCTGGGATCAGAGCCCGTCGGCGACCATCATTGAGATGAAGCTGATCGAGTGGCTGCGCGCCCGGGTCGGCTATCCGGCAGGCGACGCCGGCGTCTTCACCAGCGGCGGCACCCAGAGCAACCTGATGGGCCTGATGTTGGCGCGCGACGCCTTCTTCGCCCGTCAGGGACACTCCATCCAGCAGGATGGACTGCCGGGGGATATCCGCCAGTACAAAGTGCTGTGCTCGGAAAACGCCCACTTCTCGGTGCAGAAGAACATGGCGCTGATGGGCCTCGGCTACCGCTCGGTTACGCTGGTGAAAACCGACGAATTCGCGCGGATGGACGTGGCCGACCTGAAGGCGAAGATTGCGCAGGCGCAGGCTAACGGCGAACAGATCATGGCGATCGTCGCCACCGCCGGGACCACCGACGCGGGGGCTATCGACCCGCTGCGCGACATCGCCGGTATCGCCGCGGAGCATCAGATCTGGCTGCACGTTGACGCGGCCTGGGGCGGCGCGCTGCTGCTGTCTGAGCAGTATCGCGACTACCTTGACGGTCTGGAGCTGGTGGATTCCGTTACCCTGGACTTCCACAAGCAGTTCTTCCAGACCATCAGCTGCGGTGCCTTCCTGCTGAAGGATGCCCGCCATTACGAGCTGATGCGTTATCAGGCGGCCTATCTGAACTCCGAGTTCGATGAAGAACACGGCGTGCCGAACCTGGTCTCCAAATCGCTGCAGACCACCCGCCGCTTCGATGCCCTGAAGCTGTGGATGGGCCTCGAAGCGCTGGGGCAGAAACAGTATGCGGCGATCATCGATCACGGCGTCACCATGGCGAAAAACGTCGCGGAGTACGTGAAGTCGCAGCCGACGCTGGAGCTGGTGATGCAGCCGCAGCTGGCGAGCGTGCTGTTCCGTTCCCGTCCGGCGCAGATGGCGCAGAGCGACGCGGCGGCTATCGCCCTGCTCAACCAGCGCGTCGGCGACGCCCTGCTGGCTTCCGGCCGCGCCAACGTTGGCGTGACCGAGCACAACGGCGTTACCTGCCTGAAGCTGACCCTGCTGAACCCGGTGGTGACGCTGGATGATGTGAAGGTCCTGCTGAGCCTGGTGGAACGCACCGCTCAGGAGCTGCTGGCGCAATAATCTGCCTGAGCGAGGCGGCGCCTGTCGCCCCGCTCAGCGGCCAGCCCTGCCTGCACTAAGCCGATAAGTTCCCTTATCGGTTTTTTTTATGCCTGCCTGCGCGACTGGCGCGCGCTTCTACGCTTCTCGCCGCAGGGTCCGTTGACGCCTGGCCGCCGCGATGCCACAGTAAGGTCCCGATAATGGCAATCGCCAGAATCCAACGTCCCGGTAATAAGGATGCTAATGGAGAAACGCTTACCCGGCCTCGATCTCGACGCCCTGCGCAGCTTTGTGACCGGCATGGAGTGCGGCAGCTTCGCCCTGGCGGCGCAGCGTCTGGCGCGCTCTACCTCCGCCGTCAGCGCCCAGCTCAAAAAGCTGGAGAGTCAGTGCGGCGCCGCGCTGGTGGTTAAACAGGGGCGGCACCTGGCGCTGACCGCGGAGGGCGAAAAGCTAATGAGCTACGCCAGACGGCTGCTGGCGCTCAATGATGAAACCCTGCGCGCGCTGCAGGGCGAACGGCTCACTGGCGAAATTCACCTTGGCATGCAGGAAGATTTTGGCGAATCGCTGATGCCGGGGATCCTTGGGCAGTTTACCCGCCACCATCCGCAGGTGCGGATCGTCGCCAGGGTGGATCGCAATGGCCCGCTGCGCCAGGCGCTGGTGGAGCAGACGCTGGATCTGGCGCTGCTGTGGCAAACCGAAGATCAGGGCCCTGGGCTGGGCCGCTGCCCGCTGGCGTGGATTGCGCATCCTGACTTTGACGTTCGCGCGCGGCTGGCGTCCGGCGAGCCGCTGCCGCTGGTGATGTTCGACAGCCCGTGCCTGATGCGTTCCCGCGCTATTGCCTGTCTCGATGCCGCAGGGATCCCCTGGCAGGTGGTGTTCGTCAGCCACAGCCTGAGCGGCATCTGGGCGGCGGTGCAGGCCGGCCTGGGGCTGACGGTACGCACCCGCATCGGCATGCCAGGCAATCTGCGCCCCGCCGGCGGATCACTGCCATCCCCCGGCAACCTGGCCGTCAGTCTGCAACAAACCCCGCGTCAGGAACCCCATTCCGCCGCGGTCACGCTGCTCGGCGAACTGATGTCCGAGGCCCTGCAGGAGTGGGTTGTTCGGTGACAGTGTCACGCCAGTTTCCCTCACCCTAACCCTCTCCCGGAGGGAGAGGGAACCGTTCGGCAGCGTCTGTTACCCCGGCCAACATTCTGTCTCCACCCGCTACGTAACCCGCCTTACCGGGCCTGCACCCGGCACCGTAACCCCCCAGGCCGGGCAAGCGTAGCGCCGCCCGGCAATGAGCATTCTGCAACCTTCTCGTTTCAATGCCCGGTGGCGGCTGCGCCTTACCGGGCCTACATTCTCCCTGCGCGCTCCTGTAG